>WYBA01000205.1 GCA_011526095.1 Myxococcales bacterium | reverse complement strand
CGCCGCGGGCGCGCCGGCCCCGGCGGCGGCCCCGGTCGCGGTGCTGCCCGACGCGCCGTCGGGGCGCGTCACCCGGCTCAGCGGCGCCCACCGCGCGGTGATGGTCACCGGCGACGGCGCCCGCCCGGCGCCGCGCGGCTCGACCTCGCCGCCGGCCCGCGCCGAGACCGCGTCCCCCGCGGTGTCCGACCGGTTCGAGGCGATGCTCGACGCCGAGATCGACCACCACGTGTCGCGCGAGGTCGTGCGCCGCACCTCGGGTGGGTTCGCGATCCCGGTCGAGGCGATCCTCGCCGCCGGCGGCGAGCTCGACGCGCCGCCGGCCCTGTCGGGCGGCGTCGCGGCGCCAGCGTCGGGCGCGGTGACCGCGCCGATGTCGGTGCACGACGTGCCGACGCGGCCGGTGTCCGCGCTCGACGCCGGCACCGCGTCCGAGCCGGTCGTCACGCCGGACCTGTCGGCGACCCTGCGCGGCGTGGCGCCGGCGGCGCGCCGGACGCTGCGCGCCACGGCCCCGCCGCCACCGCCCGCCGCGGCGATGGACGTCGTCGATGCCGACATCGTCGAGGAGTCGTCGCCGGAGCTCCCGCCGCGCGGGCCGGCCCCGCCGAGCGCGCCGTCGGTGGGAGAGGAGAGCGGCACCCACGAGCTGCCGCCCGGCCTCGAGCCGCCGGTGGTGAGCGAGACCGCCGGGAGCTTCGACCCGACCGAGTCGATGCCGTGGCCGGTGCGGCACACCGAGGAGCTCGCCCGCGACGACGAGTGGGACGCGCCGCCGGCGCTGCCGGTGCGGGAGCCGACGCTGATCATCAATCCCGACGGGCCAGGCGGGCCAGACGGGGCCAATCGGCCCGGTCCGCCGTTTGGTGCGGTCGAGGTGCCGGTGCCGGTCGACGCGCGCGCCTCGGCCGCGCTCGACGTCACCGAGCGCAACCAGGGCGGGGCGTGGGCCGTGGCGGCGTCGATGCCGCCGGTGATCGACGAGGACGAGGCCGGCGTCGCCGCCTCGGCGGCGCGGCCGGCGCCGGCGCCGCGCGCGCGCGCCGCCGTCGACCACGTCCCCGTCGACGACGGGCTCGCCCCGCCGATCGACGACGCGCCGGATGTGGACGCGGTGGACGCGGCGGACGCGGAGGACGCGCCCGCCGACGACCTCGACGACGTCGATCTCGACGCGGATCTCAGCGAGCTGTCGATCAGCCGCCCGGTGCCGGCCGCGCTCGCCGCCGCGAACGACGGTGCCGCGGCGACGCCGCCGACCGGCGGTGACTTCGCGCGCCAGCTCCGCGCGAAGATGTCGCTGATGGCGGAGCGGCTGTTCCGCCAGGGCTCGTCCGGCGATCTGCCGGCGGCGTCCGCGCTCGACGTCCGGCCGCCGCACGACTTCCGCACCGAGATCGACTTCGCCGCGCTCGACGCCGCGGCGCAGGCCGGCGGCACCGAGGTCTACGACGTCGGCGGTGTCACGTTCGCCGGCGACGAGCGCCACGTGGGCACCAGCCCGGGCGGGGCCGAGGCCGCCGGCACCGACGCCGCCGCGCGCTCGACCTCCGAGGCCGGCGAGCTGCAGCGCGGCGAGCGCGACGCCGCGGCGCTGATCGCGCGGATGTTCGCGTCGGAGCTGACCGGCCACATCGTGTTCCGCCGCGACGAACGCGGTGGGACGGTCGAGAAGATCATCTACTTCGACAGCGGGCGCCCGGTGTTCGCGTCGTCGACGCTGCCGGGCGACCGGATGGGCGAGCTCTTGTTCCGCGAGGGCAAGATCACCGCCGAGCAGTACGCCGGGTGCCGCGACCTGGTCAGCGAGTCCGGCCGGCGGATGGGCGAGATCCTCGTCGACAAGGGCTTCCTCAAGCGGCGCGAGCTGCTGCCCGCCGTGCGCCGCCACGTCGAGGACATCATCTACTCGCTGTTCGCGTGGGACACGGGCGAGTACCGGATCGTCCCCGGCGACGGCGCCGCGACCGAGCGGATCCGGCTGTCGCGCCACCCCGCGGCGATGGTGCTCGAGGGCGTGCGCCGCAAGCTCGACCTGGCGACGCTCGAGCGGCTGCTCGGGCCGCCGGGGACCGTCGTCGAGGTCGCGGATCGCGACAAGGCGGGCACGATGATCTCCGTCGCCGACCTGTCGGCCGACGAGCGCACCGCGCTGGCGGCGATGGACGGCAGCGCCGACCTGGGCCAGATCGCGCGCGCCACCGGCGCCTCGCTCGCCGCGGTCTACCAGCTGGCGTGGAGCCTGGGGCTGCTCGGCGTCGCGACCGTGCGGCGGCGCGGCGGCGACGACGACGAGGCGCACGCGCTGGTCGGCGAGACCGACCTGGCGATCGACCGCGAGCGGGTGCGCGCGCGCCACCGGCTGGTGGACGAGGCCGACTACTTCGCACTGCTCGGCGTGCGCCGGGACGCCACCGCGTTCGAGATCCGCCGCGCCTACGAGGCGGCGCGGCGCGACTTCGACCCCGACGCGTTCCCGCCCGAGCTGCGGGCCGAGCTGGCGCGCGAGCTGGCCGAGATCGGCGCGGTGCTCGACGAGGGGTTCCGCGTCCTCGCCGACGACGCGCTGCGCGGCAGCTACCTGGCGAACCTGGCCGACTGAGCGCCTGCCGTGACCGTCGCATTCTGCTCCGGCACGGCACGTCGCCTCGATCACACGGGGCTCGCCGCCCCGCCCGACGAGCAGCGCTCGTCGGGACCCACCCCGCAGAGAAGGCCTCCGACGCGATCACGGCGCGTCAGTCGGAGGGCGCGCCGCGCGCGGGCGCGCGCGCGGACGTGCTAGGAACGCCTCCGTGCGCGTCGTGTTCATGGGCTCGCCCGACTTCGCCGTCCCGTCGCTGGAGGCGCTGCTGCGTCACCACGAGGTCGTGCTCGTCGTCACCCAGCCAGACAAGCCGGCGGGGCGGGGCGGCAAGCTGACGCCGCCGGCGGTCAAGGTCGTCGCCGAGCGCGCGGGCGTCCCCGTGATCCAGCCGGCGTCGGCGCGCCGCCCCGAGGTCGCCGCGCAGCTCGCCGCGACCGGCGCCGAGCTCGGCGTCGTCGTCGCCTACGGCAAGATCCTGCCGCGCGCCGTGCTCGAGGCGTTCCCGCGCGGCTGCGTCAACGTCCACGGCTCGCTGCTGCCGCGGTGGCGCGGCGCCGCGCCGATCCAGCGCGCCGTGATGGCCGGCGACGCCGAGACGGGCGTGTGCATCATGCAGCTCGACGAGGGGATGGACACCGGCCCGGTGCTGCTCGAGCGCCGGCTGGCGATCGGCCCCGACGACACCGCGGGCGGCGTGTTCGCGGCGCTCGCGCCGCTCGGCGCCGAGGCGCTGCTCGAGGCGATCGCGGGGCTGCAGGCCGGCACGCTCGTCGCGCGCCCGCAGGACCCCGCGCGCGCGACCCACGCGGCGATGCTGAGCAAGGCCGACGGCGTGATCGACTTCGCGCGCCCGGCGGCGGAGGTCGCGGCGCGGATCCGCGGCGTCGACCCGTGGCCCGGCGCGCAGGCGGCGCTGCGCGGCGCGGCGATCAAGCTGTTCGGCGCGCGCGCCGCGGGCGCCGCGGCGGCCGCCGCGTCCGGGACCGTGCTGGCCGTCGACGCGGCGGGCGCGCACGTCGCGTGCGGCGACGGCGCCGCGGTCGTCATCCGCGAGCTGCAGCTGCCGGGGCGCAAGCGGCTGCGCGCGCTCGACGTCGCCAACGGTCACGCGATCGCGGTCGGCGACGTGCTCGCGGCCCCGGCGCCCGCGTCCGGAGAGGAGGGCGCCGGTGGCGGTCAGCCCGCGTGAGCTGGCGCGCCGCGTCCTGGCGCGCGTCGAGCGCGAGGGGGCGTGGGCGACGCTGGCGCTCGACGGCGAGCTCGCGCGGTCGGGCCTCGACGACCGCGATCGCCGGCTCGCGTCCGAGCTGGTCTACGGGGTGCTCCGCCACCGCGCGCGCCTGGACCACGCGCTCGCGCGGTTCGCCGAGCTCAAGCGCACGCCGCCGGCGGCGCGGCTCGCGCTGCGCGTCGCGGCGTACCAGCTGCTGCTGCTCGATCGCGTGCCCGCGCACGCCGCGGTCGACGACGCGGTCGACGCCGCGCGCCGCGCCGGGGGCGCCAAGGTCGGGGGCTTCGTCAACGCGGTGCTGCGCAAGCTCGCCGCCGCCGGCGAGCCGCCGCCGCCCGCGGACCCGCGCGCCGCGCTCGAGCTGCGGTGCTCGCTGCCCGGCTGGATCGTCGACGAGCTCGCCGCCGCGCTGCCCGCCGGGGCGAGCCTCGACGACGCGGCCGACGCGCTGACCCGCCCCGCGCCGCTGTGGGCGCGGGCCAACCTGGCGCGCGCGTCGCGCGACGACGTCCGCGCCGCGCTCGCGGCCGAGGGCGCCACCGTCGACGACGGGCCGACGCCCGCGGCGCTGCGCGTCGCCGGCCTCGGTGATCCGGCGGGCTCGGCGTCGTTCGCTGCCGGGCTGTGGACCGTCCAGGACCTCGGCGCCCAGCGCGTCGGCGAGGTCGCGGCCGACGCAGCGCTCGCGCGCGCCGCCGGCCCGCTGCGCGTGCTCGACGCGTGCGCCGGCGTCGGCGGCAAGGCGACCCACCTCGCCGAGCGGCTCGCCGTCGCCGGCGTCGCCGCCGAGCTCGACGCGGCCGACGTCTCGGCGAGCAAGCTGCGGCTCGCCGCCGCGACCGCCGCGCGCCTCGGGCACGGCGGGCTGCGGACGATCGCGTGCGATCTGCTCGATCCGGCGGCGCCGCTGGCCCCGGCCTACGACCTGATCGTGCTGGACGCGCCGTGCACCGGCCTGGGCGTGCTGCGCCGCCACCCCGAGGCCAAGTGGCGGCTGCACCCCGACGACGTCGCGCGCGCCGCCGAGGTCCAGGCGCGCCTGATCGACGCGCTGCTCGCCCGGCTCGCCCCCGGGGGCGCGTTCGTCTACAGCGTGTGCACGTTCACCCGGCGCGAGGGGCCCGAGCAGGTCGCGCGTGCGCGCGCCGCGCACCCCGGGCTCGAGCTCGTCGCCGAGCACGCGACGTGGCCGCACGTCGACGACGCCGACGCGTTCTACCTCGCCCACCTCGCGCGGTCGGCGGGGTAGCCCGCGACGACGCTCAGTAGGTGCAGACCTCGGTCACCTCGTCGCAGCTGTAGTAGTCCCACACCTGGCCGTCGTCGAGCGTGCCGCTGTTGGGGTTTGCCCCGCACTGCAGGTCCGCGTTGCACCCGGGCACGCACTGCTGCACCGCGCCCATCGTGCACGTCGCGCCGGCGCTGATCGCGGTGCAGTCGTCCGTCGTGGTGCACGTCGTCGTGCAGATGCTGTCCGCGGCGTCGCCCTCGAACGCGACGTACGAGCACCGTCCGCTGGCGCAGTCGTCGCCGGAGTCGCACAAGGCGCCGGCGGCGCGCGAGCCCGCCGGGATCGCCTCGCACGCCCCGTCGACGCACGCGCCGCGGAAGAACTGCGTCGTGTAGGCCGCGGCGCAGTCGTTGACCGTGGCGCACGCCGTGCCCGCGGCCACGGTGACGGTGATGGTGTACGCGTCGACGACGGCGCTCGCCGTGCCGACGCGCATCACCCTGGCGTAGTACCGGCCCTCGGGCAGGTACGTGAGGTGCACGGACTCCGGGCGGGCCCAGAACGAGACGCCGTGGACCGCGCCGGCGGCGTCGAACACCGCGAGGTCGAGGTCGGCGCTGCCCGCCCAGCTCAGCTCGAGGGTGGCGCTGCCGCTCTGCGCGACGTCGAACGCGAAGAAGTCGAACTCGGTCGCGGTCGCGTTGCAGATCGCGGCGGCGGCCGGCACGCCGGAGGTCAGCAGCGTGGCGCCGGCCGGCCCGTCGTCGTCGCCGACGGTGTCGCCGGCGTCGTCGCCGGTGCAGCCGTCGGGGCCGGCGACGCAGCTCCCCGCGCTGCACACCGGCTCGTCCGCGCTCGCGCAGTCGAACGACGTCGAGCACTCCGGCAGCGACATCGTCAGCGTGTACGGCGTCGCCGCCGCGACGGCCATCGGGCCGTACTTGACGACGACGACGTAGTACGTGCCCGCGGCGAGGGCCGGCGTCGTCATCGGCTCGGTGCCCGGGGCGGTGCCGGCCGCGCTCGCGACCACCGCGCCGGTCGCGTCGAGCAGCCGGAAGTCGATGTCCGTGGTGGTGTCGGCCCAGGTCGCGACGAGCTGGAACGCCTGCGTCGCGGCGGTCGTGAACGTGAACCAGTCCTCCTCGCGCGGCATCGCGGGCAGGCTGCACACCGCCGCGGTCACCTCGGTCGGCGCGTCCACGGTCGGCAGCGTCAGCGCGGTCGCGCCGGTGGGCCCGTCGTCGGTGCTCGCGCCGGTGTCGGGCGCGTCGTCGCCGGTGCACTCGGCCGGCCCGGTCACGCAGTCGCCGGCCGTGCACACCGGCGTGGTCCCGTCGCAGTCGAACGAGGTCTCGCAGTCCGAGCACGCGTAGTCGAAGCACACGCCGTCGCCGCCGCCACAGTCGCTCGCGTCCTCGCACTCGGGCGTGCCGATCGTCAGCGTGAACGCGCCGTCGGCCAGCAGGTTCTCGCCGAACACGTCGACGATCACGTAGGCCGTGCCGCCGTCGGGCGCGGTGAACAGCGCGACGTCGGCGACGCCGGCGCCGGCGCGGTCGGTGAAGCCGAGGCACGCGCCGGCGGCGGGGCCGTCCGCGTCGCAGCTCGCCGCGACGTACACGCCGAGGTCGCCGGTGGCGACCAGGCGCGCGGTGTACGACGCGCCGGCCGTCAGCCCGGTGACCGCGACGACGGCGTCGGGGCCGACCTGCGCGAAGTAGCTCACCTCGTTGGCGCACTCGCCCATCGCGACGTCGAAGTCCGCGCCGTCGGCGACCGCGAGCGTCCCGCTGAACGAGCCCTCGCCGTCGATCGTCCCGACCGTGGCGCCGCACGCGCCGGCGGGCGGCTCGGCGTCGGGGCCGACGTCGGCGTCGGGCTCGTCGTCGGGCGCGGCGTCCGGTGAGCCGGCCTCGTCCTCGCCGCAAGCGGTGATCGCGCCGGACAGCGCGCACAACAGCACGAACGGCGCGAGCCGCGCCTGGGTTCCCCTCATGCGCGGCACGCTAACACGGTAGGCTGCGCCCGTGGTGAACCGCCCGATCCGCATCGCGCCCTCCATCCTGTCCGCCGACTTCGCGCGCCTCGGCGCCGAGGTCGAGGCCCTCGCCGCCGCCGGCGCCGACTACGTCCACGTCGACGTGATGGACGGCCACTTCGTCCCCAACCTCACGATCGGCCCGGTCGTGATCGAGGCGGTGCGCCGCGTGACCTCGCTGCCGCTCGACGTCCACCTGATGATCGAGGACGCCGAGCGGTGGGTCGGCGACTACGCCCGCGCCGGCGCCGACCTGATCGGCGTCCACGCCGAGGCGTGCCCGCACCTGCACCGCACGATCGGGCAGATCGCCGGGCTCGGCAAGAAGCCGGTCGTCGTGCTGAACCCGCACACGCCGCTCGACGCGATCAAGTGGGTCCTGCCCGACGTCGCGATGGTGCTGATCATGTCGGTCAACCCCGGGTTCGGCGGCCAGAAGTTCATCACCAGCCAGCTCGACAAGCTCCGCGAGCTGCGGCGGATGATCGACGAGCGCGGGCTCGACGTCGACATCGAGGTCGACGGTGGCGTCAAGCTCGACAACATCGCCGAGGTCGTCGCGGCCGGCGCCAACGTGATCGTCTCGGGCTCCGGCGTGTTCGGCACCCCCGACTACAAGGCGACGATCACCGAGATGCGCGCCCGCGCCGAGGCGGCGCAGCGATCACGCCAGGCATGATCTGAGTCCCGGATGGGGGGGCGGGGGAGCCCGCCGGGACCGCAGGTCCCCCGATGACGGCGGGGCTCCCCCGAAACTCGATGGCTCTGGAAGCCTCCGGTAGCCTCCACGCGATCACGCTCGCGCGAGGGCCTGGCTCTCAGAATCCGCCGAAAAGATCCGTGATCCGGACGTCCAGCGCGGTCGCGACCTTGAACAGCGAGCTGACCGACGCGCTCGACTCGGCGCGCTCGATCTGCGACAGCAGCGACACGCTGAGCTTGGTCCGCCGCGACATCTGCTTGAGCGTCAGCCCGCGCGCCTTGCGCAGCTCGCGGATGCTCCGGCCGATCGTCGCGTGGAGCTCGTCCTCGCGGCGGAGGATCAGCCCCTTCTTCTTGGCGATGCGGCCGATCGCGTCGCGGAACTCGTCGAGCGAGAACGGCTTGCGCAGGTAGGCCGAGACGTCGTGCTCGATCGACGAGGTCGCGGTCTCCAGGCTCGGGTAGCCGGTCAGGATGATGATCGCGATGTCGTCGTCGGCGGCGCGGATCTGCCCGAGCAGGTCGTTGCCCGACAGCTTCGGCATCATCAGGTCGAGCACGACGACGTGGTACTCGTCCTCGCGCAGCGTCTCGAGCGCGCGGGTCGAGTCCTGCAGGACCGTGACCGCGTAGCCCTCCGACGTCAGAAAGTCTTGCAGGTACTCGCAGACGTCCGGGTCGTCGTCCACGACCAGGATCGCGAGCTGCGGGACTTCACGAGCCTTCCTGGCGGATCCTTGCGCGACCACGTCGTCCGTCGTCCTTCCTCGTGTACCGAACCTGCCCACTCATAACACAGGCCCCCGCGCGAGGATCCAGTGATGTTGTAACCAGTGTAATTCGGTGGAAGGTCGCGGATTCAAAGGACGAAAGGGGCCGAAACGATCTCCGGGGGAGCCAGATGGCTCCCCCGGAGGGTCGTCGGGGCGAGAGGATTCGAACCTCCGACTTCTTGGTCCCGAACCAAGCGCGCTACCAGACTGCGCTACGCCCCGTTGGCGAGGCGACTAAGTACCGTCCGCGCGCGCCGGTGTCAACCGTCGACGCGGATCAGAATCGCCAGGCCGGCAGCGGAAGCGACGCGCCGATCTCCACGAAGCCACCGGCCTCGTCGACGAACCCGGCTCGCACGAACGGCGTGACCCCGAGGAACGCCCACACCGCGCCGGTGATCCCCGCGCGCGGGTGCTGCAGCTCCGACAGCTCGACGACGGCGCCGGCCGAGGCGCCGACGAGCCAGCCGCCGAGCCGGCGCGTCCCGGCCACGCCCTCGAGCCACACCCGCCCGCCGTCACGCTCGGCGTAGCGCGCACCGCCCGCGCCGATCCCCCACGCGGCGACCGGCCGCTGCTCCGCCACCGCGAGCCACGTCAATGACACCCCGAACGCGCTGTCCCAGGCCTCCTCGATCCGCACCGCGCCACCGACCGGCCCGAGCATGAGGTAGTGGCCGTCGAGGTCGGCGGTCGAGCGCGGCGCCGGCTCGCGCTGGACCGGCGGCTCGCCGTCGCCCGCGGCCGCGGGAGCCGGGTGGGGGGCACCCGTCCCGCACAGGAGGGTCGCCACCACAGCCAGGCCCCGCCGCCACTCCCGGTGGGGACGGTCGTCCCGTCCGGGGCGCCCCGTTCTCCCCAAAGCGCGGCCACCACTGGTAGGATCGCCAGGAGTTTCGCAGCCGATCACCATGGGCGCGCCACTTGCTTCGGTTCGTCTCCGGTGTCCGCTCTGCCTGCGCTCGGTGCCCTCGGCTCCCAAGAGATGACCAACCTGGCCCTCGAGAGGAGCATCCCGGGTGAAGGCCCGCCGATGCTACCACCCGACCTGCAGGGCAGCTACGCGGCGCTGCGCAAGCTGCCCCTGTTCGACGGGATCCCCAACGCGGTGCTGGCGCAGGCGATCGGCGCCGGCGACATCACGCTCAAGCAGGTCGATCGCGACGTCCTGATCGCCGACCCGATCGGCCTGCAGGCCGGGCACGCCGCGCCCGTGGTCTACATCACGGAGGGCCAGGTCGCCGCGGCCGTGTTCGACGAGCACCAGCTCGCCGAGCGCCGCGCCGCGCAGCAGCGGTGGGACGCGCTCGACGAGGAGGGCCGCGAGTCCGAGTCGCTGATCAAGCCGCTGCCGCTGGCGCGCCTCGCCACCAAGAACGTCGCGCTGTTCCGCGACGGCGATCTGTTCAACGCCGGCGCGCTGTCGGCCGCGCGCCACGCGCCGGTCGCGTTCTACACCACGGCGCCGTCGCACCTGGCGGTGATGAGCCAGAAGGCGATCGCCGACCTCGCGGTCCGCCACCCGTTCTTCGAGGCGCGGATCCGCCGCGCGGTGCAGCTCGCACGCGAGCGGCTCGTCCAGGTCACCGGCGTCAAGCAGGAGGTCCTGGACTTCTTCGTCCGCCAGGGCATCTCGGTGTCGGGCGAGACGGTGCGCGTGCGCCAGCTCGAGCTGTGCATCGACTGCAAGCAGTGCGAGGACGCGTGCGAGGAGCGCTACGGCGCGCGCCGGCTGACGCTCGGCGGCTACCAGCTCGGGCTGCTCGACTTCGTCTACACCTGCCGCACGTGCAGCGACCAGCGCTGCATCGATCCGTGCCAGTACGACTCGATCAAGTTCGACCCCGCGCGGCGGGAGGTCGTGATCAACGAGGCGACCTGCACCGGCTGCACCGCGTGCGCGCAGTCGTGCCCCTACGGCGCGATCGACATGGTCGACGTCGAGGACCCGCGCAACGCCACGTACAAGGCGGCGTTCAAGCAGCGGCTGGAGAAGCGCGGCGCGCTGGCCTCGGGCGCCGGCACCGGCCGCGTCGCGCGCGCCCGCCGGATCGCCAACAAGTGCGATCACTGCGCGACCTACCACGACCAGGCGTGCGTCTCGGCGTGCCCGACCGGCTCGCTGATCGAGGTCTCGGCCTACGACCTGTTCCGCGAGCGCTCGCCCGCGACCCTGGCCGCGGCGCGCGCCGGCTACGACCAGGACGCCGACGGCCCGGTGCGCGAGGTGCTGCCGACCCACGGCTTCACCGAGGGCCTGGCGGTGCGCGACGGCGGCGCGGCCAAGATCCGCCGCGTCCGCGCGCTGCCGGTGCTGTTCTGGATCGCCGGGCTCGCCGCGTTCGCGCTCGCGCTCACCGAGATCCTGCTGCGGCTGTACTGGCCGACGATGTCGCTGCAGTTCAAGGAGCTGAAGGACAGCTCCGAGATGGCCGGGCTGCCGATCGAGGCGATCCTCGACAAGGTCGACTACCACTCCGGCGACGAGCTCGCGGTGCTGTGCGGGTTCATCGGCACCGGGCTGATGGCGATCGCCGCGATCTACCCGATGTTCCGCCGCGTCCGCGCGTTCCGGTGGATGGCGTCGAACACGATGTGGTTCGACTTCCACATGATGGCCGGCTGGGTCGGCCCGATGTTCATCGGCCTGCACTCGGCGCTCAAGCTCGACTCGTGGGTCGCGTCCGCGTTCTGGAGCATGGTGATCGTCGTCGTGTCCGGCGCGATCGGCCGCTACCTCTACACGATGGTGCCCAAGGTCTCGAGCGGCAACGAGCTCGAGGAGCTCGACCACGAGCGGCACTTCGCGCGGCACCGCGCCGCCAACCCGGTGGCGATGGCCGAGATCGACGACGAGCTGGCGCGCCACAAGCGCCGCGCCGCCGCCGCCGCCGCGCGCGCGAGCATCCTGTACTCGCTGGCGTGGCTGTTCGCCGAGGACGCGCGCCGCCCCGGGCGGTGGCTGCGCCGCCGCGCGCGGCTCGGCCGGCTCGGCGTCACCGGCAAGATCCGCCGCGACATCCTGCGGCGCGCGGGCACGCGCATCCTGATCGACCGCGGGCAGGTCACCGCGCCGCAGGCGCAGCGCCTGCTCCGCTCGTGGAAGTGGGTCCACGTCCCGTTCACGATCTTCCTCGTCGCGCTGTCCGCGCTGCACATCTCCATCTCGCTGCCCCGGGCCTGGTAAGATGTCGGTCCCGATGTCCCGCGCCGTCGTCGTCGCGCTCGTCACGCTGGGCCTGCTCGCCGCAGGCGCGCGCGCCGCGGTCGCCGACGACTTCTTCTCGTCGTCGCCGGGCGCGCTCGCGTCCAGCCACGCCTCGATCGACGGCCAGGACAACTGCAACGAGTGCCACGACGGCGGCCGCGAGACGATCAACAGCAAGTGCCTGGGCTGCCACGATCACTCGGACCTCAAGGCGCGGATCGACGCCGGCAAGGGGTTCCACGCGTCGAGCCTGGTCAAGGGCAAGGACTGCGAGTCGTGCCACTCGGATCACAAGGGCCGCGGCTACGACATCATGGGGTGGAAGTCGGTCAAGGGCGGGATGAACGGGTTCGATCACGACCTCACCGGGTGGAAGCTCCAGGGCAAGCACGCCGCGATCGACTGCAAGGACTGCCACAAGCGCAGCAACAAGCAGGGGCTGCGCGTGTTCCTCGGCGAGGACCGGCTGTGCGGTAGCTGCCACAAGAAGGATCAACCGCACGGGTTCGAGCGGCGCGAGATGCTGGCGTGCGAGCGCTGCCACGGCGAGAGCGTGTGGAAGCCGCCGCTGCGCAAGCAGGACTTCGACCACAACGACAAGCGCGACGCCGCGATGCCGCTCGAGGGCAGCCACGCCGACGTGTCGTGCGCCAAGTGCCACCCCAAGTCGCTGTTCAACCTCGAGGCCAAGGACCCGGACTCGTGCGGCAACTGCCACGACAGCCCGCACGACGATCACCTGTTCGGCAAGAAGGACTGCGGGTGGTGCCACTCACCCACGTACAAGGCGCTCGAGAAGTTCCGGTTCGACCACGACGCCCGGACCAAGTTCGATCTCGGCGCGCACAGGAAGCTCGACTGCTACGAGTGCCACACCAAGAAGCTCGGCGAGAAGAAGCCGGACCGGACGTGCGAGGGCTGCCACGTCAAGGACAACAAGCACGGCGACCGGTTCAAGGAGTTCGGCAGCCCGCCGGCGTGCGCGGTGTGCCACCCGTCGACGAGCTGGAAGCCGACCGCGTTCAACCACGACAAGAAGACGCGGTTCAAGCTGACCGGCCGCCACGACGAGGTGGACTGCCGCGCCTGCCACCGCGGCAAGAAGCCCGACGACTTCGAGCGGTTCGACGCCAAGCGCGTCGGCTGCATGGGCTGCCACCAGCACAAGGACGTCCACGACGGCCAGTGGAAGGACAGCCAGTGCACCGACTGCCACAAGGGCGCGGGGCAGGTCGAGCTGACCAAGGGCTCGGTCGACGTCTATCACGGGCCCAAGTCGCGGTTCCCGCTGGTCAAGGCGCACAAGTTCGTCAAGTGCACGCAGTGCCACCCCAAGGACAGCTACAAGAACACGCCGATGGAGTGCGGCGCGCGGTGCCACGAGGACTCGCTGCACAAGGGCACGCTGGGCGAGGCGTGCACGCCGTGCCACTCGCCCGGGCTGTGGGACGCGGTGCGGTTCGATCACACCGACGACACCGACTGGCCGCTGACCGGGCTGCACAAGAAGGTCGTCGACTGCGACGACTGTCACCCCAACAAGGCCGAGTACTCGACGACGCCGACCGACTGCTCGGCGCAGGGCTGCCACGCCAAGGACGACGCGCACAAGGGGCGGCTCGGCAAGGCGTGCGACCGCTGCCACCTCACGACGGGTGACAACAAGTTCAACCACAACACGATGTCGGACTACCCGCTCGACGGCAAGCACCTCACCGTCCGGTGCTCGGACTGCCACCCGTCGATCACGTTCAAGCCGCGCCCGTCCGATTGCTACGGCTGCCACCCCGAGCCGGCGATCCACAAGGGCCAGTACGGCACGTTCTGCGAGCAGTGCCACGCGACGACCGGGTTCGAGGACATCCAGCCGCTGCACGACGTCGGCGACTTCTCGCTCAAGGGCGCGCACGACAACCTCGCGTGCGAGCGGTGCCACCGCGACAGCCGGCCGATGCGCGGCACCGGCAACCTGTGCCTCAACTGCCACCGCCAGGACGACGTCCACTCCAACTCGCTGTCGCCGCGGTGCGGCGAGTGCCACAGCCAGTGGTCGTTCACGCCGGCGCGGTTCGATCACACCACGGTCGGCTGCAACCTCACCGGCCTGCACCGCGCGCTGCCGTGCGTCGACTGCCACAAGCAGGGCAACTTCGGCGCGCTCGTGCCGACGTGCGTCGGCTGCCACCGCGACGACGCGCTCGGCAAGGACGCCGCGCACCAGGCCTACACGACGTGCAGCAACTGCCACAACCCGAACTCGTGGACGGTGCCGACGCCGGGCGGCGGCAGCGCGTACGGGCGAGAGTCGGTGTGCCGGTGAGGCGCGCGCGGACGCTCGGCGTGCTCGCCGCGGCGGTGCTGGCGCTGCCGGCGGCGCGCGCGCAGGCGGACGACGCGGATGACGACGACGAGCCGATCGACGATCGGTTCTTCGTCGACAAGCTCGAGGCCGACGGCGAGGAGCAGCGGACGCTGTGGCAGGGCAACCTGACCTCGACGTCGTTCCTTCACCGCGAGGCCGCGGGGATCAGCGATCCGCTCGGGCTCGGCGCGGTCGGGGCCGAGAACGCCTCGCCGGCGCGGTGGTTCACGGATCTGCGCGCGCAGATCGACGCGCGCCACGTCGGCGGCGGGCGGTGGGACGCGCGGCTCGACGGCCGGGCGCGCGCGGTCAGCACGTTCGGGTCGACCCGCGCGGTCGACCCCGGCGACCTCGGCACGCAGTCGGGCAGCGGCACGGGCAACGAGTACGAGCTGCGCGACCTGTACGTCGTCCGCGGCGGGACGAAGTCCGATCTGTTCCTCGGCCGCCAGACCGTGCTCGATCTCGCCGCCGTCAAGATCGACGGCGTGCGCCTCGACTACGCCAAGGACCGACGGTGGACCTACCTCGGGTTCGTCGGCGCGTACCCGGTGCGCGGCTCGCGCTCGATCGACACCGACTACCCCAAGGGCGTCGACGCGATGGGGCAGCCGGGCAAGCGGGTGATCCCCGCGGCCGGCGGTGTCGGCGCGGCGTACCGCACCCAGCGCACCTACGGCGCGTTCGGCGCGGTCGCGATCGTCCCGCTCGCCGACGACGTCGCCACGGGCACGCTCGAGCAGCCGCGGCTGTTCGCGACGTCGAACGGCTACTGGCGGCGGTCGCCGCAGATGGACATCTACCACTACGCGGTGCTCGACGTGCTCGGCTCCGCCGGGTTCTCGCTGACCAACCTGTCGGCCGGCCTCAACTACCGCCCGAACCTGCGCATGCACGTCGCGGCCGCGTACCACCGGATCGACACCGAGACGCTCAACGTCCAGGCCCAGACCACGCTCGAGGATCCCAACCCCGACGTCGGCATCGGCGTCGTCCGCAACAACGTGTCGGTCACGCGGATCGCGTCGGACTCGGCGCGCGCGTCGCTGTCGACCGCGCTGGGCCGGACGCTGCGGTGGGAGGTCTCGATCGCGACCGCGCTGCGCCGGCGCCCCGAGATCACCCTCGAGGACGACGACCCGGACAGCACCGCGGGCGACCAGACGATCGAGGCGGCGGACTCGGCCGAGCTGTGGCTGCAGGCGGTCGATCGCCGGTTCTACGGCGGGTGGCGGCTGGCCGCGTCGTTCCTGCGCATCTTCGACGCGCCGATCCTGTCGGGCGACAACGCCGCGCGCACGACCGCGTCGATCGCGCGGCTCGCCGGGCAGAGGGAGCTGAAGGACGGCCGCGCCGAGGTCGAGGCCGAGCTGACCTACGCCGCGAGCAAGGACGAGACGCGCGGCGTGTGCTCGACCGCCGACATCGCGACCTGCTACGGCAGCTCGCTGGCCAAGACGTTCGCGCTCGGCGGCACCGGCTTCTACCGGATCAAGCGCGACTGGTTCGTCATGGCCACGGTCGAGATCGCGCGGCAGAAGCTGACGATCATCGACGGCATGGCGACGGTGGAGAACCCGGCGATCCTGATGACCACCGCGTTCCTGCGCGCGTCCTACCGGTTCTGACGCGGGGCCTCGCGGGGCGCGGCGACCAGGCGCAAGACCTGCGCGGTCCGGGCTGCGCGGGCAGGGCACGCGCCGTGCAATGGCGAGCCGCGTGCGCGCGCACCCCTGGCCCGTGATCGCCCTCGTCGCCGTCCTCGTCGGCGCGACGTCCGCCTGCGTGCGGGTGCGGCCGCGGCAGCGCGAGCGCCTCGCGCACCCCGCGATGCAGGCGCCGGTGTGGCCCGCGGTCGACCGCGCCGACAACCACGTGTTCATCGTCCGCGAGGGCTCCGAGGGCGCGGCGGGCGCGGGAGGCGGCGGCTGCGGCTGCAACTGAGCATCGCGGGCGCGCTCGCGCTCGGCGCGGTCGCGGCGCCGCGGCGCGCGGCGGCGGACCCGCCCGAGCCGGCGCGCGCCCACGCGACCGTGCGGCTCTACGTCGACGACGACCACGTGACGGTGGTGTCGCCCGCGGTGGCGGCGACGGCGGAGGCCGACGACGCGACCTCGCTGACGATCGACGCCACCGCCGACGCGATCTCGAGCGCGTCGATCGACGTGCTGACCTCGGCCTCGCCGATCGAGGTGAGCGAGCTGCGGGTCGAGGCGGGCGCGCGGGTGGCGCGCGCGGTCGGGCGCCGGCTCGAGCTGCGCGGGCAGGGGCGCGGCAGCCACGAGGCGGACTACGCGGCGTGGCGGCTCGGCGGCGGCGCCGGCGTCGAGCTCGCCGACCGGAACCTCTCCCTCGACCTCGACTACCAGCTCGGGCTCGACCGCGCCGGCGACGCCACCGACGCGACGTTCTCCCGCCGCCGCACCGAGCACGCGGTGACGCTGGCCGCCAGCCAGGTGCTCGATCCGCGCACCGTGCTCGACGGGATCGTCGAGGCGCGGCGCGCCGACGGCTACCACGCCAGCCCGTACCGCCGCGTGCCCGTCGTCGATCCGGCGTGGCCGCTGCCGACGTGGGTCGACGAGGTCACGCCGGAGGTCCGGACCAGCGTGGCCGCGCTGGTCCGCGCGCGCCGCGCGCTCGGGGCGGCGTGGTTCGTCGCGGCGTCGCAGCGGCTCTACGTCGACGACTGGGACGTCACCAGCCACACGACGATCGTCGACGTCCGCCACCAGCCGGGCGAGGGCTGGCTGCTCGGCGCGACCGCGCGCGGCTACGTCCAGGACGGCGCGGCGTTCTACCGCCGCGCCTACGAGGTCGGCGACGACGGCGCGCTGCCGGTCGAGCGGACGCGCGATCGCACTCTCGGGCCGATGCGCAGCGCGTTCGCGTCGCTCACCGTCGATCGCACGCTGTGGCGCGGCGACGCGCTGGATCCGGCGGGCGGCGTCCACCTCGTCGTCGCCGCCGGCGCGCTCGCGTGGTGGTTCCCCGACGCCGCGCTGCAGGCGCGCCGGCTCGCGCTCGTCACGACCGCGTCGCTGGTGCAGGCGTTCTGAGGCGCCGCGCCCGCGTCACGGCACGCAGCTCTCGCCGCCGGCACGGCGCCAGGTGCGCGCCGTGCCCGACAGCTCGAACCGCGGCATGCGCTCGCGCACGGCGGGGTCGAGCTCGCCCTCGGCGATCAGCGCGTCGAGCACGTCGAGCCCGACCGGCTCCATCCGCACGATCATCGTGATCTCGTCCGGCGCGCCGGGGACGAGCCAGGTGCGGGTCTGCGCGTGGTAGAAGGCCGGGTCGGTCGGGTCGGTCGTCACCGACGCGGCGAGCAGGCCGGTCTCGAGGTCGTGCGCGTCCCACACGTGCTCGACGCGCTCGCCGTCGGCGCCGAGGAAGTGGCTGCGCAGCACCCAGGCGCCGTCGTCGTCGGTCACGACGTCGCCGTCGGCGAACCGCCCGATCGCGAACGACTCCGCGCCGCCCTCGGCCCCGACGAGCTCGACCCAGACGCGGCGCGCGTGGGTGACGCCCGAGGGGAACGCGTGGCCGGCCATGATGTTGTCGATCGTGACCTCGACCTCGGTCGCGCCGCCGGCGGGGCGCACGCACAGCCGCGCCGACAGCGCGCCGGCGAGATCGGCCTCGATCGCGGCGCGCTGGGCGTCGACGCCGGGCCACGGCACCAGCGGCAGATCGACCGCGGCGAGCCGGTGGTCGTGGACGCGGCGCATCGGGCCGCCTCGCGCCGCGGGCTCGTCCCGCCCGGCCATGTGGCAGGCGGCGCACGACAGCCCGGTGCCCGGCCGCGCGAACACGCTCGCCGCCCACTCCGCGTAGGTCGACTCGACCGCGACGCCGGTCGGCGAGATCACGTCGTGGCAGGCGCCGCACGGATCGCTCGACTCGAGCCGCTCGCCGTCGAGCAGCGGCGAGTACGCCGAGCGGTGCGCCGGCGTCGCGACCGTCGCGCGGCTCGCGCCGCGCATCGTGTCGTCGAGCGACCAGGTGAGCCCGCCGTTGTGCAACGCGGTCACCGCGTCGATCTGGTGGCACGCGACGCAGCCGACGCCGCGCAGCGCGCGCGGGACGTCGGCGAGGTCGAGGCCGTCGCGGGTCCAGCCGGTCGCGACCGCGAGCGGGGCGTGGCAGCGCACGCAGAAGTTGCCCAGGGCGCCGTCGGTCGCGCGCTGGCCGAGCCGGTTCATCGCCAGGAACACCGGGTCGTCGCTGGCGTGGGCGTGCATCGAGCCCGCCCACTCCTCGACGTGCGTCGGGTGGCAGCCCTCGCACGACGCCGGATCGAGCAGCGCCTCGCGATCGAGCGCCTCGCGTCCACACGCCGCGCCGCCGCCGACGACGACGGCGACGACGGCGACGACGGCGACGAGCCGTGCGAGCACGACGAGCGGGCGCGGCGCGCGACACATCGTGCGCGCACGGTAACGCAGCCTGCGGCGTGCGCGCACGCCTGCTGGCCGCGCGGGCGCGACGAGATCGCGGCGATCTTGATCCGGATCAAGTGAGCCGGGTCCTGCGCAGCATCTGCGCGGCCCACTTCACGGCCGTCAAGTCGACACGGTCTGCTGCGCGGGACGCGGCAGGATTTGCGGGCACGTCGCTTGCTGGCTCGGTCCCCGAACATGGAAGCGGTCGTGGACCTGGCGGAGCGATGGCGTCGCGCACGCCGCGCCGCGTGCCGTGCGGTCCTGCCGCCGGCCGAGCAGGCCAGCGCCGACCCGGCGACGCTCGAGCCCCTCGACCCCGCTGACGACGACGCGCTGCTGTGTCGCGCCCTCGACGTCGACGCCGAAGGCACGCTGCGCCGGCTGTTCGACGTCGGCCGTCGCCTCGGCGAGGGCTTCCGCCGCGTCCACCGCGTCGATCTGCCGCTGGCGGATCTGGTCCGCGTGCTCCCCGCGCTCGGGGTACCGTGCGCGGAGCGCGCGTGGCAGGACGTGGCGACCGAGCCCGCCCGCCGCGGCGAGCGCGCCGGCTGCGCGTCGGCCGGTCGCCACCCGCGGATCTGCGAGGCGTACCGCGAGGCGATCGACGGCCTGGTCGCCGGCCTGTCGAGCGCCGTGTGGTTCGCGCGGCACGCCAGCCGCGGCGCCGGCGACGACGCCTGCGTCGACGTGCTCCACGTCCACCCCCAGAGCGCGGCGCGGTTCGGACCGATCCCCGAGGCGCTGCGCGCCGGGCTCGACGCCGCGTGCCGTACCGCGCGCGCGCTCGACGGCGCGCTCGAGATCGACCTGCTCGGCGTGTCCGAGGGCGTCCTGTACTACCGCACCCGGCGCGCCGGCGGCGTCGCCGCCGGGCAGGTCACCTCGTCGTTCGAGCACCACGTCCGCCGCCGCTTTCCCTCGCTCGCGCTGCGCGAGATCTCCCCGCGTCCGGTGCTGTCGCCCGACGCCGCCTAGCCCACGCCCGCTCAGGAGCACTGCATGTCAGGTCCGTCCGGTCCCACCAAGCTCACGCGCCGTCTGTTCCTGCAAGGGCTGCTCGGCGCCGGCGCCGTCGCCACGGCCGAGGCCGCGCCGCTGCGGTTCTTCAAGCCGACGATGATCGCCAACCCGCTCGCGGCCTACCCGAACCGCGACTGGGAGAAGGACTACCGCAACATCTTCAAGACCGATCGGTCGTTCGTGTTCCTGTGCGCGCCCAACGACACGCACAACTGCCTGCTGCGGGCGCACGTCAAGAACGACATCATCGTGCGGATCGGCCCGACGTACGGCTACGGCAAGGCCAAGGACCTCTACGGCAACACGGCGTCCCACCGCTGGGACCCGCGCCTGTGCCAGAAGGGCCTGGCGCTGGTCCGCCGCATCTACGGCGATCGCCGGATCAAGGCCCCGATGATCCGCACCGGATTCAAGCAGTGGGCCGACGCCGGCTTCCCTCGTGACGAGGCCACGGGCAAGCCGGACCCGAAGTACTTCCAGCGCGGCAAGGACACCTGGGAGCGTCTGGCCTGGGATGACGCCTACCGCTACTCGGCCCAGGCCCTGGACAACATCATCCGCGCCTACTCCGGCGACGAGGGCACCAAGCGCCTGTCGGCGCAGGGCTACGACCCGGCCATGGTCGAGGCGCTCGAGCACGCCGGGACGCAGACCGTGAAGGTACGCGGCGGCATGGCGTTCCTCGGCGCGACGCGGATCTTCGGGCTCTACCGGTTCGCGAACATGCTCGCGCTCGCCGACGCCAAGGTGCGCGGCGTCGACCCCGAGCACGCGATCGGCGCGCGCGGCTGGGACAGCTACTCCTGGCACACCGACCTGCCGCCCGGTCACCCGATGGTCACCGGCATGCAGACCAACGACTTCGAGCTGTTCACGGTCGAGCACTCGAAGCTCTGCCTGGTCTGGGGCATGAACTGGATCACGACGAAGATGCCCGACAGCCACTGGCTGACGGAGGCGCGGCTCAAGGGCACGAAGGTCGTGGCGATCACGGTCGAGTACAGCGCGACCGCGTCGAAGGGCGACGAGGTCGTGGTGATCCGGCCCGGGACCGACACCGCCTATGCGCTCGGGCTGGCGCAGGTGATCATCGCGAAGAAGCTCTACGATCCGAAGTGGGTCGCGACCAACACCGACCTGCCGTTCCTGGTCCGCATGGACACGCTCGCCCCGCTGCGGCCCGAGGATCTCGCGCCCGGCGAGCTCGCGGGCTACAAGCCCGCGCCGCCGGGCAAGGTGACGGTCGTCCCCAAGGGCGAGAAGCCGCCGGCGCCGCTGGGGCACAAGGGGCAGTTCGTGCCCGAGAGCCTCGTCCCGGAGCTGGGCGCCTACGTCATCGCCGACGCGGCGGGCAAGCTCGCGGCCGTGCGCCGCGAGCAGGTCGGGGCCGCGGCCGGCAAGCTCGCGCCGGATCTGCGCGCGACACGGAAGGTCAAGCTGGCCGACGGCAAGGAGATCGAGGTCCGCACCCACCTGTCGCTGCTCGCCGAGTACCTCGACGCCAACATGACGCCGGCGCAGGTCTCGCAGATCACCGGTGCGCCCGAGGCGGCGATCACGCAGCTCGCCGAGCAGATCGCGGCCAACCCGGAGAAGACGACGTTCGCCACCGGGATGGGGACGAACCAGTACTTCCACGCCGATCTCAAGGACCGCGCGATCCTGCTCGTCGCCGCCCTGACCCGCAACCTCGGGTTCCCGGGCGGCAACGTCGGCAGCTACTCCGGCAACTACCGCTCGGCGCTGTTCACCGGCATCCCGCTCTACGCGGCCGAGGATCCGTTCCACCTCCAGCTCGATCCCGCGGGCCCGGTCAAGATCCACAAGCACTCGCACTACGAGTCGCTGCACTACTACAACAACGGCGACCGCCCGCTGCGCCAGGGCAACACGCTGTTCACCGGCAAGGGCCACCTGCCGACGCCGACCAAGGCGATGTGGCTCAACAACAGCAACTCGGTCATCGGCAACGTCAAGTGGCACTACGACGTCGTCCACAACACGCTGCCCAAGATCGAGTTCATCGCGTTCGCCGACTGGTGGTGGACCGGCTCGTGCGAGTACGCCGACCTCGTCTTCGCCGCCGACTCGTGGGCCGAGTTCGAGGTGCCGGACATGACGGGCAGCGGCACCAACCCGTTCGTCCAGGTCTTCCCGACGACGGAGATCCAGCGGATCTTCGACACGCGCCCGGATATCGAGATCATCGCCGGGGTCGGACGCGCGCTCGCCAAGATCATGGACGAGCCGCGCCTCTCCGACGCCTGGCACTTCGCCGAGCCGGGCAAGGTCGAGGTCTACCTGCAGCGGATCATCGACGGCTCGTCGACCCTCACGGGCTACAAGATCGAGGAGCTCCACGCGCTGTGCAAGACGGGCGTGCCGTCGCTGATCCACACCCGGACGACGCCGCGCGCGTCGTCCTTCGAGCAGCAGCGCGGCGAGCAGCCGTGGCACACCAAGTCGGGGCGGCTCGAGTTCTACCGGTTCGAGCCCGAGTTCATCGAGAGCGGCGAGAACCTGGTGATCTACCGCGAGCCGATCGACTCGACGCACTACGAGCCGAACGTGATCGTCTCGGCGCCGCACCCCGCGGTCCGGCCCCGTCAGCCCGCCGAGTACGGGCTCGACGCGGCCGACCAGTCGACCGAGGTGCGCCAGGTTCGCCACGTGATGAAGTCGGTGGACGAGACGCTCGGCTCCCAGCACCCTCTGGTCGCCAAGGGCTTCGCGTACGTCTACCACACGCCGAAGTACCGCCACGGCGCGCACACCACGCCGGTCGACACCGACTTTGCGGGCGTGCTGTTCGGGCCGTTCGGCGACGTCTACCGCCACGACAAGCGGCTGCCGGCGGTCACCGAGGGCTACGTCGACATCCACCCCCAGGACGCGCGCGAGCTGCGACTCGAGGACGGTGACTACGTCTACATCGACGCCGACCCGAGCGACCGGCCGTTCCGCGGCTACACGCCCGGCACCGACGCGGCCAAGCTGTCGCGGCTGCTGCTCCGCGTTCGCTACTACCCGGGGACGCCCCGCGGGATCACGCGCACCTGGCACAACATGTACGGCGCCACGTACGGCAGCGTGAAGGGCCACGAGGAGCGCCCCGACGGCCTCGCCAAGAACCCCAACACCAACTACCAGGCGATGTACCGCTACGGCTCGCACCAGTCCGCGACCCGCGCCTGGCTCAAGCCCACGATGATGACCGAGTCGCTCGTCCACAAGGACATGGTCGGGCAGGCGCTGATGAAGGGGTTCCTCCCCGACGTGCACTGCCCGGTCGGCGCGCCGCGCGAGGCGTTCGTCAAGTTCTCGCGCGCCGAGGACGGCGCGCAAGGAGGCAAGGGGCTGTGGCGGCCGGCGGCCCTCGGCTTCCGCCCCACGTACGAGAGCGCGCCGATGCTCGCCTATCTCGACGGTCAGTACATCCAGGTCAGGAAGTAGAGGTCCACCATGCCCAAGGTCTCCAACTGGCAGATCGGTCGCGACTGCGAGTACCCCTACGACGGCCACCGCCCGGCGCGGCAGTGGTCGATCATCTTCGACCTCAACAAGTGCATCGCGTGCCAGACGTGCACGCTGGCGTGCAAGACGACCTGGACCAGCGGCAAGGGCCAGGAGTACATGTTCTGGAACAACGTCGAGACCAAGCCGTGGGGCGGGTATCCCCTGGCGTGGGATCTGCGGATCCTCGAGCAGCTCGGCCGCCAGGACTGGGGCGCCAACGGCGAGTACCTGGGCAAGACGCTGGTCGAGGCCGCGCCGGAGAACGAGCGCGTGCTGCACTACGCGCCGGTCGACGAGGACTGGATGTACCCCAACATCGGGGAGGACGACTGCGGCGGCGGGACGGTCGACGGCGGCATGCACCAGGCGTCGCTGCCGCACGACCAGTGGTTCTTCTACCTGCCGCGGACGTGCGCGCACTGCACGTACCCGGCGTGCCTCGCCGCGTGCCCGCGCAAGGCGATCTACAAGCGCGAGGAGGACGGCATCGTCCTGATCGATCAGTCGCGCTGCAAGGGCTACGGCGAGTGCGTGCGCGCCTGCCCCTACAAGAAGTCGATGTACAACCCGCACACGCGGACGAGCGAGAAGTGCATCGGCTGCTACCCCGCGGTCGAGCAGGGGATCCAGCCGCAGTGCGTCGTGAACTGCATCGGCAAGATCCGCGTGATGGGGTTCATCAACCCGCCGGCGAAGGCGCGCGCCGACAACCCGATCGACTACCTCGTCCACGAGAAGGGCCTCGCGCTGCCGTACTACCCGCAGCTCGGGCTCGAGCCGAACATCTACTACATCCCGCCGATCCACGCCGACCGCGACTACCTGCGCCAGATGTTCGGGCCGCGGGTCGAGGACGCGATCGAGGCCTACCGCAAGCTGCCGGAGGATCCGCGCGCCAGCGGCCTGCTGTGCCTGATCGGCAGCACCGATCGGATCATGCACCGCTTCGACGTCAAGAAGGGCATGGCCTACGGCTACGACGAGGCCGGCGCGGAGATCGTCCGGGTCCCGGTCACCGAGGACGTCATCGTCCGCGCGCCGTTCGACGCCAAGCTCGGCGCCTCCCGCCACAACACGCCCTGAACGCCACAACACGCCCTGAACGCCACAACACGCCCTGAACGCCACAACACGCCCTGAACGCCCTGAACGCCCTGAACGCCCTGAACGCCCTGAACGCCCTGAACGCCCTGAACGCCCCGAGAGAAGGCCATGAACCACGTGCTCCACTCACCGAGGAACCCGTCGCGGTCTGGCGCGCTGCGCCGCGCGGCGCTCTGGACCTGCGCGAGCGGCGCGCTGCTCGCCGCGTGCAAGGGCGACAGCAAGCCCGCGGGCACCCCGCCGACGCCGGCGCGGACGCCGGCCCCGCCGATCTCCGCGCTCGAGGTTCGCGCGGTCAGCGGCGATCTGTCGAAGCCGGATCCCGAGGCGCCCTACTGGGCCGAGGTGCCGGCGGGCCAGGTCGCGCTCACCGCGCAGGCCATGGTCACGCCCCGGTCGGCCAAGACGATGACCGAGGCGATCGAGGTGGCCGCGGCGCACGACGGCAAGTACATCGCGTTCCGCCTCAGCTGGCCCGATCGCGACAAGAGCGAGGCCGGCCGCCTGGGGCAATACTCCGACGCGGCGGCGATCCAGTTCGCGGTCAAGGACGTCGCGACGACGCCGGTGATGATGGGCGCGCCGGATCAGCCGGTGCACATCTTCCACTGGCGCGCCCAGTACCAACGCGACGCCGAGCAGGGCAAGCCGACGATGGCGCAGCTCTACCCGCACATGTCGATCGACATGTACCCGATGGAGTTCAAGGAGGCCAAGGGCGGGACGCCGGAGCAGCAGGAGCAGTTCTCGCCAGGGCGCGCCGAGGGTAACCCGCAGTCGTACGAGAAGACCGGCGTCGACGAGATCATCGCCGAGGGGATCTCTACCTCGGCGGTGCAGGCGGGCCACAGCGGCGCCGCCAAGGGGACGTGGAAGGACGGGTGGTGGACGCTGGTGATCACGCGGCCGCTCGCGGTCGAGGGGGGCTCGGTCCTGAAGGCGGGCGCGGAGACCGGGGTGGCGTTCGCGGTGTGGCAGGGCGGCGAGGAGGAGGTCGGCTCGCGCAAGAGCATCATGATGTCCTGGCTCCCGACGAAGGTGCTGTGATGGTCGCCGGCGACACGGTGAGCACGATCATCAGAAGTCACGAGGTCGCCGGCGTCGGGGATGTCCCCGACGACGGGGACGTGGTGGAGCGGTCGCGGCAGTTCATGATCGCCTCGCTCGCCGCTGGCTACCCCGGCGAGGAGCTGGCGTCGATGCTGGCCACGCCGCTGGCGCGCGATCACGCGGCGCTCGCCGCGATGGCGCGCGAGGCAGGGGGCGGCATCGTGGCGCTGCAACGGCGCTACATCCAGCTGTTCGACTGGGGCGCGGGGGCCGCGGGCCGCGTCTCGCTCTACGAGACCGAGCACGGGCGGATGCGCGGCCTGTCGAAGGGCCATGACCTCGCCGATCTGTCCGGGTTCTACCGGGCGTTCGGGCTCGCGCTCGACTCCGACGGCCAGCACGAGCTCTACGACCACGTCGCGGTCGAGCTCGAGTTCTACGCGGTGCTGCTGCTCAAGCAGCACCTGCTGGCCGAGTCCGGCGACGCCGAGGGCGGCGAGATCGTGCGCAGCGCGCGCCGCTCGTTCCTCGCCGATCACCTCGGTCGGTTCGTCGCGGTGATCGCGGCGCAGCCGTCGGTCCAGGACGATCCGGCCTATCGCGACGCGCTGGCCTGGTGCGCCGCGCTGGTCGACGCCGAGTGCGCGAGGCTCGGCGTCGTCCCCGCGCCGCTCGACTACTTCGCCGGCGAGCGCGAGCCGGACGACGTCGAGTGCGGCACCAAGGTCAAGCTGCCCGTCGTCGACTGATCCGCCCGCGGTCGGCTCGCGCGGCGCGCCTCAGCGCCGCGGGCCGGCCTTGTGGGCGGCGAGCGCCGCGTCCGCGACCGCGGCGACGAACGGCTCGAGCGCGTCGCCCTGCTCGAGCACGGCGACCGGGTCGCCCAGCGACAGCCGGTCCATCACCGCGCTCAGCCGATCGCCGCGGATCGACAGCACGGTCAGCGGCGCGCGCGCGACCGCGACGAGCGCGGCCTTGGCGTGGCCGCCGCCGGTCGCCTCGAGCCGGGACAGCTCGTCGAGCACGACGACGTCGCAGCCGGGCAGGTCGCGCGCCAGCCACGCGCGCGCCTCGACGAACGCGTCGGGCTTGAACACGCAGTTGCAGAACGGCTCCTCGCCCGGGCCCGGCGTGCCGCCGCGGCGGCCCAGCGGCACCGGCGGCTCGTCGGCGGCGAGGCAGCACAGCTCGTAGCGGCGCGGCGCGTCGGGCAGGCGGCGCTGCGCGAACCCCGCGACGCGCAGCCCGCGCGCGGCGAGCGCGGCGGCGACGTCGAACGCCGCGCTGGTCTTGGGCTGCCCGGGCGGGCACACGATCAGCGCCCACGCCCCGGCGGTCACGGCGCCTCCGCGCGCGGCGCGCGCAGCACCGCGAGGATCTCGTCCTCGTCCAGCGTGTGGTCCTGCTGCTTGGCGTGGTCGAGCAGCCGCGCCACGGTGGCGTCGTCGGCGGGCAGGCCGTGGGCCCGCAGCCAGTGGACGACGTTCGAGCGGCCGCTGTAGTGGCCGATCTCGATCTGCTGGGCGCGGCCGAACACGCGCGCCGGCACCGCGCTGTAGACGCGGTCGGCCAGGTCCGGATCGCCCTTCTGCTCGGCCTTGATCACCGCGGCGGCGTGGACGCCGGTGGCGGTGCGGAACGCGTCGCGCCCGGCGAGCGGGTAGGCCGGCGGGATGTCGACGCCGGTCGCGGCGCTGACCTTGAGCACGTAGGGGTAGAGCTGGGTCATGTCGTGGCGCGCCGGATCGAGCAGGCGCAGCAGGTAGAGGTTGAGCAGCAGGAGGTCCATCGGCGTGTTGCCGACGCGCTCGCCGATCCCCAGGCCGCAGCCGTGGACGCGGTCGACGCCCCACTCGAGCGCGAACAGCGCGTTGGTCAGCGCGTGGCCGCGGTCGTTGTGGCCGTGCCAGTCGAGCGCGACGCGATCCTCGACGTCGAGCGCGCGCAACAGGCCCCGCGTGAACCACAGCAGGTTGCGCACCCCGTCGGGCGTGGCGTGGCCGCAGGTGTCGCACAGCACCAGCCGCGTCGCGCCGGCGTCGATCGCGGTGCGGAACAGCGCATCGAGCGCGGCGGGGTGGCTGCGGGTCGTGTCCTCGGTGACGAACGACGCCGGCAGCCCGGCGGCGACGATCGCCTCGATCGCCGCGCGCGTGCGCTGGGTGAGGACGTCGAGGTCCCAGCCCTCGGCCCACGACCGGATCGGGCTCGATCCGATGAACACCGTGACCTCGATCGGCAGGCCGGCCCGCTGGGACAGGTCGATGATCGGCGTGATGTCGGCCAGGACCGTGCGCGCGGCGCAGTTGGGCCGGATCGCCAGGCGGTCGGTGACGATCAGCTGGAGCAGGCGCTCGACGTCGTGGCGGGCCCGTGGGCCGGCGCCGGGCAGCCCGAGATCGACCGCGTCGATCCCCAGGCTTGCCATCAAAGTGACAAGGGCGAGCTTGTCATCCAGACACGGATCGCGGACCGAGGGCGACTGCAGGCCGTCGCGCAGGGTCTCGTCGAGCAGCCCCGGGGGCTTGCGCAGCACCGGACCGCGGCGATCCTTCTCGTTCCAGTCGTAGATCCGGCTGGCGGGGTCGGCGCGGTCGACCGGGAACGGGGCGCCTGGCGGGAGGTGGGCGTTCATGGAGCGCTCTCGGGTGAAGTGGCTGGGAGGGCAGAGAAGCAAGGACCGGGCCGGCACACACCCGGCTCATCGCTGATCGCGCGGCGCGCGGCGACCGCGCGGCGTGACGCGGCGCTCGACCGTGAGCCGGTCGAGCCAGGGCGCCAGCGCGTTGGCGAGCAGCACGGCGAGCGCGGCGCCGTCGGGGTAGGGCGTGTAGTGGCGCACGGCCATCGTCGCCGCGCCGGCGATCGCGGCGAACGCGACGCGTGCGCCGGGCGTCATCGGCGCGGTCACGGGATCGGTGAGCAGGAAGAACGCGGCGACGAGCGTGCCGCCGCCGAGCAGGTGCACCAGCGGATCGCCGACGAGCCAGGGCGCGTGGGCCGCGACGCGGTCGCCGCCCGGCAGCACCACCGCGAGCAGCGCCACGGTCGCGAGGTAGGCGAGGGGCACGCGCCAGTCGATCGTGCGCATCGCCGCCAGCGCCACGCCGCCGAGCACGATCGTCCACGGGGCGGCCTGGCCGAGGCAGCCCGGCACGTCGCCCTGGGCCAGCGCGAGCCAGCCCGGCGCGGTCGCGCCGATCTCCTTGGATAGCGGGCTCGCGGCGGTGACCGCGTCCCATGTCCACGCCGGCGCGAACAGGTGCGCGGGGACGACGACCATCAGCACGCCGCGGGCGAGCGCCGCGGGGTTGAACGGGTTCTTGCCCAGGCCGCCCCACGGCGCCTTGCCCAGGCCGATCGCGATCGCCCCGCCGGCCGCGGCGAGCCACGGCGGCGCGGTCGCGGGTAAGAGCAGCGCGACGATCACGCCGGTCACGACCGCGCTGCCGTCGGCGAGGCCGCGGCGGTGGTACAGCGCCTCGACCGCGACCGCGCCGGCGATCGCCGAGACGATCACCGCCGCGGCGGGCGCGCCGAGCCGCACGACCGCGGCGATCAGCGCCGGCGTCGCCGCGGCGACGACCTGGATCATCAGGCCGCGCGTGCTCTGCGGCGAGCGCAGGAACGGGCCCTTCACAGGTGCCCCACCGGCTGCAGGGCGGCGTACAGCGCGGCGATCACGAGCAGCCGCGCCGGCGCGCCGCGCCACGACGCCGACACGCCGCGCTGCTCGATCCGCCGGTCGAGCCCGTCGGCGAGCCAGATCGCGGCGAGGTAGGCCGCGCCGGCGGTGACCGCGGCGACGAGCGAGCCGTAGGCCGGCGCGGCGAGCACGAGCGCGGGCGCGGGCGCGCGCACCGGCGGCGCCGTGGCGAGCAGCGCGACCACGGGCGGCACCAGGTACGCGTACGCGCCGGCGGGCGCGAGCGCCGCGACGGCGGCGAGCAGCGGGACGAGCGCGACCCACCGCAGCTCGCCGCGCCGGTCGGCGGTGAGCGTGACCGCGGCGGCGAGGAACACCGCGTCGAGCGCGGCGATCTCGATCACGACCACCTCCGCAGCGCCGCGACCAGGGCCGCGGCGGCGACGAGGTAGTGCAGCGGCGTGAGCGCGACCGGCAGCAGCGGCAGCGGCGCGAGCGCCGCGGTGAGCGCGGCCGCGCGCAGCAGCGCCGTCGCGCGGGAACGCGCCGAGCCGGTGGCGGAGCCGGTCGCGCCCGCCGCCGCGGCCGCGGCGGGCGGGACGCCGGGGACGCCGATCGCGGCGAGCCAGCCGAGCGCGACCCAGCGGCGCGGGCTGCCGGCCGCGATCACCGCGCCGAGCGCCAGCACCGCGGCGGCGGCGAGGATGCCCAGCGTCGAGGGGATCAGCGCGGCGGGCACGACCGCGGCGACGATCCACCGCTCGGGGCGGTGATCGCGGCGCCCGCCGGGGATCTCCGCCAGCACCAGCCGCATGTCCTGGTGGAGCAGGACCTGGTCGTGCTGGCGCTCGTCGATCAGGCCGAGATCCTCGAGCACGTCGAGCAGGTGGGCGTGCTCGCCCTGCTCGTGCAGCTCCTCCTGGACCTCGAGCGCCAGCTCGACGTCGGCGCGGGTGACGAACCCGAGCTCGACGACGAGGTCGCGGACCCGCAGGCCCTCGGCCGCGTCATCGTGCATCGCGCGCCTCCTCCCCAGGTGACGACGGCGACGACGGTGACGACGGCGCGGCGCGCGCGGCGCGCCACCCCGCCAGCCGCTGCTCCACCGCCTCGATCAGGCGCGCGCTCGAGATCGTCGCGCCGGTGACGGCGTCGACCGCCAGCGGCGGGGCCGCCGGCAGGCCGCGGAACCGCGCGCCGAGGCGGTCGGCGGCGAGCGCGCGCCGGTCGACGCCCTCGTCAGTGCGCGTGACGTGGACGTCGACCAGGCGATCGGCCGCGACGTCGACGACGATCACGCCGGCGATCGGGCCCTGCGCGCCGCGCGCCTCGAACGGCAGCGTGACGCGTCCGGCCGCGTCGGGGCGCGCGTCGGACGCAGGCGCCCGCGCCGGCGGCAGCGCGATCGCCGCGACCGCCGCGGCCGCGACCAGCGCCGCGGACAGCGCCTTCTGTCGATCGATCAGTCCCACTTGACCTCCTCGGCGGCGGCCTCGCGCAGCCGCGCGGTCAGCGGGATCGCCGACGGGCACACGTAGTGGCACGCGCCGCAGCTGAAGCAGCGCAGCACGTCGGGGCCCGGGCGCTCGACCAGCAGCGGCACCGGCAGCCCGATCGGGCACGCCTCGACGCACCGGCCGCAGCGGATGCACGGCTGCTCGCTCCGCGCCACGACCTCCTCGGCGGTGAGCGCGAGCAGCCCGCCGGTCCCGGCGGCGATCGCCTCGCCGGCGGCGAGCGCGTGGCCCATCATCGGCCCGCCCGCGATCACCTGCGCGGCGCGGCCGGCGTCGAGCCCGCACGCGGCGAGGACGTCGGCGGCCGGCGTGCCGAGCCACACCTGGTAGTTGCCGGGGCGCGCGATCGCGCCGCCCGCGACCGTGATCACCCGCGACACCAGCGGCTCGCCCAGGCACACCGCGCGGTGCAGCGCGCGCGCCGACTGCACGTTGAGCACGAGCGCGCCGACGTCGCGCGGCAGCTTGCGCGGCGGGATGTCCCGGCCGAGCCGGTCGCGCACGACGAACCGCTCGTAGCCAGCGGGGTAGTAGTCCTCGCGGTCGAGCACGGCGCCGGTGGTCGCGCCGACCGCGCGCATCGCCAGCGCCATCCCGCACTCGACCTCGTCGCGGTGCTCGACCAGCACGCGGTGATCGCAGGTGAAGTACGGCTCGCTCTCGCAGCCGTTGATCAGGACCGTGTCGATCGGGTGGGGCGAGACCAGCTTGGCGTGGGTCGGGAACATCCCGCCGCCGAGCCCGACGATCCCGGCGTCGCGCGCCGCCGCGACGATCGCCTCGGGCGCGAGCCCGTCCGGCGCGCGGTGGCCGACCGCGACCGGCGCGGCGGGCGCGTCGGCCGGCACGCCGCGCACGACCACGGCGCCGTCGATCGACACGACCTGGCCGCCGAGCGGGGTGTGGAGCCGGCGCGGCCACCGCGCCGCGGCGGCGCTGCGCGCGACCTCCGCCCACGCCGCGACCGCGTCGCCCGGCGCGACCGCGGCGACGAGCCCGGCGAGCGGCAGCGCGACCTCGGCGGGCGCCGGCAGCCGCACGATCGCCGCGTCGCGGGTGTGCTTGCGCGCCGGCACCGGCGCGGCCAGGCCGAGCCACGCCGCGAGGCGCTCGCGCAGCGCGGTCACGGCCGGCCTCCAGCGGCCCGCCAGCGCTCGTCGGCGGCGTGGCAGCCGCCGCACGCGCGGGCGAACGAGCGATCGTGGCACGCGCCGCAGCCGCCGCGCGCGCGGCCGACGTCGGCGTGGGCGCGCCGCGCGTCGCGATCGCGGCCCGGGTGGGTGACGTCGTCGTCGTGCCACACCGGCCGGCGGCGCGCGTGGCACGGGGCGCAGCCGGCGGGATCCGACGCGGGCAGCGCCGACATCGGCGCCGCAGAGGGCGCGGCCGCCGGCGGGACGAGCACGGTCGCCAGGGCGACGATCGCGGCGCACGCCGCGGGCACGATCAGCCAGCGCGCGGTCACGGCGTCCCTCCGGGCAGCCGCGCGCGGCGATCCGGCGCGCCGAGGTCGATCCACCGCGTCAGCGTCAGCCGGTCGTCGTCGGACAGCGGCGCGTGCGGCGCGGCCGGCGCGGCGCCGTCGGCGGCGAGCTCGCCGCCGAGCAGCCGCTCGACCAGCGGGCTGCGGGTCGACAGCCCGCCCGGATCGATCCACGGCGACAGCCGCGCGTGCGCGCCGTCGCCGGTGAGGTCGAGCCCGGCGGCCGGCGCCGCGCCGTCGTGGCACGACGCGCACGCCCGCGCCAGCACCGGCGCGACGTCCTCGGCGAACCCGACGGCGAGCGGGGCCGTCACCGCCAGCGGCGCCGCGGCGCCGACGCTCGCGGGGGCGACGACGTTGGCCGGCGGGCGGCGCTCGCCGCGCTCGGCGTCCCACATCGCCGCGGTGCGCGACGCCGACGACACGACGTCGGGCATGCCGAGCGAGGTCGAGCGCGCGCCCGACAGCGAGCCGTGGCAGCCCTCGCAGGTCTGCGTGTACAGCGCGCGCGGGATCGACAGCGCGTGCTTCTCGCCGGGGTGCGTGTACAGCCACCGGCCAGGCGTCGACAGCGCGAGCCGGTCGGCGGACAGCGCCTGGACGTCGAACGGCACGCCCGGCGGGATCAGCACCTGGAACGAGCCGTCCTCGGCCAGCGGCACCTCGGCGAGCACGAGCTGGCGCGGCGGGCCGGCCTCGTTGTCGTTGTCGTCGTCGTCGTCGGGGGCGCGCCGCGGCTCCGCCCCGACCACCCGCGCCCAGCGGATCTGCCGCCACGCCGGGACCGCCTCGCCGTGCACGGCGCACGTCTCGGCGTCGAGGTGGCGCTCGCCGAACGGCGCGGTCTGCTCGAAGAACATCGCGAGCAGCGGCAGGTCGTAGACCTCGAGCAGCGCGGGCGTGCCGGCGGGGTAGCCGCCCGGCGGCCGCTCGCCGACGACGTGGTCGGCGTGCTTGAGCGGCTTGTGGAACGGCTCCTTGAGCCGCGCGCGCACCGGCACCGGCCACAGCTCGCTGTCCGGTCCCCGGACGAGGAGCTCGCGCCGGAACCCGCCGGGCCGCAGCCCGTCGGCCGACCAGAACGCCGGCGCCGGGACCAGGCGCACCAGGTCGAAGTCGGGCGCGGCCGCGGGGTCGAACAGATCGATCGGGCCCGGCGCGTAGGCGGCGATCAGGCTGCCATCTGGCAGCGGCGCGACGTCGCGGTAGGCGCCGCCCGGCGACACGCCGCCCGCCGTCACCGCCGGGTCGACCGGCACCCAGCCGCGCGCGAAGCCGTGCTGGCTGTGGGCGGGCGCGCCGCGGTCGAGCGGGTGGTCGGCGTCGTCGATCGGGTTGCGCGGATCGAGCGCCGGGCCGAGCTGGTGGTCGCCGACCGCGATCACGCCGCCCCACCACGAGTCGGCGTCCTGGCCGATCCGCGCCTCCAGCCCCGTGACCAGCTCGCGGTTTCCAGCGAGGATCGGCAGCTCCGAGCGGTTACCGAAGTGGGTATGGAAGTCCGAGCCGTCGTGGTGGACGCGGAAGATCGCGCCGTGGAAGTAGGGCCGGGGCCCGAGCCAGCCGGTGCGCAGCGCGGTGACGAACACCTCGCCGGTCGAGCGGATCGACGGGCGGCGCACCTGGCCGGCCGCCCAGCTCATCCGCCGCGTCGTCTCGGCGAACGTGCGCGCCTCGTCGCCGGGCGCGGCGTGGCGCATCCCGTAGAGGTCGTAGCTGTCGGCCATCCGCGGCGTCGCGTCGATCACGTAGTGCGTGGAGCCGTCCGGGGCGACCGGCAGCGGCGCGTCGAGCTCGAGCCACCCGGGGCGCGACGCGGTGATCGTCCGGCGCGCGCCGGCGCCGGCGCCGCGCACGACGCGCAGCGCGCGGCCGGCGAACGTCCCGGCGCGCTCGGTCCGCTCGTCGTCGCGGATCGCCGCGGGCGAGCCGCCCTCGGCCTCGCCGAGCACGGCGTCGGGGCTGGACCGCGCGCGCTCGCCGCTGGCGTTGGACACCATCACGACGACGACCTTGCCGAGGTCCGCGCCGGTCGGGTCGTCGGGATCGGGCGCGTAGCTGGGGTCGCGCCAGTGGACGCGCGGGTCGGTCGAGAACGTGAGCTGGCGCGCCGCGCCGGTGTCGAGCTCGAGCTCCCAGACGTTGAACGGCTCGGCCGCCGCGCGGCGCAGCGCGAACACGACGCGCCGGCCCTGGTAGTCGAGCGCGGGCGTGCGCACGTCGATCGGCCCGCCGGCGTGCAGCCCCCGGGTGAGGTTGATCTCGCGGCCGTCGGGCTTGCGCCACCATAGGTCGGCGCCGGGCAGGAACGCGTCGTCCTCGAAGAACCGCTCGGGCGTGGCGCGCGGCCGGCGCACGAACACCAGACCCCGGTCCGCGGGGTCGAGCCCGGTGCGGGCGCGCTCGCGCTCGGCCTCGAGCTGGAGCCAGCGGAAGATCGCCTGGTAGTCCGGGTCGTCGCGCTCGAGCAGGCGGTTGCCGCCCTTGTGGATGATCCCGCCCTGGTCGAGCGGGAGGTTCTTGAGGAGCTGGCGCGACGCCGCGACGTCGCCGTCGAGCGTCACCAGCCGCGCCTGGCCCTCGAGCCCGCCGAGCATCGCGGCGCGGTTGTGCTCGAGCACGGCGCGCGGGTAACGCCCCGGGTAGAGCGGGATCCCCGGATCGAGGCGCAGATCCGAGAACGACGACGGGCCGTGGCACGCCGCGCCCAGGCACCCCTTTCGCTCGAGCACCGGCATCACGTCCTCGGCGAACGCGCGCCCGGCGGGGTCGAGCGGCGGCGGCGGCGCGGGCGTGACCTCGGTCGCCACCCACGCGCGCAGCGTCGCGAAGTCCGGGTCGTCGGGCGACGCGAACACCTCGGGGTGGGTGAGCCGCGGGCCCGCCCACGTCGGCGACAGCGGCGCCAGGATCAGCGGGCTGGCGTCGGCGCCGTCCTGGGCGTCGACGAACCGCTCGTCGAGGCACGCCGCCCGCGCCGCCGCGCGCTGCGCCGCGGTCGCGAGCCGGCCGTCGTCGTCGACGTCCCACCGCAGCAGGCGCGCCGCGTCCTCGCCGAGCCGCGCGCGCTGCGCGGGCGTGACGCCGTGGCAGCCGCTGCACCGGCGGTCGAGCACGCCGGCGACGGCGTCGGGCAAGGCGCCGCCGCGGGACGGCGGCGGCGTCGCGCCGCCGGCGCACGCCGCGAGCAGCGCGAGCAGCGCGAGCGGCGCCGCGCGCGTCATCGCCGCACCTCCACGCGCCCGTCCCGGATCGCCGCGCGCGCGCTGGGCACGACCGCGCCGTCGTCGGTGACCCACACCGCCCACGCGCCGTCGATCGCGTCGAGCAGCGCGGCGCCCGCGGCGGGGCCCAGCACGAACAGCGCGGTCGCCAGCGGGTCGGCGTCGCGCGGCGCGTAGGCGGTCACCGAGCGCACGCCGCGCGCCGGCCAGCCGGTGCGCAGATCGAGCAGGTGGCCGTAGCGCACGCCGTCGACGACGACGCTGCGCGCGGCGTCGCCCGACGTCGCGATCGAGCCGGTGGTCAACGCGACGACCGCGAGCACCTCGTCGTCGCCGCCGCGCAGCGCGATCTTCCACGGCGCGGCGCCACGGCGGCCGGCCACGACGAGATCGCCGCCGCAGTCGACCAGGTGGTCGCCGAACCCGGCGGTCGCCAGCCGCGCGCTCGCGCGCTCGGCCGCGACGCCCTTGCCGATCGCGCCGAGGCCCAGCCGCATCCCGGCGCGGGCCAGCCGCGCGCCGTCGTCGGTCAGCTCGATCGCGCGCCAGTCGACCCGCGCGCGCGCGTCCGCGAGCGCCGCCGGGTCGGGGAGGGCGCCGCGCCGCCGCGCGTCCTCCCACAGCGCGAACACCGGGCCCCCGGTCGGATCGAACACCCCGCCGGTGCGCTCGGCCCACGACCGCGCCCGCGCGATCACCTCGCGCGCGTCGTCGCCGATCGCCACTGCCGCGCCGCCCGCCGCCGCGTTGACCCGCGCGACGTCGGAGCCCTCGCGCCACTCGCTGACGCGCGCCTCCCACGCCGCGAGGTCGTCGAGCGCGGCGTCGACCGCGGCGCGCGCGGCGTCGGCCTCGCCCGGCGCCGCCCACACGCTGATCGCGACGCGCGAGCCCATCATGGAGCGCTCGTGGCGCACCAGCTCGCCGTCGGGCGCGGGCGCGCCGGCGCCGGCGCGCGCCGCGATCGCGACCGCGCCCAGGACGACCGCCCCGACGAGCGCCGCGGCGTGTCGCAACACGCGCCCGGTCATTCGCCCCGTCATCGGCCCGGTCACTGGATCGACAGGACGTACCTTCGCAGGCACTCCAGCTCCCAGAGGTCGAGGTGCGAGGTGACGCCGTGGGTGTCGGGGACGCCGTCGCGCTCGTTGCGCCCGACCTCGCCGGGCCACAGCCCCGGGTGCTCGGGCGTCGCGAGCACCTCGCGCACCGAGCGCGCGCGGCCGTCGTGGAGCAGCCGCGGCGGGCGCGCCCACAGCCCGCGCAGCGACGGCGCGACGAACTGGTCGGGGCGCTGCTGGACGCGGCCGCGGTCGAGCGGGTCCCAGTCGCGGACGTACCCGGCGTTGGCGTCGATCCGGCTGGCGGACGGGACGTTGTGGACCGCGTCGCGCGGCCCGAGCGTGACCAGCGGCGGGAAGCCGCGGTTCTCGTTGTGGACGTGCACCTTGTCGGTGAACGTCGGCGCGCCGTGGCACCCGGCGCAGCCCACCGCCGGGCTCTCGAACAGCGCGCGGCCGCGGGCGATCATCGGGTCGTCGGGATCGAGCGGGCCGGGCAGCAGCCGCCCCTCGGCGCCCTGCCACACCCCGACGAGCCGCTGGACCTCGCGCAGCCCGTACGGCGCGCCGAGCCAGCGCCGCGACACCTGCTGGAACATCACGTCGCGGCGCTTGACCAGATCGGCCGCGGTCGGCGACGGCTCGTCCCACGCGCGCCCCGAGACCTGCCAGATCGCGTGCGCCGAGCGGGCGAGCGCGGGGGCCTCCTCGGGCGTGGCGAACACGGTCGTGAAGTCGCCGGCGGGCAGCGGCGCGGCGAAGTCCTCGAGCGGCGCCTGGTCCATGATCGGCCCCAGCGACTCGGCCAGCGACAGCACGCCCTCGAGCAGCAGTGGGGTCTCGGCGAACAGGTGGCGCATGTCCGGCACCTCGCGGCTGCCGCCGGTGCGCTCGAGCCGGTCCCGGCTCTGCGAGGTCACCGAGTTGACGCTCCACGCCTTGCCGTCGGAGGTGTCGCGGTAGTGGCAGTGCACGCACGTCGCGTCCTGGTCCGACGACCACAGCGCCGAGCGGACGATCAGCTCGCCGCGCTCGAGGTCGGTGGCCGGGTAGGGCGGGGCGTCCGAGGCCAGCGCGAGCGTCTGGGTCGCGCCGGCGTCGAGATCGATCAGCGAGATCGTGTCGCCGAGGTGATCGGCGACGACAAGCGTGCGCCCGGCGAGCGCGGCGCCGGCCGGCCCGAGGCCGGTGGTGAGCACGCGCTCCGGGACCAGGCGCGCCTCGGGCGCGGCGCCGCGGTCGAGCCGCCACTGCTGGATCTCGAACGTGCCCGCCATGACCGCATAGAGCCGGTCGCCGTCGCGCACGAGCTGCTCGGGCAGCGCGCCGATCACGGTCCGCAGCGCGGCGGGGACGTCGCCGTGGGCGTCGCCGAAGGTCGCCTCGAACGTGTCCGAGGTGTAGCGGGTGAACGCCGGCGTCGCGGCGTAGCGATCGACGCGCAGATCGGGCGCGGCGAGGCCCTCGGGCGTGATCACGACGAGGTCGTTCGACACGTCGCGGAACTTCTCGTTCGCCGTGCCGTCGACGTCGGCGAACGGCCCGGCCGGGACCTGCCGGTCGAGCGGCAGCGGCTTGCCGGTCGCGGGGTCGCGGTGGATCGTCAGATCGACGCCCGGCTCGGCCGGGTCGAGGCTCTCGCGCGCCGGATCGCGCCGCGCCGGGTGGCCGGAGCCGACCCCGAGCGCGGCGAGCACGACCCACCCGTCGGCGTCGACCACGTCGGTCACCGGCGCGCGGGTCGGGATCCGCTGGCGCACGCGCAGGCTCGCGGCGTCGATCACGGTCAGCTCGAGCCCGCCGGCGCTCGCGACGTACAGCGTCCGGCCGTCGGACGACAGGGTCAGATCGCGCGGCTTGCTGCCGACCGCGATCCCGGGGCCGACCTGCGCCCCGGCGATCCACGCGCGCAGCGCGGAGACGTCGGGATCGTCGTCGGACGCCGGCAGGACCGGCCCGCCCGGGTGGTGGCGGCCGTCGAGCGCGTCGGCGCGGCCGCCGGCGGCGACGGGGCGGGTCGCGCGCAGCAGCCAGCTCGCGTCGGGATCGCCGGGCACGACGTGGACCGCGGCGGAGGTGAACGCCGCGTCGCCGTCCGGACCCGCGACGAACCCGCCGACCGGCTGCAGGTGGCAGCCGCTGGTGCCGCACGCGCCGCGCAGGATCTCGCGCGGTCCGCCGGGCGCGTCGAACGCGGCGCGGCTCGGGCCGAGGTCGCGCGCCGCGCCGCGCAGCCCGTCCGCCGTCACCTCGAGGTCGACGACGATCACCTGGTCGAGCGCGAAGTTGCTCAGGTAGGCGCGCGCGCCGTCGGGCGCGATCGCGACGTCGTCGCAGTAGAACGGCACCGCGATCTCGCCGACGACGCGCGCGGCGGCGACGTCGATCACCGACAGGAAGCTCGACAGCCGGTTCGTCACGACCGCCCAGCGCCCGCCCGGGTGCAGCGCGATCCCGAACGGCATCCGGCCGACGTCGACGCGGCCGCGCTCGCGCCGCGCCGCCAGATCGATCACCGCGACCTGCTCGCCGGGGAGCGCCTCGGTCCCGGCGAGCGTGACCAGCGCGGTCGCGCCGTCGGGCGTGACCGCGACGCGGTAGGGGCGGAGCCGGGGCGTCGGCGCGGGCGCCGACGGGTCCGGGTTGGCGACCGGCGCGAGCGAGCGCCGCGCGTGCGCGCGTGTGGCCGCGGTCGCCCCGGCCGTGGTCGCCCCACGCGCCGCCGCGCCGCTGGCGGGCGCGGGCGCCGTCGCGGTCCGCTGCCGGCCGCCCGCGACGGCGGCGATCACCGCGATCGTCACCGCCGCGGCGACGAGCGCGGTGTCGCGACGCGTGGCGTCCCCCGGCATCCTCTCG
>WYBA01000204.1 GCA_011526095.1 Myxococcales bacterium | reverse complement strand
GGGGGGGGCCCCCCCCCCCCCCCGCGAGTCGAAGGGCCAGCCTTCCGGCGCTCGCGCCTCAGAGGTCGCCTCGCTTCGCTCGCTCAGTCGCGCAGCGTGACGCCGTAGTCGACGAGCAGCGTGCCGGTGATCGCGGCGGCCTGAGTCCGGGCCTTGTGCCAGTCGATGATGGCGCGCGCCTGGTTGAGCTCGGCCTGCTTGAGCTCGTCCTGGCGCTCGAGCACGTCGAAGTTGGTCGCCTTGCCGAGCTGGAACCGCGACTGCTCGGCGACGATGTTCTTCGCCGCCAGCTCGATCGTGCGCCGCGCCAGCTCGACCCGGCGCTCGGCCGCGCGCGCCACGACGATCGTCTCGGTCAGCGATTGCGCGAGCTGGATCCGGAGGTCGGCCTCGTCGATCTTGATCTTGCGGCGCTCGGCGCGAGCCGCGCGCGAGGCGCCGGCGGCGGCGTGCTTGCCGAGCGACTGCGAGTACGACAGTCCACCCGTCACGACGAAGTCGTCGAACGTGGCCATGTTGGTCAGCGCGTCGATCGCGCGGCCGTCGGTGCCCGACGGGCCGGCCGAGAGCGTGAGGTCGAGCCGCGGTAGCAGGCCGTTCTCGGTCACCTCGACCTCGATCTCGGCCAGCTCTCCCTGGCTGGCCAGCAGGGCCAGCTCCGGGCTGGTCCGGTAGGCGTCGGCCAGCATCGCGCCGAGGTCCCACTCCACGGCCGGTAGCCCGAGGTCCGTGGCCGTGACCAGCCCGAGCTGATCGGGGCCGATCTCCATGCCGACGAGCCGGCGCAGCGCCAGCGAGCGCTCGAGCACCGTCAGCTCGGCGTCGAGCACCGCCTCCTCGCGCGCGGCGATGATCTGCTCGACCGCGAGCGCCTCGGTCGCGGCGACGCCGCCGCCCCGGATCGCGGCCTGGGTGATGCGCAGCCGCTCCTGCGCCAGGCCCAGGCTCGACTGCGCGATCTCGACCGAGCGCAGCGCCAGCACCAGGTCCCAGTAGGCGACGACGACCTCGCGCACGGTGGACAGCGCGGCCTGCGTTCGCGACAGCTCGGCCACCGTCTTGCCGACCTTGGCGCGGGCCTCGCTGGCGCGCGTGATCGCGCGGCCGCGACCGCGCATCAGCGGCTGCTGGAGCGAGACCAGCACCGCGTCGGAGTGCTGCCGGGTCGAGAACGTCGCGTCGTCCCGCTCGGTCTCGATGTCGCTGAAGTCGTGCTCGGCGTGCAGCGACACCGTGCCGCCCGAGGGCAGGAGCCGCGAGACGTCGCCTGACAGGCTCAGCCTCGGTCCGCGCGACACGCCGAACTGCGAGGCCGAGGCCGAGTACGACACGTTCGCGTCCGCCCCGACCTGCCAGTCGTCCAGCCCGCGCGTGGCCTCGATCTGCGCGAGCGCGATCTCGACGTCCACCCGCGCCGTCTCCAGCGACGGCGCCTGGCGCGTCGCCAGCTGCAGCAGGTCCGCCAGCGTCACCGTCGTCGGCGCGCCGACCACGTCGGCGAGCGTCGCCGACGGCGGCACCTGCGGGGCGGGCGCGGGCGCGCCGCCGGTCTGGCGCAGCGCCCACCACAGCGGCTCGGCGACCGCGGTGGCGGGGACGGTCACCGCGAGGGCGGCGGCGAGGAGGACGCGGGGGAGGCGAGGGGACATGGCGCGGCAAGACTTGCGGTGCATCTGCCCGGTGTCAACCCGCGCGCGGCGCCGTCCGTTCCCGTCGGCGCGCCGGTGGCGAGGTCCGCACCCGCGGGCTGCGGATCCTGCGGCCGCGCTGCGGAATCTGCGGTTTGTGGCGGCCTCGCACGTGCGCCGCGCGCGCTCGTGTTAGGTTCGCAAGCCGCGATGGGGACCGCGCTCCGAACCTACTGCTTTCTCGACGCGCTGCAGCCGCAGCTCGCCACGTTCATGGCCAAGACCGCGCGCGGCTTCCTGCCGGTCCCCGGTCAGGCGTCGCTGTTCGTCGAGATCGCGCCCGGCATCGCGATCAACCAGGTGACGGACATCGCGCTCAAGGCGACGCGCGTGCAGCCGGCGCTGCAGGTCGTCGAGCGCGCCTACGGCCTGCTCGAGGTCCACGATCACGATCAGGGCGAGGTGCTCAGCGCCGGCGCCGCGATCCTGCGCCACCTCGACCTGCGCGAGCAGGACCGGCTCAAGCCCAAGGTCCTCACCAACCAGATCATCCGCGGCGTCGAGGCCTACCAGACGCAGATCATCAACCGCGCCTCGGCCGGCATGATGGTGCTGCCCGGCCAGTCGCTGTTCATCCTCGAGTGCGAGCCGGCCGGCTACGCCGTGCTCGCCGCCAACGAGGCCGAGAAGGCCGCTCAGGTCTATCTCGTCAACGTCACCCCGTACGGCGCGTTCGGGCGCCTGTACATGTCGGGGCCGGAGGCCGAGGTCGACGCCGCCGCCACCGCCGCCACCGCCGCGCTCGCCGCCGTCGCCGGCCGCGAGCCGGAGAAGTTCGTCGATCGCTAGCGATTGCCTGTCGAGACACACGACAGAGACGACAAGACTGCAGGAGACACCCCATGGCTGATGCGCTCGGAATGATCGAGGTCAAGGGCTTCGTCGGAATGGTCGAGGCCGCCGACGCGATGGTGAAGGCCGCCAAGGTCGAGCTGGTCGGATACGAGAAGACCGGCGGCGGCTACGTCACCGCGATCGTCCGCGGCGACGTCGCCGCGGTGAAGGCCGCGACCGAGGCCGGCCAGCGCGCCGCCGAGCGCGTCGGAGAGGTCGTGTCGGTCCACGTGATCCCGCGGCCGCACGCCAACGTCGACGGCGTCCTGCCGCTGGGCCGCCAGGGCGACAAGTAGCCCCGGGGATCCTGGCGATGGTCCTGGGCAAGGTCATCGGCACGCTGGTCGCGACCCGCAAGGAGCCCACGCTCGAGGGGCTCAAGCTGCTCGTCGTGCGCGCGCTCGACGTCAAGGGCGCGAAGCTCGAGGCGTCGGGCGGCGTCGTCGTCGCGGTCGACGCGGTCGGCGCCGGGGTCGGCGAGGTCGTGCTCGTGTGCGCCGGCAGCTCGGCGCGCCAGACGCAGATGACGCAGAACCGCCCCGTCGACGCCACGATCATGGCGATCGTCGACACCGTCGCCGAGGGCGGCGAGGTCCGCTACCAGAAGTGACGCGGCGGCGCGCTCCGAGAGAGGCGAGCTCATGGCGATGATCGACGACGCACGCATCGACGAGATCGTCGCGCGGGTGCTCGAGCGCCTCGGCGCCGGCGCGACGCCCGCGCCGGCGCGGCCCGCGTCCGGCGGCGACGGTGGCCGCCGCGCCTCGAACATCCCGCGCGGCACGCTCGGCGTCTACGCCGACGCCGACGAGGCCGCGCGCGCCGCGCGCCGCGGGTTCGAGGCCAACGAGCGCACGCCCGTGGCGACGCGGATCCGCATGGTCGAGAACATGCGGCGCGCCGTGCTCGCCAACAACGAGGCGCTGTCGCGGTTCGCGGTCGAGGAGACGGGCCTGGGGCGCTACGAGGACAAGCTGGCCAAGAACCGGCTCGTCGCCGAGAAGACGCCGGGCCCGGAGATCCTGCGCCCGGTCGCGTACACCGGCGACGACGGGCTGATGCTGACCGAGCGCGCGCCGTACGGCGTGCTGCTCGCGGTCACGCCGACGACCAACCCGACCGAGACGATCCTGTGCAACGCGATCGGCATGGTCGCGGGCGGCAACGCGGTCGTGTTCAACGTCCACCCGTCGGCGGCGCAGGTGTGCAACTGGTGCGTCCACCTGCTCAACGAGGCGATCCTCGCCGCGGGCGGGCCGCGCGACTGCGTCGTCTCGGTCGAGCGCCCGACGATCGACAGCGCGAACCTGCTGATGAAGCACCCGCTGGTGCGGATCGTCGTCGTCACCGGCGGCCCGGCGGTGGTCAAGGCGGCGATGGCGTCGGGCAAGAAGACGATCGGCGCCGGCCCGGGCAACCCGCCGGCGGTCGTCGACGAGACGGCGGACCTCGCCAAGGCGGCCGAGGCGATCGTCCGCGGCGCCTCGCTCGACAACAACATCGTGTGCATCGCGGAGAAGGAGATCCTCGCGGTCGACTCGATCGCGAGCGAGCTCGTCCGCCAGCTCCAGCGCAACAAGGCGCTGCTGCTCGACGCCCGCCAGACCAAGGAGCTGGAGAAGGTCGTGCTCGAGGGCGACCACGTCGCCAAGGACTGGGTCGGCAAGGACGCGGGCCTGATCGCCGCGCAGATCGGCCTGACCGGCCACGGCCACGACCTGCGGATCCTCCTGTGCGAGGTCGACGAGCAGCACCCGTTCGTCCAGCACGAGCTGCTGATGCCGGTGATCCCGCTGGTGCGCTGCAAGAGCGCCACCGACGCGATCGCGATGGCGGTGCGGGTCGAGCACGGCTTCCACCACACCGCGACGATGCACTCGACCAACATCGACCACATGGCGGCGATGGCGCGGGTGTGCAACTGCTCGATCTTCGTCAAGAACGACGCCAGCCACGCCGGCCTCGGCCTCGGCGGCGAGGGCTACACCTCGTTCACGATCGCCTCGCCGACCGGCGAGGGCCTGACCACCGCGGTGCACTTCACGCGCGAGCGGCGGTGCACGCTCAAGGAAGCGTTCCGGTTCGTGTGATGGCCGAGGCGCGCGCCCGCGGCCCCGCGCTCGGCGTGCTCGAGCTGTCGTCGATCGCGCGCGGCGTGGTCGTCGCCGACGCCGCGCTCAAGCGCTCCCCGGCGATCCTGGTGGCGTCGCGCGCGGTGTCCGGCGGCAAGCACCTCGTCATCCTCGAGGGCGGCGTCGCCGAGGTCGAGGAGGCGATGGCCGCTGGCCGCGCCGCCGCGCGCGAGCTGCTCGTCGATCGCGTCGAGCTGGCGTACGCCGACGCCCAGGTGTGGCCGATGCTCGGCGCGCCGGTCGCCGGCGACGGCTGGGCCGACGACGCCGCGGCCGAGGCCGTGACGATCGTCGAGACCCGGACCGTGTGCGCCGCGATCGCCGCGGCCGACGCCGCGTGCAAGGTCGCCGACGTCGTCGTGCGCGACGTCCGGTTCGCGGTCGACCTCGCCGGCAAGGCGTACTTCACGCTGACCGGGCCGCTCGACGCGATCGGCGCCGCGGCCGACGCCGCGCGCGCCGCCGCGGGCGATCGCCTGGTCGAGCTCGAGCTGATCGCCCAGCCCGCGCCCGAGCTGCGCGGCCAGCTGTTCCGGTAGCGGGCGTCGCGTCATCCGCGTGGCCGCGAGCGGGCGCGCCGGGGTAGGATCGTGCCGTGCTCGCGCGCCTGCCAGGCTGGGTCATCGACGACGTCGCCTCGGTGCGCGAGGAGGTGGCGGAGTGGGCCGACCTGTCGCCGGCCGAGCGATGGCGGCTCGCCGTGGCGTGCACGCGCGACGCGATGTGGGCGGCGCGCGTGAGCGGGCGGCGCGAGCGGATCCTCGCGCACGTCGATCCGCTCCCCGCCTCCACGGTCGACGCCCTCGCCCGGCTGCGCCGGCAGGCGGGGTGGGGCGATGGCCATCGGTGAGCGTGGCGCCGCCGAGGCGGCGCAGCGGATCGCGGAGGAGCTCGAGCGCGCCGGCCTGCCGTACGCGATCGGCGGCGCGCTCGCGCTGGCGGTCGCCGGCGTGCCGCGCGGTACGGCCGACGTCGACGTCAACGTGTTCGTGGAGCTCGATGATCTGCCGGCGGTCGTGGCCGCGCTCCGCGCGCTCGGCGTCGAGGTCGACGACGGCGCCGCCGCGGCGCGCGCGGCCCGCGACGGCATGTTCGTCGGGCGGTGGGACGGGATGCGCATCGACGTGTTCCTGCCCAGCATCCCGTTCGCGCACGAGGCGGCGCGGACCCGGATCCGGCTCGGCGACGATGCCGGGTGGAGCGGGTGGTTCCTGGCCGCGGAGGCGCTCGCCGTGTTCAAGCTGCTGTTCTTCCGCGGCAAGGACCTCGTCGATCTCGAGCGGCTCGTCGCCGTGCGACCGGAGCTCGACCACGCCTACGTGCGGCGCTGGATCGTCGACATGATGGGCGAGGGAGACGAGCGGGTCCGCCGCTGGGACGACCTCGTCGCGAGGTTCGCGTCTCCCTCGGTCCCGCCCGGCTAGTGCCGTGACCGTCGCATTCTGCTCCGGCACGGCACGTCGCCTCGATCACACGGGGCTCGCCGCCCCGCCCGACGAGCAGAGCTCGTCGGGACCCACCCCGCCCAGACGTCCTCCGACGCG
>WYBA01000203.1 GCA_011526095.1 Myxococcales bacterium | reverse complement strand
CTCGAGCTCGGCCATGCGCGCGGCCAGGGCGGTCAGCTCGGCGTCCCCGGTCGCCGCGGCGGTCGCCCGCGCGGCCTCCGCGGCGCGCGCGAGCAGCGCGAGCCCGCCCGCGACGTCGCCGCCGCGCGCCAGCCGGATCGCCTCGAGGATCGCGCTGGCCGCCTCGGCGCGGCGCCGCGCCGCCTCGATCGGCAGCTTGACCGCGGCCGCGACCGCCGCGGCGTCGCTCGACGCGCGCGCCGCGACGTAGCTGGTCCGCACCTGCGGCCCGCTGCCGCCGACGGCGTCGTCGTAGCGCAGCGTCGCGTCGGCCAGCTCGACCTCGGCCCCGGCGCGGCGCGCCGCCGTCGTCACCGGCAGGATCACGTCGCGCACCTCGCCGGCGGCGAGGTCGCCGAGGTGGACGACGACGCGCGAGCCGGCGAGCTCGACGCCGGGCACGGGCTGCACCGCGACGCCCGGCCCCGGCTGCACCTCGATCACGACGTTGCGCGCGACGACGTCGCGCAGCTTGACCAGCTCGTCGTCGAACAGCGCGGCGACCGCGGCGGCGTCCTCGACGAAGTGGAACGCGCCGCCGGTGTCGAGCGCGATCCGCCCGAGCTGGTCCTCGTCGTACTCGACGCCGAGCCCGAGCGTCGTGATCGACGCGCGCATCGCTCGCGCCTGCGCGATCAGGGCCGGGATCGGGCCGGGCTCGTTCGCCACGCCGTCGCCGACCAGCACGACGCGATCGATGCTCCCCGGCTGCCGGCCCTGCGCGAGCAGCTCCAGCCCGGTCGAGAGCCCGCCGGCGAGGTCGGTGGTGCCGCGGGCCTCCAGCCGGGCCAGCGCCCAGTCGGCGTACATCAGCGCCAGCGGCGTGCCCGGCAGCGACGGCACCACGACCTCCGGCGACGAGCCGAACCCGACGACCGCGACGCGGTCGCGCGCCGTGACCCGCCCGACCAGCTCGCGCGCGGCGCGCCGCGCGTGCGCGATCGGGTCGCCGACCATCGAGCCGGAGGTGTCGACGACCAGCACGAGGTTGAGCGGCGGTCGCTGGCCGCCGGGCAGCCGCCCGGCCGACACCCGGACCCGGACCGCGAGGTCCGACGGCGCGTCGGCGATCACGAGCGAGGTCGTGGCCTCGGCTGCCAGCTCGACCAGCCGCGGATCGCGCGGCGGTCCCTTGGCCGGCGCGGGCGCGTCGGCGCACGCGGCGCCGAGCAGCAGCAGGGGCACGACACGGGCGAGGCGGACGGGCGTCGGCATGCCCGACCCAACGCGCGGCCGGGCGCCTGGGTCTATCGCCCGGCCACGTGCTTACGCCCCCGTGACGCGCGGTGGCGGTCAGCCGGACGGCAGCGCTCGCCGGGGCCCACCCCGCCCGGATCAGGCGCTCACTGCGCCTGGAGCACCAGCGCGCTGCGCGGCGGCATCGTCACCGGCGCGGTCACCGTGCCGCCGTTGACGAGGTCGACGTACGTGCCGCCCGGCAGGCCCTGCGCCGCCTCGTTCTCGTCGCCGCGGTTGAGCACCACGATCACCGTGTCGCCGCCGCTGGTCATCGCGTAGGTGTAGACGTTCGCGGTCACGCCCAGCGTCTGGCGCGTGCCGCGGCGCAGCGCCTCGTGCTCGCGCCGCACCCGACCGAGCGCGGCGAGCTGATCGCGCAGCCACGTCTGGTCGTCGCTGTAGCCGTCCCACTGCATGAACCGGCGGTTGTCGGGGTCGCCCGCGCCCGGCAGGCCGATCTCGTCGCCGTAGTAGATGAGCGGGATGCCGGGGGTGGTCATCAGCAGCGTGTACGCGACGAGCATGCGCTCGAACGGGTTGGGCGAGCCGGGCAGGCCCGGGCGGTTGTTCCACGCCCGCCCCTTGCCGTCGTCCCAGTCGCCGAACAGCGGGTTGTCCTCGGCGATGTGGATGCTGCGCGGCACGTCGTGGTTGCCGATGAAGGTCGACATCACCGCGCCCGGCCCGTAGAAGGTGGCGTTGGCGTCGAGGAACCCGACGAGGTCGTTCATCGAGCCCTGCCGCCGCAGGATCGTCGCCAGGATGTTGGCGCGCAGCGGGAAGTCGAACTGCCCGTCGAGCATCGTGTCCGGGCGGACGTAGTACTTGATGAGGTCGCGATCGCCCGTGTACGTCTCGCCGACGAGGTAGAAGATCTGCTCCTCCTCGACCTCGCCGTCGAGGCGCGCGCGCAGGTCGGTCAGCCACACGTCCTCGATGTGCTTGACCGCGTCGAGCCGGAACCCGTCGGCGCCGAGCGCCTTGGCCCACATCAGCGCGTTGCCGACCGACCACCGCCGCGCGTCGCCGTTGTTGAAGTCGAGGTCCGGCAGGTAGTCGGTGAACCAGCACCGCTTGCGCTGGTAGCTGTCGTCCCAGCTGCAGCCCGAGCCGCACACGCAGTTGCCGCCCGAGCCGTTGTTGTTCGGCCAGAACCACCCCGGGTTGTCCTGGTAGATCGGGCTCTCGCTGTGCACGTGGTTCATCACGTAGTCGAGGATCACCTTGAGCCCGTGCTCGTGCGCGACCTCGATCACCTCCTTCAGCTCCTCCTCGGTGCCGACCCGCGACTCGACCGCGTCGAGATCCTTGGGCCAGTAGCCGTGGTAGCCGGAGTACTGGTGGCCGTCGGTCCCGGCGCCGGCGCCGTCGGCGTTGTCGAACGGCGAGGTGATCCACAGCGTGTTGACGCCGAGCGAGGCGAAGTAGCCCTCCTCGATCTTCTCGCGCAGCCCGGCGAGGTCGCCGCCCTGGTAGTCGGCCGGCTGCTCGAGCCCGACGGGATCGTCGTTGCTCGGGTCGCCGTTGGCGAACCGGTCGAGCATGACGAAGTACATCACCGCGTCGCGCCAGTCGATCGCCGGTGGCTTCGGGCACTGGTCGCAGTCGGTGCGCACGACCGAGTTCATCCCGCCGAAGCCGTCGGGCGAGCTGCGCGGGTTCGCCGGGTCGGCGATCCAGTTGCCGTCGACGACGAACTTGTAGAGCACGACCTGCTCGTCGGCGACGTCGATCGTCGCCTCCCAGCGGTCGCCGACCCGCGTCATGTCGACGCCGGTGGTCCAGCCGTCCGCGGCGAAGTCGCCGCGCAGCGACACCGACGCGCCCGACCCGCTGTACGTGATCGTGGTGGTGCACGACGGCTGTGGGCTGTCGCACGCGGGGAACGCGTCGGGCGGGACGTCGTTGGCGTCCGGGACGCCCGCGTCGGCGCCGGGGTCGTCGTCGTCATCGCCAGGGCGGTCCTGCTCGGCAGGACAGGCGGCCAGGAACCACAAGGCGGGGACGACGAGGAGGGTGGCGCGCACGGGCAAATCGTCTTCAAGGGGTGTGCCACGCCAGCATCCGCGGCAACGACGCGGATGTCGACGACAACGTGGAAGTCCGCGGGACCTCGCCGCACCGGCGTTGCGGGGGTGGACGCGCCAGGCGCCGGCGCGTTGCGATCGGCAACGCAGGTGCGCGGCCGCGCCCGCCCCTTCGCGGCGCTGGCGGTGGTTGAATCGGGCACACTTCATGCTGCGCCGTCCAGGGATGTCCCTCGCTCGCGTTGGCCCGTGCGCGTTCGTCCTCGCCGCCCTGACCACGCCGGCCTGGGGCCAGCCGGTGGCAGACGAGCCACCGCCGGATGGTGACCCCGGCGCTGGGCCCGTCGATCCGATCGACGACGTGCTGCCCGAGCCGCCCGACCCGGCGCCCGAGCCCGCGGTGCCGCCGCCCGTCGAGCCCACGCCCGAGCCCGCCGCCGCGACGCCGGTCCCGTACGGGCTGCCGCGGTCGGACACGCCGCCGCCCGCGCCGCCGCCCGAGACCGGCTTCGCGTTCGGCTCCTACGGCCGGATCATGGCCGGCTCCGATCTGCGCGGCGGCACGCCCGAACAGATCAAGGTCGTGGCGCACGCGCCGCGGATCGTCGAGCCGAGCTACCTCGAGACCGATCTCTACTACCGGTTCGCGACGCCGCGCGGCACGAAGCTGCGCACGGTGACGACCCTGGCGTTCGGCGACTCGATCTTCCACTACACCGGCGACTTCGAGGCGCGCCCGGCGCTGCGCAACGTGTTCCTCGAGGCGACGACCGCGCACGGCGTCACGCTGTGGGCCGGCTCGCGGATGTACCGCGGCGACGATCTGTACCTGTTCGACTGGTGGCCGCTCGACGAGCTCAACACGCTCGGGGCCGGCGCCTCGGTCCGCAAGGGCGACGTCGACGTCGCGGTCCACGCCGGCGTCAACCGCCTGCTCGACCCGTTCCAGTACCAGGAGGAGCAGGTCGCGGATCCCGACTTCGGCGCGACCACCGCCGTCGTGCTCGATCGCCAGCGCCTCGTGCTGTCGTCGTCCGCGACGTACTTCGTGCCGACGCCGACCGACGTCGACTACAAGCTCAAGGTCTACGGCGAGCTGCAGTCGCTGCCGTCGGGCGAGCGCCTGCGCAACGACGACACCGTCGAGCAGCTGCCCCAGGACTGGGGCGCGACGCTCGGCGTCCAGCTCGGCGCGTGGGGGTTCGGCGGCGCCGGCTCGGGCTCGCACGTGAACCTGTTCGCGAAGTGGTCCAAGGGCCTGACCGCGTTCGACGAGCTCGCGCCGGCCGAGGGCCTCGACGACTCGCTCGCCGCGTGGCCGGGCGCGTCCGAGCTCGTCGTCGGCGCGGGCGCCGCGTACGGCGACGGCTGGGGCCACGTCATGGCCTCTGCCTACTCGCGCCGGTTCGTCGACGCCGACGCCTCGGTGATGGACCTCGACGACGGCTGGGAGTGGGCGGTCGACGTCCGCCCGGTCGCGAAGCTGACCGGCGAGCTGATGGCCGGCGTCGACGCCAGCTACCAGGTGCGGTTCCCGCGCGGGCTGTCCCCGGTGACGCTGCTCGCGGCGGATCCGGCGGTCGCGCAGGTCGCGCCGATGCTCGTCTACGCCCCGATGGGCGTCGGCGCCTACGCCCGCCCGCAGCTCCGCCTGGTGTGGCGGATCGCGCGCCTCAACGAGGCCGCCCTCGATCTCTACCCCGAGGAGGATCCTCGCGGAGACCACGCCACCGTCCACTTCCTCGGCGTCCAGGCCGAGTGGTGGTTCAACTCGTCGACCCGTTGAGACGAAGCGAGGCCAGCCATGACGTTCACTCGCAGCGCCCTGTTCGCCTCGTGCCTCGCCGCCGCCGCGTGCGGCGGCGCCGGCGACCTCGATCACCCGGCCGACATGCCGCACCAGTCGAACGCCGGGCTCGACTGGCGCGACCAGGTCATCTACCAGATCATGGTCGACCGGTTCGACAACGGCGACCCGGACAACGACATCAACGTCGAGCCCAGCGTCCCCGGCCGCTACCACGGCGGCGACTGGCAGGGGATCATCGACCGCCTCGACTACCTCGAGGAGCTCGGCGTCACCGCGCTGTGGATCTCGCCGGTGGTGCGCAACACCGAGGAGGACGCCGGGTTCGCCAGCTACCACGGCTACTGGACGCAGGACTTCCTGCGCCACAACCCGCACTTCGGCGACCTGTACAAGCTGCGCGAGATGGTCGACGCCGCGCACGCGCGCGGCATGCTCGTGATCCTCGACGTCGTCACCAACCACGTCGGCCAGCTGTTCTTCTACGACATCAACGGCAACGGGCGCCCGGACGACTGGCTGTCCGGCGGCGGGCTGTCGCACACGTGCGTGCAGATCTGCAACAACCCCGAGCGCGCCGACGAGTGCTCGCCCGACGAGCAGGTCTACTGCGAGGAGGGCAAGGACTACCTCGAGCGGATCATCGAGTGGGATCCCGAGTACGACCCGCGCCAGATCCAGGGCTGGACCTCGCTGGGCTTCTCCGGCCCGGCCGAGATCCGGTTCACCGACTGGCCCGATCAGAACCGCGTGCCGCCGTCGCGTCCGCCCGAGTGGTTCGGCTGGCCCGAGGACAAGGCGTGGTTCGACGACCCGAGCTGGTACAACCGCCGCGGCCGCGTCTACACGTGGTGGCACGAGGGCAGCTACTCGCGCGAGTTCGTCCGCGAGCAGGAGACGCTCGGCGACTTCCCCGGCGGCCTCAAGGACCTCGACACCGATCACCCGGACGTCAAGGAGGCGCTGATCCGCGCGTTCCAGTACTGGATCGAGGTCGCGGACTTCGACGGCTTCCGCATCGACACGGTCAAGCACATCGACCGGCCCGAGCTGTCGATCAACGCCCGCGGGTTCTGGGGCGAGTTCACGACCCGGATGCGCGAGAAGGCCGCCGATCTCGGCAAGCAGAACTTCTTCATCTTCGGCGAGGCGTTCGACGGCAACGACGAGCTGATCGGCGCCTACACCTTCGGCGGCAACGACGGCGAGCCGTTCGGTCGGTTCGACTCGGTGTTCTACTTCAGCCAGTACTACCGGGGCGTCCAGCCGGTGTTCAAGGGCGGCGCGCCGACCAAGAACCTCGAGTGCCTCTACAACTCGCGCACCGGCCGCAACCCGACCGACGCGTTCTGCGACGCCCAGGGCTACGCCGACGGCCCGACGTTCCAGGGCACGCCGCACGCCACGCCCGAGCAGGGCGGCATCGGGCTGGCGCCGCAGCAGGTGCTGGTGAACTTCCTCGACAACCACGACCTGCCGCGGTTCCTGTTCGAGAACGCCACCGTCGCGCAGCTCCGCGCCGCGCTCGGCTTCCTGTTCACGTGGGACGGGATCCCGTGCGTCTACTACGGCACCGAGCAGATCTTCGACGGCGGCGTCGACCCCCGCAACCGCGAGGACATGTACCTCGGCAACCCGGAGCAGGGGCTGGCGCCGTGGGCCACCGACCACGAGCACTTCGCCTACGTCCGCGACTTCATCCAGCTGCGCAAGGATCACGTCGCGCTGCGCCGCGGCGCGGTCGATCCGCGGTGGTCGACCGAGGTCGGCGGCGCGCGCCGCGACGCCGGGATCTTCGCGTTCGAGCGGTCGACCGCGGAGGAGACCGTGCTGGTGGTGCTCAACGCCGCCGACCAGGACAGCGAGACCTGCGCCCCGGTCGCCGACGGCGGCGCCTGCATGACGACGTCGTTCCCCTCGGGCACGACGCTGGTCGACGTCGCGCCGAACAACGACGGGGCGACGTTCGCGGTCGGCGCCGGCGGCGAGGTCACCGTGACGATGCCGCCGTACGGCGTCCGCGTCCTGGTCGCGCAGTAGCGCGCGGCACGCTACGATGCCGGCCGATGAGGCCAGGCATCGCGCTCGCGCTCGCCGCGGTGATCGGGGCGACCCTGATCGCGTGCGGCTCCGACAAGGACGGCGGCGGCGGCGGCGGCGGCACGGCGACCGGGACCACGACCGCGGCCGCGCCCGGCACCGCCGTCGCGTCGCCGGCGGTCGCGCTGTGCGAGCGGGTCAACGCGCAGATGAAGGCGTGCCTCGAGCCGATCGTCGCGGCGGTCGCGGCCGAGCGTCAGCAGGCCGGGTTCGTCGGGCCGGCGCTCGAGCAGCAGGTGACGACGCTGCGCGACCGGCTCAGCGCGCCGCCGAGCTGCGCCGGCGCGACCGAGGCCAAGCTCGCGCCGATCGCCGCGTGCGCCTCGGACGACTGCGGCGCGATGGCGCCGTGCCTGGCCAAGGTGCTGGTCGGCCCGCGGCCGCGGCCGGGGCCGGCCGCCGCCGGGACCGACGCGGGGCCGACCGTCGCCGCGCGCGCCGGCGCGTTCGACGGCAACGTCCTGTTCGTCATGGTCGACACCGTCCGCGCCGACCGGCTCGGCGTCGGCGGCTACCGCCGCGACGGCACGTCGCTGACCCCGCGGCTCGACGCGTTCGCCGCGACGGCGACGCGGTTCACCCGCGCCTACGCCCAGGGCGCGAACACGCCGCGCTCGCTGCCGTCGATCTGGACGTCGCGGTACCCGTCGCAGGTCGCGTTCCACAAGGTGTTCCACAACTTCCCGGCGGTCGAGCCGCAGGACGAGCTGCTGTTCGAGGTGCTCGCCGCCGGCGGCCTGCTCACGACCGGGTTCTCGTCGCACTTCTACTTCGAGGCGCGCCGCAACGTCGCCCAGGGGTTCGCCGAGTACGACAACGAGGGCGCGCTGTCGCTCGCGGGCTCGAACAAGGACTACGCCGCGCCGCGGATCATCCCCAAGGCGATCGCGCGGCTCGAGCAGCTCGCCCAGGACAAGCGGCGGTTCGCGATGTTCGTCCACCTGTTCGAGCCGCACTCGACGTACATCAAGTACGACGAGTACCCGGTGAAGCTGAAGGGCGTCGCCGGGCTCGAGGAGAAGTACGACTACGAGATCGCCGTCGCCGACCGGTGGATCGGCGAGCTGCTCGACGCGCTCGATCGGACGAAGCTCACCGACCGGACGATGGTCGTGATCCTGTCGGACCACGGCGAGGCGTTCGGCGTCCACACGTTCGAGGGCGAGCGGCTCTACTTCCACGGCCAGACGCTGTACGACGAGGTGCTGCGCGTGCCGCTGCTGGTGCGGCTGCCCGGCGTCGCGCCGGCGGTCGTCGATGACGTCGTCGGGCTGATCGACGTCTCCCCGACGATCCTCGACGCGCTCGGCCTGCCGGCGCCCGAGCGGTTCGTCGGGCGCAGCCTGCTGCCGCGGATGCGCGGCGAGCCGCTGTCGCCGCGCGGCGTCGGCGCCGAGATGCAGAAGACGCCGGGCTGGAAGCACGAGGCGCGCGCCTACGTCGCCGCCGGCGGCAAGGACAAGATCATCGTGCGCGGCGACGGCACGACCGAGGTGTTCGACCTCGAGGCCGACCCCGAGGAGCGCAAGAACCTCTCCCGCAGCGACCCGGCGCGGACCGAGCGGCTGCGGGCCGAGCTGGAGGCGTGGACCGCCTCGTTGACGCCCCCGGCCGCGGCGTCGCCGGCCGCGGCGCCGCCGTGACCCCTGGCGCGTCACATCGCGGTCGGCGAGCATCGATCCCGCCGTGAGTGACCCCATCCTCGATGCGATCGTCGCGCTGGACGACGACTTCAACTTCTTCTCGTCGCGGCGCCAGCCGCCCGACGAGGCGGCGATCGCGGCGCTGGAGGCGGAGCTCGAGCGGCCGCTCGACCCCGCCCACCGCCGGTTCGTCGCCGCGTGCGGCTGCGCGGCGGTGCTGGTCAAGGACGAGGTGTGGCCGCCGCCGGTGGCGTACGAGATCCGTCCGGCGTGGCAGATGATCCGCGGGATCGAGATCTTCGGCGCCGCGCCGCCGGGTCACCCGCTGTCGGCCGTGACCGCGCGCGACGCGCTGTGGGACCGCGGCGCGGACGAGGACCTGCTGCCGGTGGCCAAGCGGGTCGGCGCCGCCGAGTACCTGTGCACGCGCCCCGACGGGACCCTGGTGTGGTGGTCGCACGACGGCGAGGCGGCGGCCGACGGCTTCGACGCGGAGGTCCTCGCCGCGCTGGCGACGCTGGTCGCCGACAAGGCGCGGATCAAGGCCGAGGGCGTCCAGCGGTCGTGAGGCGAGCGCGCCGCGGCGCGTGCTCGTGAACGTCCGCTTGAGCATTATGCGCTGAAGAATTATTCTTTGGCGCATAATGTTGTTCCTCGATCGCAAGGCCGAGCTCGCGGCCCTCGGCCGGCTCGGGGCCGACGGCGGGCTCGCCGTGGTGTGGGGGCGGCGCCGGATCGGCAAGACGCGCCTCCTGCTCCACTGGTGCGAGCGCGAGGGCGGCGTCTACACGGTCGCGGACCAGTCCGGCGCCGAGGTCCAGCGCGCCTACCTCGCCCGGGCCCTCGCCGAGGTCCTGCCCGGGTTCGCCGACGTCGTCTACCCGAGCTGGGAGCGCCTGCTCGCGCGGCTCGCCGCCGACGCCCTCGCGCGCGGGTTCACCGGCCCGGTCGTGCTCGACGAGCTGCCGTACCTCGTGGCCTCGTCCCCCGAGCTGCCGAGCGTGCTCCAGCGGTGGATCGATCACGACGCGCGGCGCGCGCGGCTGCGCGTCGCGATCGCGGGCTCGAGCCAGCGGATGATGCAGGGCCTCGTCCTCGGTGGCGACGCGCCGCTGTTCGGCCGGGCGACGGTGACGATCGACCTGGCGCCGATGCCGCCGCGGTGGTTGACCGGGGCGCTCGGTCGGCTCACCCCGTCCGCGATCGTCGAGCACTGGGCCGCGTGGGGCGGGGTGCCGCGGTACTGGGAGCTGGCCGCGGGCCTGCGCGGCGACGCGCGCGCGCGCCTGGTCGCGCTCGCGCTCGATCCGCTGGGGCCGCTGTTCGCCGAGCCCGAGCGGCTGCTGCTCGAGGAGTCGCCGCCGGCGCACGAGGTGCGGCCCGTGCTCGACGCGATCGGCGCCGGCGCACACCGGCTGTCCGAGATCGCCGGCCGGCTCGCGCGTCCGGCGACCTCGCTCGGTCGGCCGCTCGACCGGCTGCTCGGGATGGGCCTGGTCCGGCGCGAGACGCCGTACGGCGAGCCCGAGCGCGGCGGCAAGCGCAGCCTGTACAAGATCGACGACCCGTTCCTGCGGATGTGGTTCCGCGTCGTGGCGCCGAACCGCGCCGCGCTGGTCGCGGGGACGGCGGCGACGCGGCGCGCCGTGCTCGACGCGCACTGGGACGGGCTGGTCGGGCAGGCGTGGGAGGAGCTGTGTCGGGTCGGCGTCCCTCGCGTGCGCGGCGGCGGCGTCGCGTCGCGCGGGCCGTGGCGGCCCGCGTCGCGCTACTGGCAAGGGACCGAGCCCGAGTGGGATCTCGTCGCCGACTCGGTCGATGGCGGGCGGGTCCTGCTCGGCGAGGCCTGGTGCCACGCGCGCGCCGTGTCGGCGGCGGCGCTCGCGCGCGAGGCCCAGCGGCTGGCGGCGCGGCCGGCGCCGCGGGCCGTCGGCGATCGCGAGCTCGTGCGCGCGCTGTGCGTGCCGGCGGTCGCGGCCGGCGCGCCGCGCGTCATCGGCGGCGTCCACGTCGTGACGCTGCGCGAGCTCGCGCGCGACTGACCGCTCCCGCGCCGCTCAGTTGCCCACGTCGCACGCGAAGAACAGCACCAGCCGCGGCGGCGCCTGCTTGGTGTCGAGCATCGCCGGGCCGAGGAACAGCCCGGGCGCGACCTCGCGCAGCTCGTCGCGGATCATCCGGATCGGCCGCGGGTTCACCGGCGCGTCGTAGTCGAGCAGGATGCACGGCGCGCCGTCGATCGCGCTCGGCTCGACGCGGGTCGTGAACGGGAACCACTGCTTGCCGCCGAACCACCGGACGCGGTTGATGCCGGTGCCCTCGCCGTCGCCGCGCGCGGTGAAGCTCTTGCCGGCCCACGGGAACGCCTCCGACGCGGCGAACCGGGCGAGCGCGCCGCGCGCGGCGCCGTCGAGCGCGCGCACCGCGAGCATCCGGCAGCGCGGGCTGCCGTCGAGCGCGCGCAGCGACGCCGGCACGGTGCCGCGGCGGTACAGCGCCTCGAGCGCGGCGACGTCGAGCGCGGCGAGGTCGTCGAGCGTGCGCACGGTGGGCGCGGGCGGCGGGGTGGCAGTCGAGCGGGGATCGGGCTGGGTCTGGACGTTCATCGCGGGCTCCTTGCGTGGTGAGATCAGGCGGGCGCGGGCGCGCGGATCGCGTCCCAGCAGGTCGCCTCGACCTGCGCGCACACCTCGTCGGTGAGCTCGAAGTAGCCGAGGCGCGTCGCCTTGATCATCCCGACGAACGCGCCCCACACCGTCACGATCAGCGCGTGCGGCGGCAGGTCCTTGGTGACGCCGAGGCGGCGGCCGCGCTCGAGCAGCGCGGCGATCGGCGCGAGCACGGCGAGCTCGAGCGCGCGGCTGTCGGCGTCGAGGTAGTCGCCGTGGTGGTGCAGCTCGAGGAACGCGAAGGCGCGCGGCTGGGCGCGGGCGAAGTCGACCAGCGCCGCCCACGTCCGCGCGAACTGCGCGCGCGGCGCGGCCGCGGCCTCGTCGTCTGGCGCGGTGGCGGCGGCGAGCGCCTCGCCGAGCGCGCGCTTGGCGCGCCGGTACAGCTCGTTGACCAGGGTCACCTTGCCGTCGAAGTGGCTGTAGATCGTCGCGGGCGCGACGCCCGCTCGCTCGGCGATGTCCGGGATCGCCGCGCCGTGGAACCCGCGCTCGGCGAACAGCTCGAGCGCCGCGTGGAGGATGTCCTCGCGCCGGCCGCCGGTGCGGGGCCGGCCGCGCGGCCTCGAGGTCTTACCTGATTTGTCCGGCCGAACGTTCATTCGTGAAAATCAAGTACCCGTAAATGATGGACCTTGTCCACCTGAAAATGCACGATGGCCGCCCGTGCGCCGCTCAGCCTGGAGTCTCGCCACCTTGCTACTCGCGGCGGTCGCCGCGTCCGCGTGCGGTGCGGACGACCCCGACGGCGGCCCCGACGCGGACGTCGACCCGGGCGGCGACGGCGGGGGCGATCCCGACGCCGGCCCCGCGCCCGACGCCAACGAGGCCGCGCCCGGCGATCCGCTCGGCAGCTTCCAGCTCACGTACTACTGGATCGCCTACGAGGGCGATCACCCCGACGGCGCGCCGACGCCGCTGTACGACAGCTCGTGCGCCGTGCTCGCCACCGTGCCCGCCGACTTCGCCGCCGCGATCCGGCTCGAGGGCACGGGCCGCCTGCTCGACGGCCGGCTGCTCAACGTCTCGGGGAGCTGCGGCTGCCCGGCGTCGCCGTGCTTCCTCGAGGCCGACGAGGATCACCCGTGGGGCTACGGCGTCCAGAACCGCGCGCTCGCGCCGTTCCGCTCGGTCGCGGTCGATCGCGACGTGATCGAGTACGGCACCGGCCTGTACCTCGCCGAGCTCGACGGCGTGATGATGCCGGGCGAGGCGCCGTGGGGCGCGTTCGTCCACGACGGCTGCGTCGTCGCCGCCGACACCGGCGGCGGCATCATCGGCGAGCACGTCGACTTCTTCGTCGGCCTGCGCCAGGCCTACCGCGACCTCGACGACGCGCTCGGGCTCGCCGACATCACGGTGCACGCGGGCGGCGCGCGCTGCCTCGACCAGGCGCCATGACCGGCCCGGCGATCGGCAGGCTCGACGGCGAGCGCGAGGTCGAGCTCGACCTCGACCTCGACGCGCCCGGCGCGATGGGCGACGACGCCGACGCGCTGCGCGCCGCGGTCGCGGCCCGGCTCGGCGCGCCGGTGGCGCGCCTGCCGCCGCTCGAGGTCCGCCGCCGCGCGGTCGACGCGCGCCGCGGCCGCGTCCGGTTCCACCTCACCGTCGGCGCGCGCCCGGCCGAGGCGCCGCCGCTCG
>WYBA01000202.1 GCA_011526095.1 Myxococcales bacterium | reverse complement strand
GGCGCGCGCGCCGCGGCGCACGTCGCGTCGGCCGCGGCCGCCCACCGCGCCGCCCACGCGTCGAGCGCGGCGACGACGCGGGCGTCCCAGCCCTCGCCCTCCACCGCGGCCGCCACGACGGCGCGGCGCACCCGCGCGCGCGCCGCGTCGTCCCACGCCACCGCGATCTCCGCCGCGCCGGTGTCGCACGCGGCGGGCGCCGTCGGCGGCGACGGCGCCACCATCGACCACACCGCGGCCGCCGTGACCGCGCTCGCCGCCGCCGCGCCGCCGGCCGCCCACGCCCACCGACGTCCGCGCCGGCGCGCGTCGAGCGCGTCGGCCAGCGTCGCCACCGACGGCCACCGCGCCTCGGGCCGCGCCGCCAGGCCGCGCCGGACGATCGCGTCGAGCCAGCGCGGCCCGGGCAGCCGCGCCGCCGCGCCGGCGTCGATCGCGGCGAGCAGCGCGCCGATCGTGTGCGCGGCGGCGCCGAACGGCCGCGCCCCGGCGAGCGCCTCGTACGCGGTCACGCACAGCGCGAACTGATCGGCGTGGGCGTCGGCGGCGCCGCCGCGCAGCACCTCCGGCGCCAGGTACGCCGGCGTGCCGGCGATCGCGCCCGTCCGGGTCACGGACACCGCGGCGTCGCCGGGCGCCGCCGCGCCCGTCGCGCCGGCGCGCGCGAGCCCGAAGTCGCCGATCCGCGCCCGGCCGTCGTCGCCGACGATCACGTTGTCCGGCTTGACGTCGCGGTGGATCACCCCGGCGGCGTGGGCCGCGGCCAGCCCGCGCGCGACCTGCGCGATCACCTCGACGACCTCGGGCCAGCGCCGGCCGGGGCGCGCCGCCCACGCGCGCAGGGTCTCGCCCGCGACCAGCTCCATCGCGACGAACACGCGCTCGCCCGCGACGCCGACCTCGTACACCGTGACGACGCCCGGGTGCGCGAGCCGTGCCATCGCCTGCGCCTCGCGCCACAGCCGGTCGCGCGCCGCCGCCGGGTCCTCGCCGTCGTCGTGCAGCAGCTTGAGCGCGACCCGCCGGTCGAGCTCGCGATCGTGGGCGGCGTAGACCGCGCCCATCGCGCCCGCGCCGACGACGCCGTCGACCACGTAGCGGCCGACGACGTCGCCCGGGCCGAGCGTCCGCCCTCCGGACGCCGTGGGCTCGGTGCCGCGCGCGACGCCCGCGACCACCGCCCGGCAATCGTCGCAGGTGTCGAGGTGCGCCTCGACGTCGCCGCGCGCCGGCGCCGCGAGCTCGCCGCGGACCAGCCGCCACACCACGTCGTCGTCCAGGCATCCGGTCATGGCGCGCGCCCGGTCAGGGTAGCATCGACGCCGTGGCCACCCCGCTGCTCGATGCGCTCGCGGCGGCCGCGCCTGCCGCCGCCGCGGGGCTCGGCGCGCCGGCCGAGGCCGAGGCGCGCCTCGCCGCGCTGTGCGCCGACGCCGCCGCGGCGTGGCCGGGCGTCGAGGTCCCGGCCGCCGCGCTCGCCGGCGCGATCGGCGCCCGGCTCGCCGCCGCGGAGCCGCCGCCGCTCGGCCCCGAGCTCGCGCGCGAGCTCCACCTCGCGCTCGGCTGCGCCGCCGGCGACGCCGCGGCGATCGCCGCGTTCGACGCGCGCTACCTCGACGTCGTCGGCCCCGCGCTGGCTCACCTGAAGCTGCCCGCCGCGACCGTCGAGGACGTCCGCGCCGCGGTGCGCGACAAGCTGCTCTTGCCCGGCCCCGACGGGCCGGCGCGGGTGATCGCCTACGCCGGGCTCGGCCGGCTGCGCGGCCTGGTCCAGGTCAGCGCGGTGCGCACCGCGCTGAGCCTCTTGCGCGCGACCGGACGCGAGCGGCCGCTCGGCGACGACGGCGCCGGCGCCGCCGTGCCCGCGCTCGATCCCGCGGTCGACCTCGCGCTGATCCGCGCCGAGTACCGCGCCGCGTTCACCGCCGCGTTCGGCGCCGCCGTCGCCGCGCTCGACCGCCGCGACCGCAACCTGCTGCGCCTGCACTGGCTCGGCGGGGTGACCCTCGAGGCGCTCGCGGCGATGTACGACGTCCACCGCGCGACGATCGTCCGGTGGCTCGCCGCCGCCCGCGCGGCGGTGATGAAGGGCACGCAGGCGCGCCTGCGCGAGGCGCTCGGCGGCGACGCCGACGAGGTCACCGAGGTGATCGCGATGGTCGGCAGCCAGCTCGACATCAGCGTCGGGCGACTGCTGGCAACGATCCGGACGACGTAGCCGCGGGGCGTGCATGTCCGGACAACGCGCCGGCCGGCCGGCCGGCGCACGCGCCGCGGCGGATTCCGCGCGCGGAGCTCACGGGCGGACCGGCGGCAGCGGCGGCGGCGCGACCACCAGCGTCCGCACCGGCCGGCGCCGGATCGACGGCCTGCGGTCCTCGACCAGGACGTCGACCGCGACGTCGAGCCGCGGGATCACCATCGGCCCACGCCGCTCGACCTTGCCGAACCGCCGGCCGAGCGCGCGCACCGCGTCGGCGCCGCCGGCGCGGAACCCGGTCAGGACGTCGCCGCCGGCGAACGAGCCGGCGGCCTCGGTGACCTTCGCCTTGCGCGTGGCGTCGAGCCCGCTCGCCGCGATCAGCACCGGCCAGCTCACCTCGGGCAGCGCCGCGACCCGGCGCGCGCCCGACGGCAGCTCGACCCCGCCCGGCACGATCGCCACGGACGCCTTGCCCAGCTTGAGCGCCGCCAGCACCGACGCGACGTCGGGCGAGGTGTCGATCCCGGCGAAGAAGCTCCGCGCCAGCTCGCCGCCGAACAGCGCGTGGTGGACGAAGTCGGCCTCGCCGCCGCCGATCGCCGCGAGCTGGACGCGCTTGCCCTCCAGCGCGAGCACGCCGTCCTCGCCGCCGGTCGACACCAGCTGCCACGCCGCGGCGACGTCGCCGCCGCGCGTCGCGGTCGCGATCACCTGGACGCCCGCGCCGCGCGTCGCCAGGTACGCCGCGTCGACGACGGCGACGTCGAGCTCGCCCTTCTTGAGCGCGGCCGCGAGATCGCTCGCGCGGGCGTAGACGCGGCCGACGCCGGCGTCGCCGGTCGCCGCCGCCAGGTGCGTCGCGAGCCGCGTCGCGTAGTCCTGGCGGGCGGAGGTGCTGGCGAACGGCGCCGACGGGACGAACACCCCGACGGTGAGATCGTCGGCGCGCGCCGGCCGCGCCGCGGCGAGCGCCGCGACCACGACCGCGGCGGCGACGAGCGCCCGCCCGGCCGTCACGGGGCGCCTCCCCAGATCCGCTCCTTGGCCGCGATCCACTCGTCGAGCGGCGCGAACCGCACGCCCGCCTGCTTCGCCGCGCGCCACCGCGCCAGCGCCTCGGCCCCGTCGCCGCGCTGGTGCGCGACCACGCCGAGGCTGACCAGCGCCTCGGGCAAGGTCGGCGCGAGGCGCTCCAGCGCGGCGACGACGCCGTCGGTCTTGCCGTCGGCGAGGTCGAGCACCGCCTTGTTGAGCGCGACCTCGTCGGCGCCTGCGCGGGTGTCGGCGCGCCGCGCGGCGTCGAGCAGCTTGCGCGCGGCCGCGAGCTCGCCGTTGCGATACGCCAGCTCGGCGCCGCGCAGCGCGACGACCCGCGTCGCCACCGCGACCAGCCGCCGGGTCGCGCCCGTCGCCTTCGCCTCGAGCTTCGCCAGCGCCTTGAGCGCCTTCGGCGCGCGGCGGGCGTCGAGCCCGTCGATGAACGCGAGCAGGATCGGGACCGCCTGGGTGTCCGCCGGCGCGGGGAACGGGCAGCTCGCCTTCGCCACCGCGGTCAGCCGCTTGCGCGCGGCGTCGCGATCGCCGGTCGCGACCGTGGCGATCGCGAGGTCGCAGCGGATCGCGGGGTCGCCGCCGGCGAGCGCGTCGGCGCGCTCGAGCAGGTCGACCGCGCGCCCGGCGGCGCCGGCGCGCAGCGCCGCGACGCCCGCGGCGTGGTGCGCCTGGAGCTGGGCGTCGCGGTACGCGGCGGCGAGCGCGGCGTCGGCGCCGCGGGCGTCGAGCCTGCGGGCGTCCGGCTCGACCGCCCCGAGCGCGTCGATCGCGGCGGTCGTCTCGCCCTGCGCCAGCTCGAGCGCGGCGCGCTCGATCGCGACGTCGACCGCCAGTCCCGTCCCCGCGGCGCGCTTGCTCGCCGTCACCAGCGCGGTGCGCGCCGGCCCCGGCTGCCCCAGCTCGACCCGCGCGCGGCCGAGCAGCAGCCACGTCTCGGCGGCGGCGTCGAGCTCGGTCGCGCGCTCGAGCACGCCGATCGCGTCGGCGGCGCGCCCCAGCTCGATCCGCAGCGCCGCCAGCGTCCGCGCGATCGACGGCGTGATCGTCGCGCGCTCGGCCCGGGTCAGCAGCGCCTCCGCGGCCCCGAGGTCGTCGGCGGCGATCGCGGCCGCGGCCTTGCGCTCGAGCGCGTACGCCAGCCAGGCGCGCGACCGCGCCGTGTGCCCGGCCCGCTCCGCCGCCTCGAGCTGCGCGATCGCGTCGTCGACGTCGCCGGCGCGCAGCGCCGCCTCGCCGGCGATCGCGCGCAGCGCCGCGTCGTCGGGGAGCGCGGCGATCCCCGGCGCGAGCCGCGCGGCGGCGTCGCCCGGCGTCCCCGCCGCGATCAGCGCCTCGCCCAGCTCCCGCCACCACGCCGGGTCGTCCGCCGCCGACGTCGGCGCGCCCATGCGCTCGAGCTCGGCCAGCCCGCCCGCCGCGTCGCCCGCGCGCCGCAGCACCGCGGCGAGCTTGATCCCCCACCGCCGGCGCGCCGGCTCGAGCGCGCGCGCCTCGTCGAGCGCCGCCCGCGCGCGCTCGAGATCGCCGGTCGCCGCGGCGGCCTCGCCGACGAGCGCCCACCCGGTCGCGGCCGGACGCCGCGACGCGGTGACGTAGCGCTCGCCCAGCGCCAGCGCGCGCGCGGCGTCGCCGGTCGACAGCGCGCACTGGCCCTCGACGAGCAGGACCTCCGGGTGGGCCTCGACGAGATCGGCGAGCCGCGCGAGCGCCGGCAGCGCCTCGCGGCAGTCGATCGCGGCGAGCGCCCACGCCCGCCCCATCCGCGCCGCCGGCTCGCGCGGGCGCACCGCGAGCACGCGGTCGTAGAGGTCGCGCGCGGCGGCGGCGCGCCGCGTCCGCAGGTACGCCTCGGCGAGGTGGACGTGGTGGACGACGTCGTCGGCCGCCAGCGACGCCGGCCGCGCCGCGAGGTACGCCTCGAGCGCGACGACCGCGTCCGACCACCGCCCGACCGCGGCGTGGTGGCGCCCGAGCTGGCTCTGCGCGGCGTAGCGCCCCGGCTCCTTCGCGACGACCTGCTCCAGCATCGTCGCGCCCTCGGCGGCCTGGCCGGCGCCGCCCGCGGCGACGAGCATCCCGCCGAGCGCCGCGAGCACGTCGAGGTTGTCCGGCGCCAGCGCCTGGGCCTTGCGCAGCAGCGCGATGCCCTGCGCGTGCTCCTTGCGCAGCGCGTGGATCGTCGCGCGCAGCACGTAGGCGTCGATCCGCCGCGGGTTGACCGCGATCGCCGCGTCGAGCGCCTCGGCCGCGTCGGCGTAGGCGCGATCGCGCAGCGCCGCCCGCCCTTGCTCGACCAGCGCGGCGCTCTCGTCCTCGGCCTGCCGCTGCGCCCGCGCCGGCGCCGGCGCGGCCACGAGCCACAGCGCGGCGGCGAGCGCCGCGGCGGTGGCGCCCCTAGAACGCATAGCCAGCCCGCGCATAGACCTCGCGCCCTTCCCCCGGCAACACCGGGATCACGACCGGCGCGCCGACGTCGTCGGTGCGGTCGTAGTCCTCCTGCGCCGGCACCTCCTCGCGCACGCCGAGCAGGTTGCGCGCCCCGACCGTGACGTCGAGCCCGGCGACGACCGCGGGCAGGTAGACGGCGGCGTTCCACCCGACGAACGCGGCGGCGCGCACGGCCGGATCGCGCGTCGCGCGCGGTCCGACGAGCTGGACCTCGGTGGAGACGTGCGCGCGATCGCCGAGGCGCGGCGTCGAGCCGCCGAGCGTCGCGGTGACCGCGGGCGCGCCGGGGACGTCGTCGCCGCCGGCCGCGTCGTCGCTCGCGATCGCCGCGGCCGTGCCGCCGCCGAACACCAGCCAGCCGCGCGCGTCGCGCCAGCTCGCCTCGACCTCGACCCCGGTCGCGGTGATCGCGCCGAGGTTCTGGAACTGCAGCAGGCCGCTGTCCGCCACCGCCTGCCCGACGATCTGATCCGCCTGCCAGCGGAACGCCGACAGCCGCGTCGACACGCCGCGCAGCCGCCCCCACACCACGACCTCGTAGCTGCGGATCGTCTCGGCCTCGATGTCCGGGTTGGCCTCGAAGTCGACGCCGTCCTCGAAGAAGCCCTCGTACATGCTCGGGTTGCGGAACCCCTCGGCGTAGAGGAGCTTGAGCCCGTAGCGCTCGGGCCTGGACACGAACACCGCGGCCCGCGGCGAGATCCGGTCGTCGAGCAGGCTGTGGCGATCGGCGCGCAGCCCGGCGGTGAACGCCAGCCACGGCCGCGGCGCGCCGTCGACCTCGGCGTAGATGCCCTCGACGTCGAAGTCCTTGTCGACGACCGTGCCGGCGTCGCCGACGTAGCGGCTGCGGCTCTGGGTCGCGACCCGCGTGACCTCGGCGCCGGCGGTGACGCCGAGCCGGCCGCCGGCGAGCACGTCCCACCGCCCGCGCACCTCGGTCCCGAGCCAGTCGGAGTCGCCGAAGTCCTCGAAGTTGGCGTCGTCGGGCTCGTAGACGAGGAAGTCGGTGAACCGGTAGCGGCTGGCGTAGACGCGCGCGGTGACCGACACCGTGTCCGACACCGCCCGGCTGTAGCCGCCCTCGAGCAGCACCTGGGTGTCGGTGTTGACGTTGCGGTCGTCGCCCGGGGCCGTCTCGTAGGGGGCGAACGGCAGCGCGCGCTCGCGCCGGTAGAGCCTCAGCTGCGCGAACGCGCCGCCCGAGGCCGCGACCAGGCCGGCGTTGATCCCGGTCGCGCCGTCGGCGGCGAGGCCGTCGCCGACGCCCGGCACGTCGAGCGTCTCGCCCCCGCGCCGCATCGCCGCGAACGAGCCGCGGACCTGACGATCGACGCCGCCGAGCGCGAACCCGGCGGCGACGGCGCCGCCGGCGAACTGCGAGCCCGAGATCCGCCCCCACGCCCGCGGCGCCTGGTCGGCGCCGCGCGTGACGATGTTGACGATCCCGAGGAACGCGTTGGTGCCGTACACCGACGACACCGGCCCGCGGATGACCTCGATCCGCGCGACGTCGTCGATCGCCACCGGCGCGTCCCACCCGACCCCGGCGAACTGGTTCCACGGCTCGTTGACCGTCGCGCCGTCGACCAGCACCAGGATCCGGGTGTTGAAGTCGCCGAGCACGTGCAGCCCGCGGATGCCGACGCGCTCGGTCATGTGGTCGTCGGTGACGAACACGCCGGCGACGCCGCGCAGCGCCTCCGCGACGGTGCGGTACCCGAACCGTCGCAGCCGGTCGCCGCTGATCACCGTGACCGCGGACGCGACGTTGCCGAGGGACTGCTCGCGCTTGGCGGCGCCGACGACGACGTCCTCCTCGACCTGCGCCGCGGCGGCCGCGGCCACGCGATCGGCGGCGCCGGTCGGCTCGGGCGGCGGCAGCGGCGGCAGGTCCTCGACGTCGACCGCCGGCGCGTCGCCGGCGGGGCCGTCGCCCTCCTCCTCGGCGTCCGCGCGCGCGACGTCCGGACGCCCGCCGGCGACGGCCGCCGCGGCGAGCACCGCGGCGAGCGCCGCGCGCCTCACGACGCCGTCCTCACCTGATCGCGCGCGATGTCCGGGTCGTACTGGACGAGCACCAGCGTGAGGTCGTCGGCCGCGACCGTGCCCTCGGCGAACTCGTCGACCGCGTCGACGACCCGCTGGCGCAGCGCGAGCAGCTCGCGCTCGGACACCGCGCGCTGGCCGTGCAGCACGGTGCGCAGCCGCCGGTCACCGAACAGCTTGCCCGACGGGCTCTGGCGCTCGACGACGCCGTCGGTGAACACGACGAGCACGTCGCCGGGCCGCAGCGCGACGCTGCCGCGCCGCACGTTCTGCGTCAGCCTGGGATCGCCCAGCGGGTTGCCGGACGCCGCGATGATCTGGGCGCTGTCGAGCGAGCCCTCGGCCCCGCGCCGCATCACGTACGGGAAGTTCTGCCCGGCGTTGGCGTAGTGGATCTGGCCGGCGCCCGGCCCGGACGCCGGATCGACGACGGCGCAGAAGCACGTCATCAGCAGCGCGTGGTCGCCGACGCCGCTGATCGCCGAGTGGATCGCCTTGAGCACGCCGTCGGGGGTCAGCAGCCGCTCGTCGGTGTCGGCCAGCGCCTCGACCGCGCCGCGCGCGCACGCCGCGATCATCGCCGAGTGGACGCCGTGCCCGGTCGCGTCGCCGATCACGATCAGCGTCCGATCGCCGGACAGCCGGCGGAACGACCACCAGTCGCCGCCGCACTCGGACGCCGGCACGCAGTGGCCGAGCACGCGCACCGGGCCGTGGGTGAACGGCACCGGCGCGGGCAGCATCGACTGCTGGACCGCGCGCGCCAGGCTCATCTCGTGCTCGAGCGACGCCTTGGCCGCCTGCTCGACCAGCAGCTCGCCGATCCGCGACGCCATGTGGTTGAAGTTGCGCGCCAGCACGCCGATCTCGTCGTGTCGGGTCTCGGGCACGCGCTGGTCGAGATCGCCGCCGGCGATGCGATCGGCCTGCGCCGCGAGCTGCTTGATCGGCCGCGCCATCCGCACGCCCTGCAGCGCCGCCACCGCGACGCCGGCGACGAGCAGGCCGAGCGCGAGCACGGCGAGCCGGTCGCGCTCGCGCGCCGACCGCGCCGTCGCCGCGGCGATGCTCGCGGCGAGCTGCCGCTCGAGGTCCGCGGTCGACACGCCGAGCCGGATCTGCCCCTTGTAGTCGCGCCCCGAGCGGATCGCGGTGCCGTAGGTCCACTCGGTGCCGCGGCCACGGCGCGCCACCGCCCCCGGCTCGGCGGAGGTGACCTCGGCGACCAGCTCGTCGTCGAGGGGCTTGCCGACGCGGGTCGGGTCGGTCGCGCCGATGATCTGGCCGGTGACGTCGGCGACCAGCAGCCAGCGGATCCGGTCGTGGGCCGCGATCGTGTCGGCGACGAGCGCCTCGATGTCGCCGAGCTGCTCGGTCGCGACCGGGAAGCTCATCACCGCGGCGACCTTCTGGCTGAGCAGGCTCGCCTCGCGCTCGATCGCGGCGTCGCCCTCGGCGCGCCGGGTCGCGGCGTCGCCGCGCGCCAGGTCCTCGATCGCGCGCGTGCCGAACCAGCCCGCGGCGAACACCGCGGCCGCGACGGTGACCGCGGCCGTCAGGATCAGCTTGACCGACAGCGGGATCCCCGCCCGGCGTCGCGGCGTCGCAGCGCTCATGTCCCCGTCGGCTATCGTCCCCGCGACGGACGCACCGTGTCAACCCGCCGCACCGTGGCGAACTGCACGAAAGTCCAGGGCAACCTGGGTTGACTCTGGCGTTCTCGCAGACGACAACCCGCACATGAAGCGAATCCAACATGCCTCCCTCCTGTTGGTCCTCGCTGGCGTCGCCGCGGCCACCCTCCCGGCCTGTGGCGACTCCGGCCAGACCTGCGGCGAAGGCACGGTCGCCAGCGGCGACACGTGCGTCCCCGAGAACCCGATCGAGTGCGGCCCCGGCACCGTCGAGCAAGACGGCGAGTGCGTCGCCGAGGTCGCGTGCGGCACCGGCACGACCGAGGTCGAGGGACAGTGCGTCCCCGACGGCTCGGTGATCTGCGAGCAGGGCACGGTGTTCGACGAGGACACCGGCACGTGCGTGCTCGACCCGTCGGCGTGCGCCGCGGGCACGGTGCTCGTCGGTGACGAGTGCGTCCCCGAGGACGACACCCTGCCCGACCTCGCCGACCACACCGAGGGCGCCGAGCCCAACGGCCCGGGCGACGACGGCGTCGCCGGCCAGTTCGCCGCGCCCGCCGCGGGCACGAACGTCACGTTCTACGGCTGCGTCGATCCGGCGATCGAGGGCGGCGACTTCGACACCTGGGTCGTCACCACGACCGGCCCGACCGTCGTCGACCTCACCGTCGACGGCATCGGCGGCCTGGTCGCCGGGTTCGCGTTCGTCGACGCCAACGGCAACCCGCTGCTGGCGAGCTGGCAGCGCCTCGGCCTCAACCTCACCGGCGACACCGCGAGCCGCCAGGTCTACCTGCCGACCGCCGGCACCTGGGGCCTGTTCGTCACCGACGGCCGCACGCTGTTCTTCGGCGAGGCCGCGGGCAACGCCGACAGCTGCTACTTCGGCACGCTGACCACCGCCCCGCTCCCGACGGCGACGGCGCTGACCGTCCCGCAGACGGCGGCCACCGACGACGGCGACGTCAAGGTCTACGCGTTCGACGCGACCGCGACCGCCGACATCCTCGACCTCACCGCGAACACCGACAGCGGCGCGATGTCGTCGGCGTTCGTGCTCGAGCGCGACGGCGCGCTCGTCGGCGCGTTCGCGGCCGACGGCACCACCCCGCCGTTCGCCACGCTCGGCGGCCTCGAGACCACCGGCGACACCGTGAGGATCATCTGGGACGCCGAGTACAACTTCGCGATCGCGCCGCAGGCGTTCACGCTCGACAGCCTCCACATCGCGGCCCAGGCGCTGCCGACCGACGGCTCGACGCTCACCGTCACCAAGCGCAACGGCGCGACGCCGGCCGCGCCGTACGCCGACCTCAACTACCTCTACTTCGACGTCGCCGCGCCGTCGATCCTCCACTGGAACCTGACCTCGTCGGTCGACGTCGACATGGTGATCGTCCGTCGCGACGTGTTCACGCCGGCGGGCAACTTCGACGTGTACGCGAACATCAACACGTTCGGCAGCTCCGGCGTCGCGACGTTCCAGGGCCAGTTCACCCGGTTCCTCGCGCCGGGCCGCTACTACTTCGTGACGCAGGACCCGGCGGGCACCGGCGGCGACACGTTCACGATCACCAGCACGCTGACCGCGATGGGCACGACGCCGGTCACCTACGGCACGCCGCTCACCGGCGTCGCGCTGCCGACCCAGGGCTCGGGCTTCCACACGCTCGACCTCACCAGCCCGAGCTGGGTCCAGTTCGGCGGCACCGGCACCGACTGGGGCGCCGCGCAGGTGCGGATCGAGGCCTACGACCTCGCGGGCCAGGGCTGGATGACCACGACCGCGGGCAACTACGCCCCGGTGTTCGCCGCCAACCAGCTCGCCACCGGCGCCGCGCCGTTCGGCCGGGTCATGGCCGGCGACACCCGCGACTACCTGATCCGCGTCACCGCCAGCGCCGCCGTCGGCGCCGCGCCGACGTACGACCTCGCGATCGGCGACCGCCCGCACGTCGACCTCGGCACGCTCGCGGTCGGCACGCCGATCACGCGCGCGAACCTCGACGAGCTCGTCGCGACCACCGGCATCGCCCGGTTCCTCGTCCGCGGCACCGCCGGCAACGAGGTCAGCGTCGTCGCCGATCCGTCGGACGCCGGCGCGGACGTCCGCCTGCGCCGCTACAACGCCGACGAGTCGATCGCGACGACGATCAACGCGGGCGGCGCCGGCGCCACCGAGACGCTCAACAGCGGCTTCCTCGCCGCGCCGGGCAACTGGATCGCGTTCGCGGTGGAGAACATCGGCGGCGTGACGACGAACCTCGACCCGCTGACCCTGACCGCGTCCGCGCCGACGCCGTTCACGATCACGAGCGGCACGCTCGCGTTCGACGACGCCTGCGTCGGCGGCACGACCGTCGCGACCGACCAGGACGACGAGTACCACGCGATCACCCTGCCCTTCGCGTTCTCGGTCTACGGCGGCGCGCCGACGACCGACGCGGTGATCGGGTCCAACGGGTTCCTCAAGCTCGGCGCCGGCAACCCGTCCTGCAGCTTCGGCTGCTTCAGCAACACCGCGATCCCGACGGCGCTCGATCCGGTGAACTTCATCGCCCCCCACTGGGACGACCTCGACGGGATCACGCTGTGCACCAAGCACGACGCCGGCGCCGGGACGTTCACGGTGCAGTGGGTCGGCACGCTGTACAACTCGACCACCGAGGTCGCGTTCCAGACCGTGCTCCACGACGGCGGCGTGATCGACCTGATCTGGGGCGCCGGCCACGAGACCACGGGCTCGACCGCCACGATCGGCGTCGAGAACCTGAGCGGCCTGTTCGGCCAGCAGATCGGGTTCAACCAGGCGGTGATCGCCGCCGGGACGTCGCGCACGCTCACGCCGTGAGCGCCGCGCACGACGCCTGACGGCCCCGCCCGCGCGGGGCGCCGGGTGCGCCCGTCGACCGCAGGGTCGGCGGGCGTTTGGCTTTTCGGCGCCGCGCGCCGCCGTGATACGCCCGGCACATGCCGCTGCCGCGCGCCCAGCTGTTCGAGCTCAACGACCACGACCGCGCGCCCGCGGCGCTGCGCGACACGATCGTCGAGACGCTGTCGCGCGCGCTGCGGTGGGGCCGGATGCTCGAGGGCCTGGTGCCGCCGCTGCGCCGGTTCCTCGCCGAGGCGGGCACGACCGACGTGCTGGATCTGTGCGCGGGCGCCGGCGGCCCCGCCGCGGTGCTGGCCGAGGAGTGCGCGCGCGCCGGCGGCGACGCGCCGCGGCTGGTGCTGACCGACCTCTACCCGCACGTCGAGGCGTGGCGCGAGCTGCGCGACACCCACCCCGGCGTGATCGACTTCGTCGCCGAGCCGGTCGACGCGACGAAGATCCCCGACGCGCTCGGCGCCGGGCGCGTCCGCACCGTGATCAACGCGTTCCACCACTTCCCGCCGGCGCTGGCGACCGCGATCCTCGCCGACGCGGTCGCCACCTCGCGCGGCGTGTTCGTCAGCGAGGCGTTCGATCGTAACCCGCTCCAGTTCCTCAACTTTGCCCCCGCCGCGCTCGCGTCGCTGCTCGCCGCGCCGGTCCTGACCCACCGCGACCGCGCGGCCAAGGCGCTGTACGCGTGGGCGACGCCGATCGCGCTGCTCGCCGGCACCTGGGACGGCATCGTCTCGACGCTGCGGGTCTACCGCGAGGAGGACATCCGCGCGATGGTCGCGCCGTTCGGCGGCCACTGGACGTGGACGTTCGGCACCTACGACTACCCGCCCGCCGGCCGCGGCGTCTACTTCTACGGCCTGCCGCCGGCCTGAGCCTACGCCGGGGCGGCGATCGCGGCGCCGGCGTGCAACATCAGGTGCGTGAACGCGGCGACGACGAGCGCGTGGTCGATCCGGCCGTCGCGCAGCATCGCGGTCAGGGCGTCGAGCGACGCCAGCTCGACGTCGATCACCTCGCCGGGATCGAGCTCGACCTCGGCGTCGCGGCGCGCGTCGAGCGCGAGGAAGGTCGTCAGCCGGTTGGCCTGGATCGCCGGGTTGGGCGACACCTCGCCGAGCCGCCGCCACCGCGGCGCGACGTAGCCGGTCTCCTCGCGCAGCTCGCGCGCCGCGGCGACCGCGGCCGCCTCGCCAGGGTCGACCATGCCGCCCGGGATCTCCAGCGTCACGCGCTCCGCGCCGTGGCGCCACTGGCGGATCAGCACGACCTGCCGCGCCTCGGTCAGCGCGATCACGTTGACCCAGTCCGCCAGCTCGAGCACGGTGAACCCGCGCTCGGCGCCGGTGATGGGATGGCGCGCGCGATCGCGGCGGGTGCGGAAGATCCGGTAGTCGTTCGCCGGCTCGCGGGCGGTCACGGTCCAGCGCAGGTCGCGATCGGGGTCATCGGACATGCCGCCATCATGCGGCATCGCGCGACGACAGGCGCGCATCAGCGCCGGCCGCTGCCGTGCGCGCGCTCGACCATGATCGCGAACAGCCGCTCGAGCTCGGCCGCCGGCGCCTCGCCCTCGACCAGCCGCAGCGCCGCCGCGATCGCCTCGATCGTCGAGACCCGGCCGCGCCCGGGCGACTCGCGCAGCCGCGCCGCGGGCACCTCGGCGATCGGCAGCGCCAGCACCGGCAGCCCGCGCAGGGACGGCATGCGCTGCCGCATGCGGCGCGCCTGGTGCCAGGTCGCGTCGAGGAACACCAGCCGCGCCGGCGGCGGCGACGGCGCGACGTGCGCCGGTGGGCCCTCCGGCCACACCAGCCACGTCCCCGGCGCCGGCGACAGCTCGGCCGGCGGGCCGTGCGGCCGCCCGTGATCGATGAGCTCGCTGCCGGCGAGCGCCATCGCGGCGATCCGGCCGGTGTTGCTGGCGCGGAACTGCTCGGCGACGTGGCGCAGGATCACCACCTGCGTGCGCGTCGTCACCGGCGAGATCTCGGCGCACATGCACAGGCGGAGCACGAGCAGGCACGCGGGGCAGCGCGTGCCGGCGTCGGGCGGTCCCGGAGGCGCCGTGATCGGATCCACGCCGCTTCTATCGCGCGGATCACGCCGCGCGGCAACCTGCGGTAGCGAGCCCCGCGCCCCTTCCGCCGCGCCCGCGCATCCCCCATGGTGGGCTCAGCCGTCCGACGGGACACCATGCGCCACCTCACTCGCTTCACCTCCCTCCTCCTCCCCACCAGCCTCCTCGCCCTCTCGCTCGCCGCCTGCGGCACGACGACGCGGTTCACCGCGACGAACCCCTCGCCGCACCCGCTCGTGCCGAAGCCGGCCGCCGCCGTGCACGTCTACACGACCGGCGCGCCCGAGGTGCCGTACGTCGAGGTCGGCATCCTCCAGTCGCGGCAGTCGAGCAGCGCGTCGCTGCACGAGATGCCGGAGATCATCAGCTCGATGCGCGCCGAGGCGGGCAAGATCGGCTGCGACGGCGTGATCATCAACGGCACCGCCGACAAGCACGAGAGCTCGACGTCGGTCCACTCGGACCGCAAGAGCACGACGGTGTCGTCGAGCGAGACGACGCTCGAGGGGTTCTGGGGTGCGTGCATCGTCTACCTCGAGCCCGCGACCGAGGCGGCGGTGGCGCCCACCGCGCCGTGATCCGCGGCCCCGGCGGGGCGTGCCCGGGTGCGCTCTGACGTACGCTCGGGGCGATGCCCGGCCCCTCCCCCGTCGACCTGCCCGCCGTCATCGCCGCGATCGAGGACGACCTCGACCACGAGCGCTACCGCGCCGCGATCGCGCGCGCCGGCGCGCTCGATCTCGACGCGCTCGGCGGCGACGGCTGGGAGACGGTCGTCCACCTCGCGCTGCGCTGCCGGGTCTACGCCGGCGGCGCCGCCGACCAGATCGCGGTCGACGCGCGGCGCGCGCTCGCCCGGGCCGGCGGCGGCGAGCCGCGCGCCCAGCTCCACGCCCAGATCGCCTACGCGCTGACCGCCAAGCGGTGCGAGCGCCTCGCGCTCGTCGACGCCGAGGCGGCCGAGGCCGCGGCCCCGACGACCAGCCTGGGCCCGGCGGTGCGCGGGTGGATCGCGATGCACTTCGACCGGCGCGACGACGCCGAGCTGGCGTACCGCGAGGCGACGGCGCGGGCCGAGCCGCACCGCGGGTGGATGGGCCTGGCGCGCGTCCGCTACATCGTCGGCGACTTCGACGGCGCGCTCGCCGCGCTGCGCGAGCTCGGCGAGCACCCGCGCACCCGCGTCGGCGCGCTGCGGCTGCGCGCCGACGTCGCGCGCGTCCGCGGCGACTGGCCGGCGTTCCTCGACCTCGTCGACCAGATCCTCGCCGCGACCCCGGGCGGCGACCAGCACCGCGCCGACCTGCTCGACCGCGCCAGCGCGCTGTGCGCGCTCGGCCGCCGCGACGCCGGCGTCGACGTCTACCGCGCGATGTGGCGCGACGACGCCGCCGACGCGGCCGGCAAGTACGCCCGCGCCGTGCTCGACGTCGTCGAGCGCGACGGCGGCCAGGCGCGCCGCGTGATGCTGCCCAAGTTCCCGACGGTCAGCCAGAAGCGCAACTACTGCGGGCCGGCGTCGCTCGAGCTGGTGCTGCGCTCGCTCGGGATCGACGTCGACCAGGACGACATCGCGCCGGCGGTCAAGCGCGACACCGGCTCGTCGATCCTGGCGATGACGCGCTACCTCGAGTCGCACGGGCTGCAGACGCGCCGGTTCGAGGGCGACGGCCCGCGGCTGGGCGCCTGCATCGCGCTCGGGCTGCCGGTGATCGTCGAGGAGGAGTACTCGACCACCAGCCACGTCGCGGTCGTGATCGGCGTCGACGAGGGGCTGGGCCTGCTCTACGTCCAGGACCCGATGACCCACGTCACCTCGGAGCGGCTGATCCGGACGCAGGGCGCGCTCGGCGCGATGTACCGCGGCGCCGCGATCGTCGCGGTCCGCGCCGACGACGCCGCGCGCGTGGCGGCGCTCGACGCCGCGGGCGTCGTCGACCAGGAGCACCTGCGAATCATCGACTCGTGCGCCGAGGACGGCCTGACCCAGGACACCGAGGAGCTGCTGCGGCGGTGCGACCGCGCGCTCGCGCTGGTCGAGGACTACCCGCTGGCGTGGTACCGCCGGCTGCAGGCGCTGTGGAGCCAGGCGCTGCGGTTCCGCACCGGCAACAACCTGTCGCGCCACGTCGTCGAGCTGCGCCGCGCCCGCGTCCGCTACCACGATCAGGAGTGGCCGCACGTCATGCACGCCGCCTACCTGATGAACGACGGCCGCCACGAGGAGGCGTTGATCGAGCTCGAGCACGCGCTGCGCTGCGATCCGCACGACTCGAACACCGCGCAGGACATCGCCGAGTGCCACATGGCGCAGGGCCGGCGCGACGAGGCGACCGCGGCGTTCTGGAAGGCGCTGACGATCGACGCCACCCACGTCCGCGCGACCGAGAACTTCGCCGCCCACGCGCTCGACGGCGGCGAGCTGCCGCTCGCGGCGCACCTGTCGGCGTGCGCGCTCGAGCTCGCGCCCGGCAACCCGTTCAACCACCTGACCGCGAGCCGCGTCGCCCAGGCCGAGGCGCGGCGGGACGACGCGCTCGCCCACGCCCGGCGCTGCGTCGAGGTCCAGCCCGGCTACGTCCACGGCCACCTCCACCTCGCGTCGCTGTTGACGACGACGCCGGACGGCGCCGCGCAGGGCGAGGCGCTCGCGATCTACAGCGAGCTGTCGCGCCGCCACCCGTACTGGTTCGAGCCGCGGTGGCGCGCGGCGCGGCGGCTCGAGCGCGACGGCAAGGTCGGCGAGGCGGTCGACCTGCTGCTCGCGGGCCTCGAGATCGCGCAGGACGATCCGGTCGATCTCGTCCGCCCGCTCACCGAGATCCTGCTCGAGGCCGGCGACGAGGCCGGCGCGGTCGAGATGGCCGAGCGGTTCGCGCGCGAGCGCCCCACCGTCGGGCTGCTCGAGGTGCTGTGGGACACGCTGCACGCCGCCGAGCGCCACGACCGCGCGCGCGCCTCGACCGCCGAGTTCCTCGCCGCCAACGACCAGTCGCCGTTCGCGTGCGCGCAGCACGCGTTCCGCCTGCTCGGCCGCGGCGCCGAGGCCGACGCCGAGGCCGAGCGCCTGCTCCGCCACGCCGTCGCCGGCTCGCCGACGTTCCACTGGGCGCGCCGGCTGCTCGCCGACCTGCTCGCCCGCGACCGGCTCGACGAGGCGCTCGCGGTGCTGGCGAGCGCGCCCGGCGGCGACGTCGGCAACCGGCTCGCGCACGCCTCGCTGCTCGCCGATCACGGCCGCGGCGACGACGCCCGCGCGGCGCTGGCCGAGCTGGCGATCGACGACGGGTGGAGCCAGGACGTGTGGACGCGTGCGTGGCTCGCCGACGACGCGGTCGAGGTCGCGCTGGCGCGGCTCACCGCCGGCGGCGGCGCCGGCGCCGACGCGCCCGCCCACCACCGCCGGACCCGGCTCGCGCTCGAGCTCGCGGCCGAGCGCTACGCCGACGCCGAGCGCACGCTGACGACGCTGCCCGACGACGACGCGATCACCCACGACGTGCTGGTGTGGGCGTGCGACGCCGACGACCGGTTCCGCCCGGCGCTGCGCGCGCGCCTCGGGGCCGCGCTCGCCGCGCCGGCGACGGCGCACGCGCGCCGCCGCTACCTCCAGGCGATCCTCGACGGCGACGCCGCGGCGGCGGGCGACCGCGGCCCGCTCGATGCGCGGCTCGCCCACGAGCGCAACGCCGCGCGGGTGATGGAGGCGATGTACACGCTCAGCCAGGAGCGCCACCGCGACCTCGTGCTCGACATCCGCGACGCGCTCGCCGCGCACACCGGGCGGTCGTGCGGGCTGGTCGAGGCCGCGCGCGGCGCGGCGATGCGCGGCGACCACGCGACCGCGATCGCGCGGGCGCGCGCGTGCCTCGAGGCGTTCCCCGACGCGCGCGACGCGATGGCGACGCTCGCGATCGAGCTGGCGATGACGGGCGACGAGGCCGGGGCGGCCGACGCGGCGCTGCGCGCCGCCAGCTACCCGTCGCCCACGCCGATCGTGCTCGAGGCCGCGGCGCTGGCGCGGCTGTTCGCGGGCGAACGCGACGCGGCGCGGGCGCTGGCGGCGACCGCCGCGCGCCAGATGGCCGCCGCCGGGTTCGCGCGCGACGTCCTGCCGATCCTCGCCGCGGTGCGCGCCGCGCTGGCCGGCGACGGCGCGGCGATCGCGCGCCTGCGCGGGCTGCCCGGGCTCCACCTCGACCCGGCGGCGCCGATGTGGGACAGGATGATCGCGCTCGCCGCGCCCTGACAGCCATGTCGCGGTCCCTTGGCCTGCCAGCGGGCCTCCGAGGCGCGCGGTGGGCAAGCCTGCGAATTCCGGTGAGCGCCCGTCGCTGGCACCGTGGCACCGCCGTTGCTTAACGTGATCGCATGAAGGTCGCCGCCGGATCGCTCGCGCTCCTCGCCACGCTCGTGGCCACCGTGGCCGCCCCCGCCCCCGCCCGCGCCGACGGCCTCTACTTCTCCGAGGGGTTCGGCGGGACCAGGTTCGACAACGAGCTCGGCGCGTGGACCGACGGCGCGTTCCGCATCCGCGCCGCGCTGGGGTTCCGCGCCGACCGGATCGCGATCGAGGGCTTCCTCTCGGCCGACACGCAGGTCGACCACGCCGACACGCAGGAGCCCGAGCTGTTCAGCTACGGCCTCGACGTCAAGTACAACGTCCCGATCAGCCGGCTGTGGGAGGTCTACGTCCGTGGCTCGGCCAGCCGGATGACGGTCACGACGTCGCAGCTCGAGGACTACGGCGGCCGCGGGCTCGGCGTCGGCACCGGGCTGCAGGTCAAGGGCAAGGCGCCGCTCGCCGGGCTGCTCTACCCGCCGCTGCTGATCGCGTGCGTGGTGTCCGACGTGTGCAAGCGCGGCAAGCTCGGCCCCCGCGGCACGATCGCCGCGTACATCGATCAGGGCTACGACTTCTACCGCCTGCACGACCCGCGCGGCGCGCGCGGATCGATCGACGTCGAGGCCACGCGCTGGACGATCGGCTTCGCGATCGGCAGCGATTTCTAGAGGGGACCTTCCCGTCCCCTCTCGGCACGCACGCACGCGCGCGCCGCGCGCACTGAAGTCGCGTCGCCTCCGCGCACCCTTGACCCCGCCGCGGCGAGCCTCGACCATGCTCGCGTGACGCAGCTCCCCGATCGCGTCGAGGTCGTGATCGTCGGCGCCGGGTTCGCCGGGCTCGCCGCCGCGACGGCGCTGCGCGCAGCCGGTGCGCGCGTCGCGGTGCTCGAGGCGCGCGACCGCGTCGGCGGTCGGGTGTGGACCCGGCCGGTCGGCGCGGCGCGGTTCGACCTCGGCGGCCAGTGGATCGGCCCGGGTCAGCGCCGCCTCGCCGCGCTGACCGAGCGCCTCGGCGTCGCGACGTTCCCGACCTACACCGCGGGCGACAAGCTGCTCGACGATGGCGCCCGCGTCGCCCGCTACAAGGGCGCGATCCCGGCGCTGCGCCCGCTCGAGCTGGCCGAGCTCCACCTCGCGCTGCGCCGGCTCGACCGCATGATGGCCCGCGTGTCGGCGCGCGATCCGGCGTCGTCGCCGGGCGCCGCCGAGCTCGATCGCGCGACCGTCGCCGAGCACGCGCGGCGGATCCGGGGCCGCCGCGTCCGCGCGCTGCTCGACGTCGCGGTCGGCGCGATCTTCGGCGTCGAGCCGGCGGAGCTGTCCCTCTTGTGGTTCCTCGCCTACCTGCGCGCCGGCGGCGGCCTGCTCGCGCTGTCGGAGATCGAGGGCGGCGCGCAGGAGCGCCGGTTCGTCGACGGCGCGCAGACGATCGCGGACCGGTGGGCGGCCGAGCTCGGCGACGCCGTGCACCTCGCCGCGCCGGTGCGGCGGATCGCCCACGCCGGCACCGGCGCCGACGCCGGCGTGATCGTCACCTCCGACCGCGGCGCGATCGCCGCGCGCCGCGCGATCGTCGCGATCCCGCCGCCGCTCGCCGCGCGGATCGAGCTCGACCCGGCGCCGCCCGCGCGCCGCGTCCAGCTGGTCCAGCGCGCCGCGATGGGCGCGATCGTGAAGGTCATCGCCACCTACGACCGCCCGTTCTGGCGCGACCGCGGCTGCTCCGGCGAGGTCGTCAGCACGCGCGGCCCCGTCGCGCTGGCGTTCGACAACTCCAGCCACGACCTGCGCCAGCCCGCGCTGCTGGCGTTCGTCCAGGCCGAGGCCGCGCGCCGGTGGCTCACCGCGCCGGGCCACGACGAGGCCGGCGTGCTCGCCCAGCTCGCGCGGTGGTTCGGCGACGAGGCGCGCCACCCGTCCGCGGTCGCCGTCGCCGACTGGGCGGCCGAGCCGTGGAGCCTGGGCTGCCCGGTCGCCGTGATGTCGCCGCGCGCGCTGACCTCCACCGGCGCGTCGCTGCGCGAGCCCGTCGGCCGCGTCCACTTCGCCGGCACCGAGACCGCGACCGAGTGGACCGGCTACATCGAAGGCGCGCTCGAGTCCGGCGAGCGCGCCGCCCGGGAGGTGCTCCGTGCGATCTGACGTCCGCGCCACGCTCACCACGGCGCCCGCCTGGCGCCTCGCCGCGATGATCCGCAGCGGCGAGGTCTCGCCGGTCGAGGTGCTCGACGCGCACCTCTACCGCCTCGCCGCGGTCAACCCGCGGCTCAACGCGATGATCTCCGAGCGCCTCGCCGACGCGCGGCGCGAGGCGCTCGCCGCCGAGGCGCGCGTGCGCCAGGCGCCCGACAAGGCCGCGCTGCCGCCGCTGCTCGGCGTGCCATGCACGATCAAGGAGTTCCTCGCGGTCGACGGCCTGCCGTGGACCGCCGGGCTGCACGCCCGCGCCGACGTCGTCGCCGATCACGACGCCACGGTCGTGCAGCGCCTGCGCGCCGCCGGCGCGATCGTCCTGGGCAAGACCAACGTCCCCGAGGGCGGGATGTGGATGGAGACGTCCAACCCGCTGTACGGCCGCACCCACAACCCGTGGGACGTCCGGCGGACGTGCGGCGGCTCGAGCGGCGGCGAGGCCGCGCTCGTCGCCGCCGGCGCCTCGCCGTTCGGCCTCGGCTCCGACATCGCCGGCTCGATCCGGATCCCGGCGGGGATGTGCGGGTGCGTCGGCCACAAGCCGTCCGAGCTGCTCGTCCCGAACACGAGCCACTGGGGCCGCACCAGCGCCGAGGCCGAGCGCGTGCTGTGCACCGGGCCGATCACCCGCACCGTCGCCGACGCCGAGCGCGTGCTCGAGCTGATCGCCGGGCCCGACGGGCAGTCGCTCGCGCGCCACGCCCTGCCCCCGGCCGATCCCGCGCTCGCCGCCGGCGAGCTGCGCGGCGTGCGCGTCATCCCGGTCACGCGCAACGCGCGGATCCGGATCGCGCCGGTGATGCGCGCCGCGATCGACCGCGCCGCGGCCGCGCTCGCCGCGCGCGGCGCGGAGGTGGTCGAGCTCGACGACGCCACCTGGCGCAAGATCTTCGGCAAGAGCGTCGCGGTGTGGCTCGCCGCGCTGTCGAAGGCCGGCGTCGCCGACCCGGGCGAGCCGCCGACGAGCTTCGCCGACCTGGTGTCGGGCGGCGCGCCGCTGCGCGTCGTGCCGGAGCTGTGGCGCGCCGCGCGCGGCCGCGCGCGCTACTCGGTGCCGACGCTGGGCCTGATCGCGATCGACCGCGTCACCAAGCCGTTCGAGCGGTTCGTCCTCGGCGGCGCGCCGCCGCTGGCCGAGGTCCAGGCCGCGCTCGAGGACGTGCTCGGCCCGCGCGGCGTGATGCTGCACCCGCCGTTCAGCCGCCCGGCGCCGCGCCACGTCTGGCCGCTGCTGACGCCGTTCGACGCGGTGTGCACGTCGCTGTTCAGCATCACCGGGCTGCCCGCCACCGCGGTGCCCGCCGGCTTCGACGCGGATCACCTGCCGGTCGGCGTGCAGGTCGCGGCCCGCCGCGGCAACGACCGCCTCACCCTCGCCGTCGCGCGCGCCCTCGAGGACGCGCTCGGCGGCTGGGTGCCCGCGCCGATGACCTGACCGCGCGCCTCGCGTCCCCGGTCAGGGCGTGGCCCGGCAGCAGCGGAACCCGACGTTCGGGAAGAAGAAGCTGTCGTTGGCCGCGGTGAACGCGTTGGCGCAGGTCAGCCCCTGCTCCTCGTTGTTCGAGGCACCGCCGCGCGCCGGGTTCACGCCCGGCGTGCGCTCCGCGGTCCACTCCTTGACGTTGCCGGTGAGGTCGAACGCGTCGTGGGGGTCGGTGCGGTTGGCGTAGCACTGCCCCAGCGTGCCCGTGGGCAGGACCGCGTCCTGGTCGCCGGCGGCGACGCCATCGGTGTCGTAGTCGTCGCCGTTGCAGGTCGTCCCGACGTACGTGTCGGGGTTCGACGCGAACGCCCAGTCACCGCCGTTGGTCGAGGTCTCGGTCGGAGCCGTGGTGCTGCTGCTGCGGGTGATCACGATCGAATCGACCCTCAAGCCATCCTCGCGCATGTACAGGCTCACCGTCCGCACCCCGGTCGCCGGCACGCTGATCGAACCCGTCCGCTGCCAGACCCAGGCGTTGTTCACGGCCGTCTGGATCGACCGCGTCGGATCGGTGGTGGCCGGCGCCGTGCTGATCCCGACCCACAGCGTGTCGTCGTTGCTCTGCGGGCTGTACATGCGAACCCAGACGTAGTGGTTGCCGGTCTGCGTGAAGTCGACGGTGAAGTCGAGCCGCGGCCCCTGCGCGTCGGCGTTCGCCGCGCTGAGATCTGCGCCCGTGTCCGGCGACGCGCGCAGCGCCGACAGGCCCGAGAACCCGGGCGTGTAGTCCGGCACCCACGCGCGGATCGTCCCGCCCGAGGTCCGCGGCGTGTTCGCGACGTGGTCCTCGGCCTCGAGGAAGATGTAGCCGTTGCTCGCGGCCGGCTCGGTCACCGGGAACGTCGTCGGCGTCCGCGCCGAGCACGCCATGTGCCACTCCTGTTCGGTGCACAGCCGCGCGCCGATCGACGCGCACGCCGCCTCCGCCTGCGGCTGCGTGACGTTGGTCCACGGCTGGACCCCCGACCGCGAGCACGCGTGGGTCGTCACCGAGCCGACCAGGCTCGTCGTGGCGTCGGGCTTCGACGCCTCGTACTTCATGATCTGCTTGCCGCCGCCGATCGTCACCCAGTCCTGCAGCGCGCCCGTCGACGCGCCGTCGTCGACGGTGCCGTTGCAGTTGTTGTCGAGGTTGTCGCAGACCTCGGTCCCGGCGGGCTGGCCGGGCGTGTCGATCACGCACACCACCGGCCCGTCCTCGTCGGCGGCGTCGCACGCGTACGTGCCGAACGCGCGGCACACGCCGTTCGCGCCGTCGTTGCACGCGGTGCCCTCGAGCGGGTGCGACTCGTCGACCCGCCCGTCGCAGTCGTTGTCGACCCCGTCGCACTCGGTCTCGGGCGTGAGGTTGCCCATCGCGTCGACCGAGACGTCGCCGGTGTAGACGCAGTCCCACCCGCTCGCCGTGCACGTCGCGACGGTGCCCGCACACGCGCCGACCTGGTTGCACAAGGGCGGCGGCGCGATGTTCTCGTCGACGTCACCGTCGCAGTCGTCGTCGACGTTGTTGCACGCCTCGACCGGGCCGGCGAACTCGCACGGACCGTACTCGCAGCCGTCGGCGTCGACCCCGTTGTTGTCGTGGTAATCGGCCTCGCACGACGCGATCGCGCACTGGCCGCCCTCGCACTTCTCGCTGGCGTTGTCGAGCTCGCCGACGCACGAGTGTCCGCACGTGCCGCAGTTGGCGATGTCGATCGTCAGGTTGAACCCGTTGGTCGGGTTGCCGTCGCAGTCCTGATCGAGCGTGTCGCACAGCTCGAGCACTGGGCCGTCGCCGCCGACGCACTGCACGCCGCCGCCGACGCACATCAGCGTGCCGAACATGCACTCGCCGGTGTCGGTCCCGCAGCTGCCCATCGTCGGCAGGTCCTCGTCGAACTCGCCGTCGCAGTCGTTGTCGAGGCCGTCGCAGCTCTCCGCCACCATCCCCACCGCGCCGACGTCGCCGACGCAGTCGACCACGCCGCCGACGCAGGTCGTGAGGCCGGCGATGCACTCGCCGACGTCGGTCCCGCACTCCTCGCCGCCCTCGGGGTTGCCCTCGTCAACCTCGCCGTCACAGTCGTTGTCGAGGTCGTCGCACGCCTCGGGCGCCGCCGGCACGCCGGTGCAGCCGAGGTCGCCGTCGACGCACGTGACCACGCCGGCGGTGCACTCGCCCTCGTCGGTGCCGCAGTCGTCGCCGACCGTCAGCGCGTCCTCGTCGGTCTCGCCGTCGCAGTCGTCGTCGAGGCCGTTGCACTCCTCGTTGAACCCGGTCGGGATGCACGCATCCGGCGGCGTGCCGCCGTCATTGGCGTCGACGCCGCCGTCCTGGTTCCCGCCGCCGCCGTCGTCATCGTCGCCGGTGACGCAGTCGAGGCACTGCGCGTCGAGCGCGCAGCCGCTCGCGCCCACCGCCACGCCGAGCGCCAGCGCGAGCGCCGCGATCGCCCGGCTCCAGCCGCGGCGGCTCACGCCGCACCTCCCGCCGCGCGACGGCGTCGGGTGGCGAGGCCGAGGGCCAGCGCGAGCAGCGCCAGCGCCGCCGCGCCGCCGCCGGCCCCGCCGCCCGCGGCACAGCCGCCGCCGCCCGCCGCGGAGACGTACGTGTTGTCGGTGTCGGCGTCGACGCCCGCGTCGACGAGGTCATCCGGCGCGAAGCAGCTCCCCTCGGAGCACACCTGCTCGCCGGGGCACTCGACCCCGACGCACGGGTCCTGCACGCAGTCGCCGGTGAGCGGGTCGCACACCTCGCCCTGCGGGCACATCTGGTTGCCGCACTCGTCGTCGACGCAGGCGCCCGAGTCCGGGTTGCACACCTGGCCGCCCGGGCAGCCGGTCGGGCACGGCACGTCGACGCAGGCGCCGAACCGACACTCCTGCCCCGACGGGCAGTCGACGCCGGCGCAGCTGCCGACGCAGTCGCCGTCGAAGCAGTACTGCTCGCCGCTGCACGTCACGCCGGCGCACGGGTCCGACACGCACGCGCCGCCGACGCACAGCTGCTCGCCGGTGCAGCGCTCCGGGAACGTCGTGCAGTCGTCCGGGCGGCACTCGCCCTCGGGCCCGTAGCAGATCAGCGGCGCGGGGCAGTTCAGCGAGTCGCAGATCGCCACGCACTCGCCGCCGACGCACTCGGTCGCGTTGCCGTCGCCGTCGAGGCCGCAGCTCACGCCGAAGCACGGGTCCACGAGGCAGAAGTCGTCGACGCACACGCGGCCGACCGGGCACGGGAACTCGCCACCGGCGCACGGCTGCGCGCACTGGCAGTCGTACTGATCGTCGGCCGGGTTGACGCAGGTCGAGCCGCCGCCGCACGTGTCCTCGTCCACCTGGACGTCGCAGTCGTCGTCCTCGCAGTTGCACAGCTCGGGCTCGGCGGTCTCGCCGACGCAGACGTAGTCGCCGCCGATGCACAGCTCCTGGCCGTTGCACAGCTGGCCGCCGTTGTCGCAGGCCGGGCCGGGCGGCGCGTCCTCGTCGGTCTGGCCGTCGCAGTCGTCGTCGAACCCGTTGCACGTCTCGTCGTCGGTCGCGGGCATCGCGTCGCACTCGATCACGCCGTTGACGCACTGGGTGGTGCCGACGCCGCAGCTGCTCGAGCAGTCGGCGCCGCCGGTGTCCTCGTCGATCGTGCCGTCGCAGTCGTCGTCGACCAGGTTACACACCTCGGTCACCGGCACGACCTCGCCGATGCACGCGCCGAACTCGCCGGAGCCGTCGGGCGGGCACACCCGGGTGCCAGGGCGGCACGGCCCGGTGTTCGGGTTGCCGGGCGGCGGCAGGCTGGTGCACGACTCGGCGAACCCGTCGGGCGTGCCGTTGCAGTCGTCGTCCAGGCCGTTGCACGTCTCGGTGCCTGGCAGCGGGCTGGCGTCGCAGCCGACCCAGGCCCCGTCGACGCACGTCTCGGTGCCCGGCTCGCACACCCCGATGTCGGTGCCGCACGCCCGGGTCAGATCCTCGTCGACCGCGATGTCGCAGTCGTCGTCCATGCCGTTGCACAGCTCGACCCCGCTGCACCCCATGCACGCGCCCTCGTCGACGAACCCGTCGCAGTCGTCGTCCTCGCCGTCGCACGTCTCCGACGTCGCGAGCTCGCCCGGGTCGGTGATCATGCACTCGGTGCCGGTCCCGGTGCCGTTGCACACGTAGGAGCCGGTGCCGCGGCACACCCCGAGCAGGCCGTTGTCACAGGCGCCGCCCTTGTTCGGGAAGTCCTCGTCGATCAGCAGATCGCAGTCGTCGTCGAGGTCGTTGCACTGCTCGAACTTGATCGCGTCGGCGATGATCGAGGAGATCGCGATCTGCAGGTCCTCCTCGTTCTGCGCGTAGAACCCCTCGTTGACGCCCGTGACGTTGGTCGCCCCGCCAGCGTGGGCGAGCCCCTCGATCTGGGTGTCGCCCGGCGACTGACCGAAGCCGATCGGCTTGGTCTCGATCCGGTAGGTCTGGCCGTCGACGACGGTCGTCAGCAGCGCCTCCGCCGCGTCCTCGGTGTTCGCGAACGTGGTGCACGTCTCGTCACCGTCGGTGAGCATGATGACGATGTACGGCCGGCACTGCTCGCCGCTGGGCAGGAACACGTCCTTGAGCGGGTCGTTGCGGATCGGATCGAAGCCCGGCGCGGCGTCGTCCCACAGCAGCGTGTCCTCGGCGGTCGAGCTCTGGACGTACTCGTCGCCCTGGAAGTACGCCTTCGCGCCCTTGAGCGCCCCGGCGACCGGCGTCCAGCCGCCGATGTAGATGTCGGGATCGCTCGCGAGGGAGGTGCCGCAGGTGCCGCACGTGAAGTTGGTCCACGTGATGACGTCCTCGTTGGCGCCGTCGACCAGGCCCGTCAGCACCTCGAGCCGCCCCGGGTTGGACATCGTCGCGGTGCAGCCGGAGCCCGTGCTGTTGTTGCACGAGCCGCATTCGATGCCTGACATCGAGCAGCCGTTGGCGCAGTTGGTGTCCGTCGTGCTCAAGCGAAACCGGCCCAGGCCGAGCACCATGTCGCCGTACGACGCGGCGACGTTGTAGATGGCGCACTTGGCGTGATCGAGCCGCTGGTCGATCCCGCCGCAGCTCGGCGGGCCCTGCCCGGTCGATGCGTCCATCGACCCCGACGTGTCGACGATGAGAAAGACGTAGGGTTTGACGGGCTCACCCTGGGCGGACGCTGGGCGGTGGTCGAGGCCGACCAGCGCAACGATCCCCAGGATGAGCCCAAGCAGCAGGCGCCGGCTCATGGACCACCATCCTATCCCGACCGCAACCTCCTCCGCGAGATCGCGCGCGCGGCGTGAGGGAGCGGCCGGTGGTCGACGTGTGGGCCGAGGTGGGCGTAGCTAGGCGCCGGCGAGCAGCGCGCGCCCCACGACCTTGAGCGCCAGGATCGGCTTGACGCCCTCGAAGATCGGCAGCACCTGGGCATCCACCACGTAGCGGCTGATCGCGTACTCCTCGGCGTAACCCCAGCCGCCGTGCAGGAGCTGGCCGAGCTGGGTCACCTCGACGGCGACGTCGCACGCGAACAGCTTGGCCTGGGCCGCCAGCGGCGCGGCCTTGCGCTCGTCGCCGTCCATCGCGACCGCCGCGGCGTAGGTGATCGCGCGCGCGGCGGCCAGCTTCGCCGCCATCCGACCGAGGTGGTACTGGGTCAGCCCGAACTGGAGGATCGGCCGGCCGAACTGGCCCCGCTGGGTGACGTACTCCGCGGTCTTCTCGAGCGCGGCCTGGGCGACGCCGCAGGCGCGGCCGCCGGTCTGCAGCCGGCCGGCCGCGAACCCGGCCATCTGCAGGTAGAAGCCCTTGCCCTCGCCCGCGGCGCCGCCGACGAGGTTCGCGGCGGGGACGAACCACCGCTCGAACGCCAGGGTGTAGCTGTGCATGCCGCGGTAGCCCGGGGTGCGGTCCGCCTTGCCCTCGAGCTTGCCGCCGTGCGGCTGCGACGCGACGAACTCGTGACCGTCGAAGCTCGGCTTCTCGACGATGAACAGCGACAGGCCCTTGGCGCCCTTGGCCGGATCCGGATCGGTGCGGGCGAGCAGCGCGATCACGTCGGCGCGCCCGGCGAACGTGCACCACGCCTTGGCACCCTCGATGAACCAGCCGTCCTGGCCGTCGACCTGGCCCCGCGTCGCGCGGCACGCGACCGAGGCGACATCGCTGCCGACGTTGGGCTCGGTCACCGAGATCGCGACCATCTTCTCGCCCGCGGCGATCTTCGGCAGCCAGGTCTGCTTCTGCGCCTCGGTGCCGCCGGCGAGCAGCGCCTTGGCCAGGATCTCCGGCCGCGTGATCAGCGAGCCCGCGGCGGCGAGCGAGGCGCGCGACAGCTCCTCGGTGGTGAGGATCATCGCGAGGTTGCCGAGCTCGTGGCCGCCGTAGCTCTCCGGCACCGACAGGCCGAAGTAACCGAGCTCGCCCATCGTCGTGATGAACCGCTCGGGGATCAGCTCGTCGTGGCGGTGGATGTGCTCGGCGTGCGGCGCGACCTCCTTCTCCGCGAACTGCCGCACCGAGCTGCGCACCTCGGCCAGCGTCGAGTCGAGCGGCCAGGCGTTGCGCCCGGCGGTCTCGGCGACGTGGCGGCCGATCGCGCGGACCAGCGCCTCGCCGCCGGCGCGGCGCAGGGTCGCGCGGACCTCGGCGTACGCGCCCTCGATCTCGTCGGCGAGGCCGAGGTCCATGGCGATCGGGTCGAGCCGGTCGCGCGCGCTGCGCGCGAGCTCCGCGGCCGCCGCGACCGCGAGGCGATCGAGGTGGTCGTCGCCCTGCCCGCCGGCGCGCGCGGCGGCGGCCGCCGCCACCAGCTCGATCGCGGCGCGGGCCTCGGTCGCGGCGTAGGCGACGCGATCGACCACGACCTGGTGCTCGTCGATCTTGTCGCCCTTGGCCGTCAGGTCCGTCGCGCGGGCGAGCGCGGCGTCGGTCAGCTTGCGCGCCGCCTCGGCGAGGAGGCGAGCGTCGTCGAGGGTCACGGCAGGGGCTGCGGTGGACATCGGCGCGAAGCCTACCAGCGGGCGCGCGCGCCCGACCATCGCAAACACCGTTCACCGCCGCGCCGAGGGCGCCCGAGCTGCGGCGTCTCGTCACGAATGCGCGTCGAGCACCCGCTGGACCTGCGCGCCGTAGCCCCCGCCGAACAGCACCGCGTGGACGAGGAGCGGGTAGAGCTGCCACAAGGCGACGCGGTCGCGCCAGCCGTCGGCGAGCGGCCACACCTCGTCGTAGGCGGCGATCAGCCCGGGCGACACGGTGCCGAACAGCGCGAGCATCGCGAGGTCGACCTCGCGGTGCCCGCCGTAGACCGCCGGGTCGATCAGCGCCGGCGCGCCGGCGTCGTCGACGTGGACGTTGCCGGTCCACAGATCGCCGTGCAGCCGCGCCGGCGGTTCGGCCGGCCCTGCGATGGCCGGCAGCACCGCCGCCAGCCGATCGAGGTCGGCGCGCCACCGCGCCGGCCCGCGGCCGCGCGCGATCGCGAGCTCGGCGGTCGGGCGCAGCCGGCGCTCCAGCCAGAACGTCGGCCAGTCGGCGGCGGCGCGGTTGTCCTGCGGCAGCGTCGCGAGGAAGTTGGCGCGATCGAGCCCGAACCCGGGCGCGCCGGCGCGGTGGAGCTGCGCGAGCCCGCGCCCGAGCCGCGCGTCGAAGTCGGCGACGCGGTGGCCGGGCTCGAGCCACTCCAGCGCGAGCCAGCGCGAGCCGTGGCCGAGCACGCGCGGCACGCGCAGCGCGCCGGCGGCGGCGAGCCAGCCCAGGCCGTGCGCCTCGCCATCGAACATCCCCGGCGGCGCGACCTCGTGGTGCTTGACGAACACGACGCGACCATCGGCCAGGCGCGCGCGCGCCGCCTGGTTGATGTCGCCGCCGGCGACCGGCTCGGCGTGGACCAGGCGCGCCCCGAGCGCGCCCTCGATCTCCGCGCGCAGCGCGGCGTCCACGTCAGGCCCCCAGGCTCGCGCGCACGTGCGCGAGCAGCCCGCGGCACGCCCGCTCGCACACGTCGAGCACCTCCTCGAACCCGCCCGGGCCGCCGTAGTACGGATCCGGCACCTCGGCCCCGGCCGGCGCCGTCGGGTCGAAGCTGCGCAGCAGGCGGATCCGCGCGCGCGCCGCGCCGTCGGGCGCCATCCGCTCGAGGTTCGCGACGTTGCTGGCGTCCATCGCGAGCACCAGGTCGAACCGCGCGAAGTCGTCGGCGGTGAACAGCCGCGCGCGCAGGTGATCGAGCTCGAGCCCGCGCCGGCGCGCGGCCGCCTGGGTCCGCCGGTCGGGCGGCTCGCCGAGGTGCCAGTCGCCGGTGCCGGCGCTGTCGATCACGACGCGATCGGCGAGGCCGGCCTCGCGCACCAGGTGGTGCATGACGCCCTCGGCGGTGGGCGAGCGACAGATGTTGCCGAGGCAGACGAAGCAGACGCGGATCACGGCCGGACTATAAACGGCGACAGGCCGGCGCGCGCGCGCCGGCCTGTCACCTGTGAACGTTGCGCCCGGGGCGCCTCGGCTCACGTGGAGGGGGAGTCACTGATCCGCGGTGCGGAGCGTGAACGCGCCGGCCTTGTAGCCGTGCACCGCGATGTGGAGCTTGCCGCTGGAGGTCGGCGTGTACGAGATCGTCTCGTTGCCGCTCGAGGTGTAGCCTCGGGCGAGGTACGCGCTGGTCGTCGGCGCCGCGCCGAACTGGGTGTAGAGGTCGATGTCGACGGTCGAGAACGTGCGGATGACGATGCGGCGGCCGGCGACGACGTCGACCGTGAACTGCTTGAGCTCGCCGAGCGCGACGTCGCCGGTGACGTCGAGGTGCGTGACCTGCGGCGGCGGCGGCGGCGGCGGCACCGTGCCGCCACCCTCGACGTAGCGGATCTCGACCGCGTAGTTGCTGGTGGTCGCGTAGCCGTTGATCCCGACGTAGACGTCGGCCGGGCCGACGATCGAGCACTGCTCCTCGCTGCCGTCGCGGTACGGGCGGCAGTCGTAGGTCGTCGCGGTCGGCGCCGCGGCCTTGCGGGCGTAGAGGTCGACGTCGCCGTCGCCGGTCATCGTCGCGGTCAGCGTCGCGCCCGCCGCCACCTTGAACGGACCGAGCTGCTTCCACGCGCCCTTGGCCAGCGTGCCGCTGTCGTTGACGACCTTCTCGGTCGGGTCGGTCGGCGTGCCCGAGTCGTCGGCGACCGACAGGTCGAGCAGCATCTTGACGTTGGCGTAGGTGATCTTGCCGCCCGCGACGGTCGTCGAGGTCGAGCGCACCGGCAGCCACACGAAGTCGGGGTGGTTGCGCTTGGAGTCACCGACCCACTCGCCGCCGATGATCTTGCCCGCGGCGTCGACCTCGAGGATGTAGTCGTAGCGGTCGGTGCGGGTGTAGCGGTCGATCGTCGAGGCGAGGTTGCCGTCCTGGTTCGCCGGCGACTCCGAGATGTAGTCGACGTCGGTGTGGACCTTGTACAGCTTCGCGGCGCTGGCGTTGAACACGTAGCTCGTCGGGATCGAGCCGCCCGAGGTCACCGCGATCTGGTAGGTGTTGGCGTCGGCGTAGCCGAGCACCGAGACGTACGCCTGGGTCGCGCCGGCCGGCACGGTCAGGTTGCAGCTCTCGGCCGCGCCGTCGGCGTAGGGCCGGCACGCGTAGGTCGAGGACGTCGGCTGCGCGCCGAACCGGACGTAGAGGTCGGG
>WYBA01000201.1 GCA_011526095.1 Myxococcales bacterium | reverse complement strand
GGCGCTGCGCGCCGACCGACGGCTCAGGGCGAACGGTTGGGAATCACAACCGGTTCGAGCAACCGGAGCGCTGATCAATCCTGAGAGCGCGCCCCGTCACGACCTAGCGCCGGATCGCGACGGCGAACTTGAGGTAGTTGCCCTCGGGGAACGCCGGCGACACCGGGAAGTCGACCGGCAGCCCGCGGCGATCGATCACCGACAGCTCGCAGCCCGCGGCCGCCGCGCCGTCGGCGAGCATCGCGTCGAACTCGATCTGATCGACCTTGTGGGTCGACGACGCCGCGACCAGCAGGCCCCCGGGCTCGAGGATCCCCAGGCACGCCGTCACCAGCTCGGCGTAGTCGCGGATCGCGCTCCACGGCCGGCCGCCGCGCGCCGCCGCCGACGCGAACGCCGGCGGATCGATCGCGATCAGATCGAACTTGCGACCGCGCTCGGCGAACTTGGTGCACACGGTCATCGAGTCGCCGACGATGTGCTCCGGCTTCTCGGGGTCGAACCCCGACGCGGCGAAGTTCTTGCGCGCGCGCGCGTGCGCCTTGGGCGCGACGTCGATCGCGCACACCTCGGTCGCGCCGCCCGCCATCGCGTAGACCGAGATCGCGCCGGTGTAGCTGAACAGGTTGAGCACGCGGCGGCCGCGCGCCCACTGCTGCACCGCGCGCCGGCCCTCGCGCAGGTCGGCGAACAGGCCGGTCGACAGCGGCGCGGTGACGTCGACCCAGAACTTCAGCGCGCCCTCGCGCACCTCGAACTCGATCGGCGCGGCCTCGCCGCGCACCAGGTCGGCGGCGGCCTGGCGCGGGGCCTCGCCGCCGAGCGAACGGAACCGCCGCTGCTCGTAGATGCCGCGCGGCGCGACCTCGCGGACCAGCGCGTCGTACAGCGCCTCGCGCAGCGGGCCCTCGCCGAGCGCCGGCGTGAACAGCTGGCACACGAGGTAGTCGGCGTAGCGCTCGACCACGACGCCGGGCAGCCCGTCGCTCTCGCCGTTGATCAGGCGGGTGTGCTCGAGCACCTCGCCGACGAGCAGCCGGCCGCGCAGCGCGACCGCCGACTTGACGCGCGCGGCGACGAGCTCGGCGTCGATCGCGCGGCGCGGGTCGCGCGTGAACACGCGGACGGCGATCGTGCCGTCGCCCTCGGACAGGCCGCGCCCGACCGGCTCGCCGTCGGGATCGACGAGGTCCAGCGCGGTGCCGGCCGCGTCGCGGCCCGGCCGCGGGCCCAGCGCCTCGCGGTAGACCCAGGGGTGGCCGGCGCGGACGCGGCGCGCGACGTCCCAGGGCAGGCGGATCGTGTTGCGGCGGACGATCGGGGCGCCCCGCTGCTGAGAGGATCTGCGGCGACCGCCGCCCGGAGCTGGAGCCATGGGAGGCGCATCCTCGGGGGGAGGGCCTCCCAAGTCAACACCGCGGCGGGGACGGGCCGGGGCCCTGGGGCCGCCTCACGTTTTGGCTGGACAGCGCGGTGCCGAGGTAGGCTACTCTGCGCCGCGCCGAGGGGCCCCGCCGCTCGTGCACATTCCATGACCTGGCACACCGAAGCGACCCAGCCCGACGCCCGCCGCGCCGCCGCCGCGGCCACCGCCGTCCTGCAGCCCGTCCGGTTCGGCGAGTTCCTGCGCGACCGCCGGGTCATCGACGACGAACAATGGCTGGCCGCGCTGGCGACCCACTGGAGCGAGCGCCGGGGCTCGATCGGCCGGATCATCGCCGAGCACGGCTTCGTCAGCGCCGTCGAGATCGAGCGCGAGGCCCGCGCGTTCCACGACCTCGACGTGGTCGAGGTCGACGACGGCAGCCTCGGCGACGACGGCGAGGGCCACACCGCCCCCGGCCAGGACGTGGCGATGATCTACGCCACGCGCCCGCGGCCGCGGCCGCATCCATAAGTGGGGCCTCGCCCCGGTCTGATCTCGTTTTCTCCCCCCGGTCCGTCACCCGCGCTACCCTGAGTTGTTGTGACCCGGCGCCGTCTCCCAGGCCCGGGTCCGGAGGTACCGATGCCTGCCGACGAGAAGCACCCCGCCAACGGACAGAACGGCCAGAACGGTAAGGCCAACGGTAACGGCTCGCACCGCTCGCGCCGCACCTCGGCGCTGATGCAGGCGGCGCAGTCGCTCCCCACCGTCGAGTCCTCCATCGAGGATTTCATCGCGCGCGCCAACTCGACCCTGGTCGACATGGGTGGCTGGGGCCTGGGCGACGAGCACGCCAAGGCCGAGCGCGAGGCCTCGGAGCAGGCCGCCCGCGACGCCGAGCAGGCGCGGATCGCCGCCGCCGCCGAGCAGGTCCGCGCCGAGGCCGAGCGCCGCGAGGCCGAGCTGCAGCGCCGGCTGTCGGAGCTCGACTCCAAGCTGGCCGAGGCCGAGGCGCGCGCCGCCGTCGTCGCGACCCGCGGCGACGCCAAGACCGAGGCCGTGCTGAACGAGCTGCGCGGCCGCGTCGAGGCCGCCGAGGGCAAGGCCCGCGCCGCCGAGGAGCGCGCGCGCGCTGCCGAGCAGACCGCCCAGGCAGCACAGGTCGCGAAGGACGCACCAAAGGCGGTCGCCGCGGCGCCCGCCGGTGCAGAGCCGGGCAGCGAGGTCGCGCTGCTGCGCGCTCGCCTGGAGAAGGCGGACGAGCGGGCCCGCGCCGCCGAGGCCAAGGCCGCCAAGGCGATCGCCGCCGCGCGCGCCGCCGCCGCGGGCCTGACCGTGTCGACGGCCGATCTCGACAAGCTCGAGGCCGGGCTGCCGGCCGCGTCGCTGGCCGCGCCGGCGGCTCACGCGCACGAGCCGGTGCCCGTCGCACGCAAGTTCCCCTGGCCCGGCGTCGCCGCGGCGTTCGCCGGCGGGATCGCGCTGATGTTCGCGGTCAGCCTGATGATGAAGGACGACCCTGCGCCGGCCGCGGCGCCGCCCGCGCCGGCCGCCAGCGCGCAGCCGGCCCCGCTCGCCACGCCGGCCCAGCCGACGCCCGCGCCGGCATGTCCACG
>WYBA01000200.1 GCA_011526095.1 Myxococcales bacterium | reverse complement strand
CGGCGCCGAGCACGGCGCGCGCGCCGGCGTCGAGCTGCAGCCGCGACGCGAGCGCGCCGAGCGGGCCGGGCGCGGCGGCCGCGCGCGCCTCGGCGGCGGCGAGCGCCTCGGCGACCTCGGCCGCCTGCTTCTTGTGCGTGTCGCGCGGCTCGAGCTTGCTGCGCCCCAGGCGCGCGCGCGCGGCCTCGTCGCGCACGAACACCTGGCCCGGCAGCTTCGGATCGGCGAAGCCGTGGCCGGCGTTGAGCCGGCGCAGCAGCGCGGCCTCGGCGCGCAGCCGCCACACCGCGAGCTCGTCGGCCAGCCCCATGCTCAGCCGCCCTTGCGCCCGGGCGCGGGGGCCGTCGCAGGTACCGCCGGCTCCGGCGTGTAGACGGTCGACGGCACGGAGGGCTTCTCGACCGCCGGCTCGCCGGGCTTGCCGGTGAGCGTCGTCGCGAACGGCCGCGGCTCGACCGCGGGCTCGCCGGGCTTGCCGGTGAGCGTGCTCGGGCGCTGCGTGCCGCCGTCCTTGTCCTCGTCCTCGTCGGGCTCGCCGTCGGGCTTCTCGTCCGTGTCCGCCGGCTCGTCGGGCACGCCGACGTCCTCGGGCTTGCCGCGATCCTGCTCGAACAGCTCGTCCTGCGCGTCCTCGAGCGACACCAGCTCGTCGCGCAGCTCGCTGACCTCGACGACGAGCTGGTCGAACCGGCCGCGCATCTCGTCGAGCTCGGGCGTCAGCGCCAGCGCCAGCGTCGGCTGCAGCACCGCGAGCGCGCGGTTGAGCAGATCGAGCCGGTCCTCGGCGTAGATGAGCGTGCCGGACTTGCGGTCGCGCCCGAGCACCGCGCTCTCCATCGCGTCGAGCGCGTCGCGCTCCTCGTCGGTCAGCTCGGCGACGTGGTCCTCGTCGACGTCCTCGCCGTCCAGGATCCGCTGGAGCAGCTCGGTGACCGCGGTGAAGTGGACGACCGCGCCGCCCACGTCCTCCTCCTCGTCGACGACCGCGTGCTCGCCGTCCTCGTCGCGACGCTCCTGCGCGAGCGCCTCGACCTTGTCCGGCTGCTGCTCGTGCTCGACCTCGGGCGCGAGCTGGTCCTTGTCCTCGACGTCGACGCGCATCGGCGGGGCCCGGCCGCCGGGTCAGGCGTCCTGCTTCTCCCACCACTGGCACCACCACTGCCCACCGACGAGGATGCGCAGCTTGGGGTGCCAGCAGTACGCGAGCTTCGCGTCCGGCTCGAGGTAGTACAGGCAGTTGTCACACCGCTCGTCGCCGTACGGCACGCCCTTGAGCACGCTGTCCTCGGCGAGGTGCTTGAGCTGGAGCGCCAGCTTCTCGTCGATCTCCTTGGGCTCGGGGCGCGGCAGGTCGTCTTCGGCCATACCCGACGATACCCCACGGCCGCGGCGGGACGCACCGCGCGCGTGCGCTTTGCGGCCTATCCGGTCCCACAGACCGTTCACGCCGTGTCACGCGGAGCAATCATCAGCGGAACGCACTGCTCGCCACCAACAGTCGCGACCAGGCCTCGTGGCAGTCAGTTCACGTCAGCGACGACGTGTCGGCCGTCCTGACCTTCCTCCGTGGGCTGGCCCCTGGCGTGGTCGCTTCGAACGCGGCGACCGTGGCTTGGCCGTTGCTTCCGGCCCATCGCGTTGATCAGCGCCCGCCATGCCGGCGCCGACCTTGCGCTGCTCTGGACCAACAAGCCGCATGTCGTCCAGTTCCCATCGCTCCACCTTCCCGCGGTGACGCCTTGCGAACTGATCGACCTCTGTCGCCAGCATCCCGATCGCCCATAGAAGCGCTTGCATCGAATCTGCTCCCCTCGCCTGACGCCGACAGATCACCGTCGCCCCGTCCCGCACTTCGTAGCTGCAGACGTACTCCCTGGCTGATTGCCTTATCGGGACTTCGACGCACAACGTGAGTCTGGCGCGCTTGGCGGCGCCCGCCTCCAACGAGACGAGCACATGCCGTTCTGCCGCGGTTCTAACCTCAGAGCTCATCTCCCCCAGACCTTAGATCACGACTCGATCTCCCTGTCGATCCCCTACGCGTTCACGCGAGATCCTGACTCCGCCCCGTGAACGCGTGCCTGCTCGTCGATGCGCGCCAAGGCTCGGGCTCGCGGTCCGCATGACGTTCGGCAGCAGAGCGCCTCGGCCTCGTAGATTTCCGCGACGCTGTCGCGGGAATCGCCGACAGCCCGGCGCGCGGCGTCATGCCCCCGATGCTGATCCGTGGTGCACCAGCGACGCACGCAGGCCGAACGGTTCTCTGGCGAGGTCGCCTCCGCGGTCGCGTGAATCGTCGAAGCCGCGCCGACTACGGGTCGGGCGGCTCATCGGCCGCGGCCACGCGCGGGCGCACGCTCGCCGTCAGCATGACGTTCTGCACCGTGATGTCGGCGTCGGGGGACCGACGGTGGAGCGCGGCGACGAGGTGCGGCATCTGACCGGCGGGGACGCGCAGCGTGGCGCGCTGGCCCCCGACGGTCTCGAGGCGAAGGGAGGTCTGGTGACGCCCCGGCGGCAGCTTGATGTTCGGCCAGCCGGCCGCGCTGGCGAGCTGTCCGGGCGCCACGACGGCGGCCGCCACGGGGCCACCCTTGCGCGCCCGGACGAGGCCGCGCACCGCGAACACGAGCTGGATCGCGATCACGCCGAGGACCGCGACCCTGATCTTGCCCGCGGTCGTCTCGAGCGACTTGATCGACGCGACGAACCACACCGCGAGAGCGATCGTGAGGACGAGGTGGACGAGGTAGTGCTTCCTCGTCGCGTCGAGCGCGCCCTCGATCACGAGCGTGTCCTCGCGTTCCGTTCCCGCCATGGCCGATGCTGTATCACGAGGGGCGCCACAACGCACTTGCCGCCCCGAGTGCCCCGACGCTACGGTGCCCTCGTGGTGGCACGATGCCGTGCGACCACCCGAAGCACCCACGATGGCCGCTGATCACGCCGAGGGCGAGCTCATCATCTACCGCACGGCGAACGACGCCGTGCGCGTCGAGGTGCTCTACGAGGCGGACACCTTCTGGCTCGACCAGCGGCGCATGGCCGAGCTGTTCGGGGTGGACGTGCGCACGATCAGCTACCACCTGAAGGAGGTGTACGCCTCGGGTGAGCTGAAGCCGGAGGCAACTCTCCAGGAAATTTGGAGAGTTCAACGCGAAGGAACTCGCGAAGTTAGGCGCGAGATCGAGTTCTACAACCTCGACGCCATCATCTCGGTCGGCTACCGGGTCAACAGCGCGCAGGCCACGCAGTTCCGGATCTGGGCGACCCAGACCCTGCGCGAGTTCATCGTCAAGGGCTTCGTCCTCGACGACGAGCGGCTCAAGCTGAACAAGCGCTTCGGCAGGGACTACTTCGACGAGCTGCTCGAGCGGATCCGGGAGATCCGCGCCAGCGAGCGGCGGTTCTACCTGAAGATCACCGACATCTACGAGCAGTGCAGCATCGACTACGACAAGCACGCCGACACGACGCAGACGTTCTTCAAGACCGTGCAGAACAAGCTGCACTGGGCGGTCACGGGCAAGACCGCCGCCGAGCTCATCGCCGAGCGCGCCGACTCCGACAAGCCCGCGATGGGGCTCACCACGTGGAAGCACGCGCCCAAGGGGAAGATCCTCAAGAGCGACGTCAGCGTCGCCAAGAACTACCTGATCGAGCGCGAGATCAAGGAACTCGAGCGCGTCGTGTCGATGTACCTCGACTACGCCGAGAACCAGGCCGCCCGGCAGATCCCGATGAAGATGGCCGACTGGGTCGCGAAGCTCGACGCGTTCTTGCAGTTCAACGAGTACGAGGTGCTCGCCAACGCGGGCAAGGTCTCCGCCGAGGTTGCCCGGCGCCTCGCCGAGGAGCACTTCGACAGGTTCCGCGTCCGCCAGGATCGCGAGTTCGAGAGCGACTTCGAGGCGGAGGTGAAGCGCATCGAGTCGAAGCGCCCGCGCAAGCGGAAGAAGGAGCCGTGACGGAGGCGCCTCGCCACGCCGCGACCCGCGCCTGATCGACCACGATCCGTGCAAGGGCGCGCCCGGAGGGAGACCGTGCTCCTCGCTGCCCTCGCAGGAGGCGACACACTCGCCCTGGCCTGTCGTTGAAGACGCGCCCATGGCACATTGCTGCCATGTGGGTATGTGCAAGGCAGAGGCGTTTACTCGTGGTCATGGTCGCCATCGGCGGTGTCGCCATCGCGGACCGGCCGGCGGAAGCGTGCACATGTACGCCGGCGGTCCTCGTTTCGCCCGCGCCAGGGACGGAAGGAGTCCCGACGAACGTGGAGCTGTTCCGCACGGGCAACGGGCCGAGCGTGGTGAGCCTGGTCGGCGGCGGCGAGTCGGTCGAGGTCTCGATGGAGCAGCTGACCTGTGGCGGATACCGTTACCGAGCGGTGCTAGACCTGCAGCCGAACACCTCGTACGAGGTGCGGCAATACGACCCACCGGAGGTCCTCACCACCTTCACGACCGGCGACGGTCCGGACGAAGCCGCGCCCTCGGCCGCGGTCATCGACGAGCTGTGGTTCGGCGTGAACGAGGCCGAGGAGCAGACGGACTGCGACGGGCGGACGCAGATCCGGCTGTCAGTGGGCGCCCCTGACGCGACCACCCTCCTCGTCCGCCTCGAGACGAACGTCGGAGCCTGCGAGATGATCATCTTCCCGGAGGAGACCGGGAACTTCGGCAATCCGTTCGGGGAGTCGTGCCGCGTCTTCACCCCCCTGACTGCCGGAGAGGAGTCCTGCTGGGAAGTTCGGGCGCGCGACGCGGCAGGGAACGAAGGCCCATCCGCGCGCCAGTGCGCGACCGTGCTGAGCTGCGCGGCATCCGATGGCGAGGACCTCACGGACTGCACGGTGCCGTCGTCGTCATCGGCAGGCGGCTGCTCGGTCGATCCCCGTGACAGCCTCGCCGGCGCGCTCATGGTCGTCGGAGCCGGCGTCGGCACGCTCGCCGTGCGGCGTCGGCGCCGTTCAAAGCGGTGAAGTCGACTCCAGGGTGACGCGGAGGAGCACGGTGCCCGGCGCGGTCTCCAGCTCGAGGACATTGGTGCCGCGGCGGGGCGAGACTGTGACAGCGTGAACCGTTGCCCCGACGTCGTCCGAGCTGACCACCTCGCCGTTCCAGACGACCTCGACCGCGGCAGGCGTGGCCAGCTCGAGCGAGACGGTGACCGGCGCGAGCCGGTTGAGGCCGATGAGCAGCCGCCCGCGCCCGCTCGCGGTGCGCAGCGCGCGGTGATCGTCGGGCGGAACGAGGACCACCTCGAACCCGGCCCGGAAGGGTCCCGCGAGGTCGCCTGCGCGGCGCTCGTCGCGCTGTGCGGGTGGCCTGGAGTTCAGGCCAGGGTACGTCTCTCCCATCCAGTGAACACCGACGACGCGATCGTACGCGTCGAGGCCCGTCTCGTAGCGCAACGCGAACACCACGCGGGCCGGGAGATTCGACAGCCGCGACGCCAACGCAGGCAGCAGCCCAAACGCGCCGAGACGGCGCTCCAGGTCGACCGCAGCCGCCCGCCCCCCCTCTGCTCGCACGGAGCGAGCCGAGGTCGTCGCGACGAGCGAGAGGTTGGCCGCCGCGAGCCAGGCCGACACCAGGAACGCCGGGCACGCGAGTACCGCGACCCGAGCGACGGCCGGGCGGGCTCCGTCACGACGTTCGACCGCGACGCGCCAGGCGGCCTGGAGGACGACGGCGAGCCCGATGACGAACGCGACGTACGCCGAATCGAACCGGCGCCCGCCGAACGAGCCGCCGGCCCACCAGTCCCACACGGCGCCGTTGGCCATCACCTGAGCCGCGACGCCGACCATCAGCACGACCGCGAGCCGCGACTGCCGCGCCGTCGCGACCGCGAGGCCAACCAGACAAAGCGCGATGAGGGGCGACCACGGCAGTAGCCCGTTGCGCGACGAAAACAGGACCTCGCTCCACGCCGGTGCGTCCCATCTCATGAAGTGCTCGCCCTGCGGGACGGTGTAGTACTCGCCATAGAGCACGCGCCATGCGACGAGCTGAGGTGAGAAGCACACGATCGCGGCGACCAGCGCGACGGCCAGGCGGCCGACGACCTTGCCGACGCGCCGGGAGTCGCCACGCCGCCACGCCGCGACGAGATCCTGCAGCCCAGCAACGACCAGCAAGACGCCCCACAGCGCCAGTTGCGGACGCGCCAACGCAGCGAGGCCGAGCAGCGCGCCCAGGCCGGCCCACGTCCGGACGGTCCGCTCACGATCGTAGGATGCGTCCCACCGGTCGACGAGCCAGGCGATGAACAGCGTGGCGAACGGGTGCGCGTAGCCAGGCTGGCGCACCGCGTAGTACACGACCGGGCTTCCAGCGAACACGAGCAACGCCGCCGCGAGCGCCGTCCCCGGCGCGGCGACGCGACGGCGAGCCACCCGGTACGCGAACCAGACGGCGAGCATCGACGCCAGCACGGACGCCCACCCGACGAGCGCGAGCTCGACGTGAGAGAACCCGTCGCGCCGGCTCCCGCTCGCGAGCGCGAGTCCGTGGCCGACGACGAAGAACGGCGACTGGAACACCGCCGGCCCGATGCCAAACACGTTGCCTTCCCGCCCCGTCGGTGTCGGCTGCAGATGGTAGCGGTTCCGCGTGACCTCGTACTGGTTGGCGAAGTCGAGGTCGCCGTCGAGCACGACCGATGGGAGGTACGCGTAGTAGTAGATGCCGTCAGCGCTTGGCGCCCGAACCGCCTCGCCCGCCTCCGTCCGCCCCCACGCCCAGGCGATGGTGCAGGCGAATAGCAGTGCGAACCACGCAACTCGTGGTGTGCTCGCGTGCGTCGACCAGGCGACGAGGCGTCGCACGAAGGGCCGCTCCGCCCCTGCTCGCTCGACGCGCCCCATCCCTCGTTCTCGGCGCGGGTCGCCGCTACTCGACCTCGATCCGGTACACCGCGCCGGCCTGCAGCGCGGCGACGTAGAGCTCGCCGTAGCCGTCGACGCCGAACGACGAGATCCGGCCGTAGAGCAGGCCCGACGGGTCGACGTCGGAGGTGTGATCGGTCGTCGCGCTGTAGTCGAGCTGGTTCGTCGAGGCCGGGAAGCTGCGGACCTCGCCGGAGCAGTAGTCGCCGAAGAACACGCGGCCGACCATGTCCGGCATGCACGTGCCGCGGTAGACGCCGCCCATGATCACCGAGCACTGGCCGGTGCCCTGGCGGTCGTACGCGACGACCGGCGCGACGTAGTCGCCGGGGCTGTCGCAGCCGGCGTTGCCGTCCGGATCCTCGGTGAAGCACGCCGGGCCCTCGAACACCGCCCAGCCGAAGTTCTGGCCGCTGGTGCCGGCGCGGACGACGTCGACCTCCTCGTACATGCCCTGCCCGACGTCGCCGATCCACAGATCGCCGTTCGACGGGTCGATCGCGATCCGCCACGGGTTGCGCAGCCCCCACGCGAACATCTCGCCGACGCCGCCGCCCGAGGCCCACGGGTTCGATGACGGGATCGCGTACGGGTCGCCGCCGTCGACGTCGATCCGCAGGATCTTGGCGAGCCGGCTGCCCGGCTCCTGGCCGTGCTCGTAGTAGTTGTTCGCCGCGCCGCCGTCGCCGAGCGAGATGTAGAGCAGGCCGTCGGGCCCGAACGTCAGCGTGCCGCCGTTGTGGTTGTCGGCGCCGGGGTGCGGGATGTCGAGGATGACCTTCTCGGTCGCGTCCGCGACGTCGGCGTTGGGATCGGCGTGGTACTCGGCGACGCGCAGGTTGTAGCTGCCCTGGAGCACGTAGAAGACGAAGAACCGGCCGTTCTTGGCGTAGTCGGGGTGGAACGCCAGGCCGAGCAGGCCCTGCTCGTCGCCGCCGTCGTTGGTGTCGACGGTGAGGAACGGCGAGGACTGGAGCAGGCCGTCCTTGACGACGCGGATCCGGCCGACCTGCTCGACGATGAACAGCCGCGGGTCGGCGGGCGGCGCGGCGATGCCGACCGGCCGCACGAACGCATCCGAGATGAGCTGCAGGCGCAGGCTGGTGCCGCTCTGGGGCGAGCAGTACGGCGCCGGCGTCGCGTCGGGCGCGGGCGCGCCGTCGCCGGGCTGGTTGCCGCCGTCGCCGTCGTCGTCGTCGTCGTCACCGCTGCCGCCGCCGCCGCACGTCGCGAGCGCGAGCGCGCCGAGCGTCGCGGCGGCGCCGAGCGCGAGCTTCGCCATCACAGAGCCAGTCAGGCCAGCCAGTCGAGGATGCATAGACCCGCATCCTGCCACCGGCGGGCCCCCGGTCCAAGCCGAACCTGGGCCCGCGGCCGGCGGGCCGTGATCAGGCGCGCCGGCGGCGGCGCTCGACGAACCACGCCACCGTCTCGGCCATGCCGTCGGCGATGTCGTGGGTCCAGCGGTAGCCCAGCGCGGCCTCGATCTTCTCGATCGACGCCTGCGAGTGCGCCACGTCACCGGCGCGCGGCGCCTCGTGGGTCGGCTCGGCCTTCGCCACCTCAGGGAAGTCCTTCGCCAGCGCGTCGCGGATCAGCGCGTAGAGCTGGAGCAGGTCCGTCTTGCCGTTGCACCCGACGTTGAACACGCCGCCGACCGGGTGCGCCTTCGTCGCCGGCGTCACCGCCGCGAGCAGGTTCGCCTGGACGACGTTGTCGATGTAGCAGAAGTCGCGGCTGTTGCTGCCGTCGCCGAAGATCACGCACGGCCGCCCCGCGAGCAGCGCGTCGATCCACCGCGGGATCACCGCGGCGTACGGGCCGTCGGGGTCCTGGCGCCGGCCGAACACGTTGAAGTAGCGCAGCCCGACCAGGCTCTGGTCGTAGGTGTCGGCGAACACCTGCGCGTACAGCTCGTCGACCCGCTTGGTCACCGCGTACGGCGACAGCGCGCGGCCGATCCGGTCCTCGGTCTTGGGCAGCGCCGGGTGGTCGCCGTAGACCGACGAGCTCGACGCGTAGACGACGCGCTTGACGCCAGCCTCGCGCGCCGCGACCGCGACGTTGAGGAAGCCGTCGACGTTGGCGGCGTGGCTCGCCAGCGGGTCCTTGATCGAGCGCGGCACCGAGCCGAGCGCGGCCTGGTGCAGGACGTAGTCGCAGTCTGCGGCGGCGGCCCGGCACGTCGCCAGGTCGCGGATGTCGCCCTCGATGAACTGGAACTGCAACCTGGCGTCGGGGTGGATCGCCAGGACGTCGTCGAGGTTGCGCTGGTGACCGGTCGCGAAGTTGTCGAGGCCGACCACCGTCTGGCCGAGGTCGAGCAGGCGCTCGAGCAGCGCCGACCCGATGAACCCGGCGACGCCGGTGACCAGCCACCGCTTCGGCTCGTTGACCAGCTCGCTGCACGCCGCGTCGTAGCGGCTCACGGCGGTCACAAGCTCCAGTAGCGGACGCCGCGCGACACCGCCGACGGGGCGACCGCGCTCTTGACGTCGATGAACACGCCGCCGTCGCGGACGCGCGCGAGGATCCCGGGGATGTCGCGCAGGTACTCCTGGTGCGAGACGGCGAGGATCAGCGCGTCGAGGTTGGTGAACTCGGACAGCGGCGTGAGGTGGATGCCGTACTCCTCGTGCGCCTCCTCGGCGTTGCCGAGCGGGTCGTGGACGATCGCCTCGATGCCGTAGGTCTTCAGCTCGTTGACGATGTCCGGGACCTTGCTGTTGCGCAGGTCCGGCACGTTCTCCTTGAACGTCAGGCCGAGCACGCCGACGCGCGCGCGGCGCAGCGGGGTGTCGTGGGTCGACAGCATCTTGACGACGCGCTGGGCGATGAACGGCCCGACGTTGTTGTTGATGCGGCGGCCCGACAGGATCACCTCGGGCACGTAGCCGAGCGCCTGCGCCTTCGTCGTCAGGTAGTACGGGTCGACGCCGATGCAGTGGCCGCCGACGAGGCCGGGCGTGAACTTGAGGAAGTTCCACTTGGTGCCGGCCGCCTCGAGCACGTCCTGGGTGCGGATGCCCATGCGGTCGAAGATCAGCGCCAGCTCGTTCATCAGCGCGATGTTGAGGTCGCGCTGGGTGTTCTCGATCACCTTGGCGGCCTCGGCGACCTTGATCGACGAGGCGCGGTGGACGCCGGCGGTGACGACGAGCGAGTAGACGCGGGCGACGCGCTCGGCCGACTCGGGCGTCTGGCCCGAGGTGACCTTCACGATCCGCTCGAACGTGTGCTCCTTGTCGCCGGGGTTGATCCGCTCGGGCGAGTAGCCGAGGAAGAAGTCGACGCCGGACTTGAGGCCGGACAGCTGCTCGAGGATCGGGCCGCAGATCTCCTCGGTGACGCCGGGGTAGACGGTCGACTCGTAGCAGACGATGTCGCCCTTCTTGAGGTGCGGGCCGACCGAGCGCGACGCGCTGATCATCGGCGTGAGGTCCGGGCGGTTCTCGCCGTCGATCGGCGTCGGCACGGCGACGATGTAGAACGTGCAGTCGGCGAGCTTCGACGGGTCCGCCGTCAGCTCGATCTTGTCGAGCACGGCCGTGAGCTGCTCCGTCGTGACCTCGCGCGTGTCGTCGACGCCCGACTTGAGCTCGTCGATCCGGCGCTGCCGGATGTCGAAGCCGACGGTCGGCAGCTTGCGCGCGAACGACAGCGCCACCGGCAGGCCGACGTAGCCCAGCCCGATGACGGCGATCTTCTCCTGCTCGAGAGGAATCATGAGGCGAGAAGATTAAGCACGACGGCAGGGGGATCTCAACAGCCAAACCGCCCGTGATCTCGGTGAGCTACGCGACAGAAGCGGGAGCGACTCAGCCGACCAGCAGCACGCCGAGGAACCGGTCGCCCGGCATCAGCGTGCGCAGCGCGCGCAGCGTCGTCTCCTTGGTCTTGTGGGCGCGCGCCACGACCATGACCGAGTCCATGCACGCCGCGGCCGACGCGTGCTCGCCCAGCAGCTCGAGGCCGGTGAGGTCGCACAGGACGTGGCTGAACGGGTCGACGCCGTCGAGCAGCAGGCGCGCGAGCTGCGGCACGATCTCGCCGGCGCGCTCGGCTCGCGGCGGGGTCAGCAGGGCGAGCGAGCCGCGCAGCCACCGCGTCGAGTAGACGCTGTGGTCGTGGTCGGTCGAGGTGCCGCGGGCGAGCTGCGACAGCCCCGGGTAGCGGACGTTGGCGTCGACGACCGCGACCGGGGAGCCGGTGAGGTCGCACAGCCCCAGGCCGATCTGGATCGCGATCGGCGGCACGGCGACCCGGTCGTCGGCGGGGACCAGGCCGATGATCTTGGTGCCGGTGGCGGCCAGGCGGCGGGCGATCCGGGTCGTCTCGGCGCGCACCTCGGGCAGCTTGTCGCCCGCGGCGACCTCGATGCCGATCGAGGCGAGGAGCGCGTCCTGGTCGTCCACGGACGTGAGGATAGTCGAGGACTGTGCTACGTGGTCGCCGTGACCGCCGCGCGCTCGATCGTCCACGTCCTGTCGTCGTTCGGGGTGGGTGGCCAGGAGCGGGTCGCGCTCGACCTGGCCGCCGGGCAGGTCCGGCGCGGCCACCGCGTCAGCGTCGTGTCGCTGGCGCCGCCCCCCGACGGGCCGCTCGCCGCCGAGTTCCGCGACGCCGGCGTCGCCGTGCTCACCGTCCCCAAGGGCCGCGGCCTCGACGCCAGCCTGCCGGCGCGCCTGGCGCTGCGGTTCAAGAGCGTCCGCGCCGACGTCGTCCACACCCACAACCCGCAGCCGCTGATCTACGGCGCGCCCGCGGCGCGGCTCGCCGGCGCCGTGGCGATCCACACCAAGCACGGCATGAACCCGGGCTCGCGCGGCAACATGATCCTGCGGCGCGCGGCGGCGCGGGCGGTCGACGCGTTCGTCGCGGTGTCCGAGGTGACGGCGCAGCAGGCGCGCGCCCAGCGCGACTGCACCCCGGACCGGCTCGTCGTCATCCCCAACGGGATCCGGCTCGAGCGGTTCTCGCCGGATCCGGCGCGACGCGCGGCGATGCGCGGCGAGCTCGGCATCCCCGCCGACGCGTGGGTCGTCGGCACGGTCGGCCGCGTCGACGAGTACAAGAACCACCCGATGCTGGTGCGCGCGATGGCGCCGGTGCTCGGCGACCGCCACCGGCTGGTGATCATCGGCGACGGGCCGGCGCGCGAGGCGCTCGACGCCGCGGTCGCGGCGCTGCCCGAGCCGCGGTGGGTCCACGTCCTGGGCCGGCGGATGGACGTCGACCAGCTGCTGCCGGGGCTCGACGTGTTCGCGCTGCCGTCGAGCAGCGAGGGGCTGCCGCTGGTGGTCCCCGAGGCGATGTCCGCCGGGCTGCCGGTGGTGGCGACCGCGGTCGGCGGTCTGCCGACGGTGATCGACGAGGGCGAGACGGGCCTGTTGTGCCCGGTCGACGAGGCGGCGCTGCGCGACCGGCTCGGCGTGCTCGCCGGCGATCGCGACCGCGCGCGCGCGATGGGGCGGCGGGCGCGAGAGGTCGCGCTGGCCCGCTACAGCGCCGACCGCATGCTCGACGACTACCTCGCGCTGTACGAGCGCGCGCTGGCGAGGCGCGCGGCGTGAACCACGTGATGCTGGGCGCCGCGCTCCCCTTGCTGGTGAGCGCGTTGTGGTACTGGCGGCGCGGCGGCCGCGCCAGCGTGCGGTTCCTTCTCGTCGCGCCGGCGGTGATGGTGGCGTCGGGGCTGTGGGCGATCGTGCCCGACATGCCCCGGGCGTGGGGCGACGTCCAGCTCTACCACGCGCTCCACTACAAGCCGTGGGCGAACATCTTCTGGGCGCACCAGTGGATCGACTTCACGCCGTCGGTCGACGAGTGGACCGGTTATCCGCTGGTGTTCCTCGGGTTCTGCGGCGTGATCCTGGCGGCGGTGCTGCACGAGCTGCGGATGAGCGAGGACGAGGCGGCGAGCGCGCCCGGGGCGGCGCCGGAGGCCTGAGCCGTGGCCCACACCAACCTCCACCTCGCCGAGGGGCTCGCGGTCGGCACCGCGCTGACGATCGTGCCGCTGGCGCGCGCGTGGCTGGCGCGCGCGCCGATCGCCCGGCCGCTGCTGCGCACGGTGCTGGTGTCGGCGGGGCTGGCGCTGTGGGCGGTGGCGCCGATCGTGCTGACGACGCTCGGCGCGCCGGGCGGGGTGCACACGGCGGCCTGGGCCAACGTGTTCCTGGGGCACGCGGTGATCGACCGGCGGTTCGACGGGGGCCTCTTGATCGGCGAGGCCGCGATCGTGGCGTGGCTCGGCGCGGTCTACCTGCTCGCGGTCGCCGGGATCGTGCGGGCCCGGCGGCGACGCCGGGCCGCGGGGCCCCCGCCCGGCTGACGCGTGGCCCGCGACGCCGCCCGCCCCGAGGCGCTACGATGCGGGCGATGTCCGCTCGCGACCGCATCGCTCGGCTGCTCGCCGGCACCGGCATGCTCGACGCCACGCTGCGGCTGCGCGCCCGCGCGCGCGTGCCGTACCTGACGATCCTCACCTACCACCACGTCGCCGCCCCCGACGAGCACTACGAGTTCGACCCGGGCGTCGCCGACGTCACGCCGGACCAGTTCCGCCGCCACCTCGAGCTGCTGCGCCGCCACTGCACGGTGATCGGCGTGGACGAGCTGTGCGCCGCGCTCGACGGCCACGAGCTGCCGCCCAACGCCGCGATGATCACGTTCGACGACGCGTACCTGAGCTGCCACGAGGTCGCGCTGCCGGTGCTCGAGGACCTCGACCTGCCCGCGGTGTTCTTCGTCGCGACCTCGTTCGTCGAGCAGCGCCGGCTGTTCTGGTGGGAGCGGATCGCGTGGGTGCTCGGGCGCGCGCGCCGCGAGGGCCTCACCCGCGTCGCGATCGGCTACCCCGGGGCGCAGGAGCTCGACCCGCGCGATCCGTCGGCCAGCGGCGTCCTGGTCAAGATCGTCAAGAACACGCGCGGCCTCGACGTCGAGCGGTTCCTCGACGAGCTGACCGCCGCGTGCGGCGTGACGTGGTCGCGCGCGCTCGAGCGCGAGCTGACCGACTCGCTGCTGATGACGTGGGACCAGCTGCGCGACCTGCGCGACGCCGGGATGGACATCGAGTCGCACACCCGCCACCACCGCGTGCTCCAGACGCTCGACGCCGAGGCGCTGCGCGACGAGCTGTCGGGCTCGCGCGCGGACCTGGCGCGGGTGATGGGCAAGGCGCCGCGCACGATCGCCTACCCGGTGGGCCGGTCGATCGCCGCGAGCGCGCCGATCCGCGCCGCGCTGCACGAGGCCGGCTACGAGGTCGGGTTCACCAACGCCAGCGGCGCGACCTGGCTGCGCCCGGGGGTCGACCGGTTCGACCTCGGCCGGCTGGCGGTGGACCGCGCGCTGTCCGACGCGATGTTCCACGGCCAGCTCGCGATCCCGCAGCTCGGCTATCGCTCGGCCGCGCACGCCGTGGGATACCACGCGTCATGAAGCTGCCCGTCGTCGGCGAGGTCGACCTCCGCGAGCTGAGCGACCGCCTGCGCACGCGCGCCGAGACGATCGTCCGCCGCACGTGGATGAAGTACGCGCTGCGCGGCGTCGGCCAGGCCGACGCCCACCGCCGGCTCGACCTCGCCTACAAGGTGCGCGACCCGTGGAAGATGGAGTCGCCGCAGGAGCAGTTCCGGTTCGCCGAGACGACGCGGATCGTCCGCGAGCGGCTGGTCGCGCCCGCGGCGCGCGTCGGGTCGATCCTCGAGATCGGCTGCGGCGAGGGCCACCAGACCGAGCACCTCGCGACGCTGTGCGACCACGTCACCGGGATCGACGTGTCGGCGACCGCGGTCGAGCGCGCGCGCCAGCGGCTGCCGCGGGCGACGTTCGCCGCCGGCGACCTGTTCGCGCAGCCGTGGGTCGACGAGGTCGGCCGGTTCGACATCGTCACGGCGTTCGAGGTCCTGTACTACCTGAGCGACGTGCCCAAGACGCTGCGCGCGATGGACCGCCTCGGCAAGGCGTGCATCGTGACGTACTTCGCGCCGGCGGCGCGCGTGGTCGAGGCGCACGTCGAGAAGATGCCGATCGCCGGGCGCGAGACGTTCCGGTTCGGCGACACGGAGTGGAAGGCGGCGTGGTGGCGGTCGAGCCTCGGCGGCGGCGCGTGATCAGCGCCGGTTGATCCGGCGCCGGACGTGGACCGCGAGCCCCTTGGCGAGGTCGACGCCGAGCGCCGCGACCTTGCGCGCGTCGGCCGCCGAGCGGGCGCGGGCCGCGCCGCGCGCGCCGCAGCGCAGCGCCTCGGTGACGTCGCCGTCCCAGAGCAGGCCCCGGGCGTTGCGGGCGTAGGCCTCGAGCAGCGCGGCGTCGCGGTCGCGCGGGGCGAGCGCGTGGCCGTGGTCCTTGACGAACCGCTCGATCACCTCGAGGTAGTCGCGGTAGGTGCGGGCGAGCGCGGACAGGCCCTCGTGGCCGCGCATCGCCCGGGTCAGCGCCTCCTCGATCACGCCGATCGGCCAGCGCCGGGCGACGCGGAGGTGGAAGTCGAGGTCCTCGGCGGTGCGCAGGCCCTCGTCGAACCCGCCGACGTCCTCGAACACCTCGCGGCGCAGCATGGCCGAGGCCGGCGCGAGCGCCGGGTTGCGCATCACCCACGGCAGCACGTGGCCGTCGACGGGGAGCTGGGTGCGGCGGTGGAAGATCTCGTAGCCGACGCGGTCCTCGGTCATCCGCTCGACGTCGGTGATCACCATGCCGTAGTCGGGGCGGGCCTGGAGGAACGCGACCTGCTTGGCGATCTTGGTCGGGTGCCACTCGTCGTCGGAGTCGAGCAGCGCGAGGTAGGCGCCGCGGGCGCGCACCATGCCGAAGTTGCGCGCCGAGGACACGCCGCCGTTGGGCTTGCGCAGGACGGTGACGCGATCGCCGTAGGTGCGCGCCAGCACCTCGGGGGTGTCGTCGGCGCCGCCGTCGTCGACGACGAGGATCTCGAGCGCCTCGGCCGGGTAGGTCTGCTCGACCGCGGTGCGCACCGCGATCACGACGTCGTCGCGGCGGTTGTAGGTGGGGATGATCGCGCTGACCAGGGGCGAGGCCACGCCGCATTCTGGGGCCGGCGGGCCCCGTGCTACAAGGTCACCGTGCCGTCCCTGCGCGCCGTCCTCAAGGCCTCGACGATCAAGCGCTCGCTCTACGCCTCGGGCGCGCTCGACGCGTGGCACCGCCGCCGCAACCGCGACCGGTTGACGGTGATCATGTTCCACCGCGTCGTGGCGCGGACCGACCCGCGGTGGGCGACGAGCGATCCGGAGTACACGCTGCCCGACGACGTGTTCGCGGCGTGCCTGGCGTTCTTCAAGCGCCACTACAACGTCGTCGCGCTCGACGACGTGATCGCGGCGCGGCACGGCTGGCGGCCGCTGCCCGAGCGCGCCCTGCTGATCACGTTCGACGACGGGTGGAGCGACAACGAGGAGTACGCGCTGCCGGCCTTGCGCGCGGCCGGGCTGCCCGCGGTGATGTTCGTCGTCGGCGAGGCGGTGGATCGCAAGCAGCCGTTCTGGCAGGAGCAGATGATCACGGCGTGGAAGGGCGGGCGGCTCGACGCCGCGCGGGTGGCGCGGCTGGGGCGCGACGCCGGGCTGAGCGGCGAGGTCGCGGGGCTGGCGATGGCGTCGCGAGACGAGCTCGAGCCGCTGCGCCGGGTGATCGCCGCGCTCGAGGCGCTCGACGACGAGCCGCGCGAGCGCCTGCTCGCCGGCGTGGCGCGCGAGCTCGACGACGGCGTGCGCTACATGATCACGACCGCGCAGCTGCGCCGCCTCGCGGCCGGAAGGGTCGCGATCGGCGCGCACGGCTTCACCCACGCGCCGTTGACGCGCGTCGACGCCGGCGCCGAGCTGACCGCGGCGCGGGCGCGGCTGCGCGAGGGCCTCGGTGGCGACGCCGAGGTCACGACGCTGTCGTTCCCGCACGGCAAGTTCGACGATGGCGTCGTCCGGCGCGCGCACGCGCTCGGCTACGACCTGCTGTTCACCTCGGTGCCCGAGCTGCCGGCCGCGGCCACGCAGGGCCCCGGCCTGCTCGGCCGCGTCGGCTTCACGACCGAGACCGTGACCGACGCCAGCGGCGCGTTCTGCCCCGAGCTGCTCGCGATGCACCTGTTCCGCAAGCCGCACGCCGCGAGCTGAGCCTGCGTCCGTCCCCGCGCGCGGGCTCGCCGCGAGGCAGGACTGTCACCATTCTTCGACTCGGGCCTCGCTGGAGGCCCGTGTCGAAGGACGCTGACAGCCCGCTGCGCCGCTACCCGGCCGCGATCGCGCCCACCAGCGCCGCGAGCGACGCGGCCTCGCCGCGCGCCTCGCCCTCGCCCTCGCCCGCCGCGAGCACCGCCGCGAGCGACGCCGCGGCGCGCGCCTCGCCCAGCCGCGGCGCGACCTCGCGCAGGAACTTCCGCCGCAGCACCGCCTCGTGGCCCCGCGCCGCGAGCGAGCCCGACGGAAGATCGACGCGGTGCGCGTCCTTGCCGCCGTCCACCCGCTCGATCGTCACGCGGTTGGGGAAGTACAGCGGCACCGCCCCGGCCGGATCCACCGCGCCCGCCGCCGCCACGTCGCCGCCCACCGCCTCGGCCGCGGCCTCCACCGGCGACGCCGGCGCGTCGCCCTTGCCCTTGCCGCGCCGCTGCGACGCCAGCCGCAGCCAGCCCGACAGCTCGTCGCGCCGCAGCAGGGACGACCGGTAGTGCGCTCGGTACTGGCGCACCACCGCCAGCCACTCCGCGACGCCCATCGCCGCGAGCGCGCGCCGCCCCGCCGGGATCGCCCGCCCGCTCGCCACCACCCGCGCGGTCAGCGCGACGTCGTGCTCGACGACGATCTTGTCGTACCAGGCGCGCACCCGCGCCGCGTTCGCCTCGAGCCACCGATGATCCGCCTCGGCGCCGCTCAGCCGCCCCGCGGTCAGCACGACCGCCACCGCCAGCCCGAGATCGAACCCGACCCCGATCGGCGTGAGCACCGGGTTGTGCGCGCCGCCGTACTGCCGCGCGTACCGCGTCACCTCGTCGCCCAGCTTCGTGGTCGCGACGACGACGCGCTTGACCTCCGCCGGATCGAGCGGATTGCCCCCGATCAGCGCCTCCGCCGACTCGCACGCGGTCTGGAAGAAGTGGCAGCACGGCGCGGTCTTGATCGTCAGCGTGCTCGACACCCACAGCGCGCCCAGCCCGTCGAGCATCTCGGGCAGCGCGCGGAACGCGAACCGCCGCCAGAACCCGCGCGGGTCCTCCAGCACGTCCGTCGCGCCGGTCATCCCGGCGCGCGCCAGGTACGCCGCCTGGATCCCGATCTGCGTCGGCGTCGCCGCGGCGATCAGCTTCGAGGTCGGGCCGAAGAACGCCGGCTGCAGCGCGAACGGCGGCTGCGACAGCGCGATCGCCAGCGCGTGGGTCGTGCGCGCGGCGTCGAGGCGCAGCAAGCGCGCCGTCGCGGCCGCCGCGCCGATCAGGTGGATGAACGTCCACATCTGGCCGTTGAGCGGCCCGAGGAAGCTGCTCGCCCCGAGGCGCCCGCCGAGCTCGTTGGCCGCGATGATCGAGGTGAGCAGCTCGCGCACCGACGCGCCCTCCGCCTCGGCCACCGCGAGCGCGGCGAACACCGCCGAGTGCCCGGTGTGGCCCATCCACAGGATGTCGTCGTAGTCCTGCGCCATCGAGCACGCCGCGTTGACGAACGCCGCGCCCGCCGGCGGCAGCCGCTCGCCGGTCGCGATCACCGTCGACGGCCCGGCGCCGAACGGCAGCCCGCGCGTCACCTCGATCGCCTCGCCGCAGCGCGCGGCGCTGTGGACCGCCGCGGTGAGGTTGGCGAGCTGCACGCGCGCCGCGCGCCGCGCCAGCTCGGGGATCGCGTCCCACGTCAGCCCGGCGACCCAGGCGCCGAGCGGCACCAGCCGCCCGCCGCCGCCACCGCCCGCGCCGCCCGCCGCCGCGGTCACGCCGCACCTCCGCCGCCGGCCGCGGGCGCCGCGTGGATCCGCCCCTCGTCCTCGAGCTGCTTCACGACGATCTCCATCGCGCGCTCCGCCAGCGCCAGGATCGTCAGCGCCGGGTTCGGCCCGACCGACACCGGGATGATCGAGCCGTCGAGCACCATCAGATCCGGCAGCCCGAACACACGCCCGGCGTGGTCGACGACGCCGTCGGCGGCCGAGCGCCCCATCGGCACGCCGCCCTGGTTGTGGGGGATCTCCATCCGCCCCAGCCACTGCAGCAGCAGGTGCGGCGCCCACCGCGCGCCGGCCGCCTTGCCCAGCTTGCGCCCCAGCTCGTCGAGGTGCGCGTAGAACGCCGCGTTCTGCTTCAGGTCGAACTGGATCTCGACCTTGCCGCCGCGCAGCTTCATCGTCCCGAGCGCGTCGTCGCGCCCCATGCTGAGCAGCGGCACCGGGTACAGCCGCGCGAGGAAGCCGAACGGCGGCACCACCTCGCGCAGCACCTTCGACCCCGCCGCGATCGCCGCGTACAGCCGCGGTCGGAACCGCCCCGTCACGCCGCTCAGCACCATCGCCCAGAACAGCCGGCCCGGCGTCGGGTAGCGCCCGCTCTCGATGTACGCGCCGCGGCGCTGGCCGCGGTGGCCCTTGAAGCAGATGTGCTCGCTGTTGGTCGTGCCACGGTCCGGATCCATCGGCCGCCCGCTCCACGCCAGCGCGCCGTAGTACACCGCCGCGCCGGCGCCGAGCCCGTACCACGCGGCGCCGACGCCGAACGCCAGCGCCGCGACGAGGCACGCGATCATCGCCACGAGGCCGCCGAGCGCGGGCCACAGCCCGCGGAAGAACACCAGCAGCGTCAGGTAATCGCCGTTGGTCGTGTAGCGCGTGCCGACGTGCGGCCCGACCTCGGGCAGCGTCTCGAACACGTCGCGGTTGCGCATGAGCAGCTCGGTCGAGCCGACCGCGCCTGCCGCCACCACGACGCGCCGCGCGACGATCGACCGCCACGTCACGTCCGGCTGCGGGCGCCGCCGCAGCCACCGGTGGCGCACGCCCGCCCACCCCGCCTTCGGGTGATGGACGGCATAGTGGACGCGGTAGCGCCCGTCGTCGAGCCGCTCGATCTCGTCGGCCTCGCACAGCGGCACGATCTGCGCCGGCACCGCCGCCCGCTGCGCCAGGTGCAGGTAGTTGCGATCGAGCGAGCTCTTGGTGTCGATGTCGCCGCCGAGCAGCGAGTTCTCGTCGGGGTCGTAGTAGCGCTGGCGCGCGCCGTGGGCGTTGGTGAACTCGGCGCCGGGCGTGCCGCCCTTCGGCGCGAACGCGATCGCGAGGTTGATCGCGCCGTGCTCCTCGACGAGGTCGGGGTGGGCCTGGGCGCACCGCGCGCCGGCCGCGCGCATCACCTGGTACGCGCGGACCTCGCTGTACGGCGGGTAGTCGGGGTACGGCGTCGCCTCCATCATCTGCTCGGCGCGCGCGTAGTACGCCGGCATGTCGGACGCGCCGATCTCGGCCGGGAACCCGTCCCAGTCGTGCCGCCGCTTGAGCGTGCCGGCGTAGACGTGCGAGCCACCGCCGACCGCCGCGCCGATCCACGGGATGATCGGCGTGCCGCGCTTCTGCAGGTCGTGCATGCCGTAGGCGTTGCGCTCCGGCATCCACACCGCGTCGATGTCGGCCTGGAACCGCTCGCGCGAGACGTGGTCGCCGCGCTCGAGCACGACGACGCGCTGCCCCGCCTCGGCGAACCGCAGCGCCGCGACCGCGCCGCCGAACCCCGAGCCGATCACGACGACGTCGGCCTCCGCTGGCGCCTGCGGCGCTTGCTGCTCGTCCATCCGCCGCGACGTTCGCGCACCACGGACGGATGCGCAACTCGGAGGTCGCCTCGCGCCCCTGCCTCAGCTCGCCGCCTCGACCGCCTTGACCTGCACGACCGCGCGGTCATGCAGCCGCAGCGCCGTCAGCGACTTGCCCCACACGCACCCCGAGTCGAGGCCGCAGTGCAAGGGGCCCAGGCTCAGGCCGAGCGCGGCCCAGTGGCCGAACACGGCCGTGTGGCTCGCCCACGCCGGCGACGACAGCTCGAACCACGGGCGATAGCCCGCCGGCGCGTCGGCCGGCGGGCCGTCGAACTCGGGGTGCGGCACGCCCGCGGCGTCGCACGTGCGGACGCGCGCGAAGTACGACAGCAGCGCGCGCACCCGCTCGCCGCCGGCGAGGTCGTCGCGCCACGCCGGCGCCTTGCCCGCGAGCTGGCCGAGCCAGCCGCGCCAGTCGTCGCCGCGCAGCCCGTCCTCCAGCTCGCTCGCCAGCGCGCGCGCGCGCGCCGCGCTCCACCGCGGGTGGAGCCCGGCGTGGACCATCAGCCACTCGCCCTCGACGTGGACGAGCGGCCGCGCGCGCAGCCAGTCGACCAGCGCGTCGCGGTCCGGCGCCGCGAGCACCGCGTCGAGCGTGTCGCGCTTCTTCTCGCCCGCGACGCCCGCGGCACGCGCGAGCAGGTGCAGGTCGTGGTTGCCGAGCACGCAGGTCACCGCGTCGCCCTGCGCCCGCGCCCACCGCAGCACGTCGAGCGAGCGCGGCCCGCGGTTGACCAGGTCCCCGACGAGCCACAGCCGGTCCCGGTCGCGGTCGTAGCCGAGGCGATCGAGCAGCCGCTCGAGGCTGCTCATGCAGCCCTGGACGTCGCCGATCGCCCAGATCGCCACGCTACGCGACCGTCACGAGCCCCGCGTCGAGCGTCCCCCACTGCGCCGTCTGGCGGAAGTAGCGCAGGAAGCGCGACGTCTTGGAGTGCTCGTTGTCGAGGTCGAGCATGTCCTTGTACTTCTCCGCGTGCGGGTGCAGCAGGTTGCGCGTCGCCCACGCGTCGATCGCGACCGGATCCCGCCCGGCGATGATCGTCCGGGTCTGGCGCGCGCACGACTTCGTCTGGCGCATGTCGCCGTCGGCCTCGCCGTAGCCGCTGCTCGGCGTGATCGCGACCCACTCGGCGACGGTGAGGTACAGGTCGGCGCGACGCACCTGCTCGCCGAAGTACGCCAGCGGCCCCGCCATCCGCCACGTCGGCGCGCGCTCGCCGGGCACGCCCGGGACGCGGCCGAAGTAGTGGACCGACTGGTAGCCCTCGATCCGCGGATCGGTGCCGAGCGAGCCGGCGCTCATGTCGACGATGCCCATCGGCGACTTGCACGCGCCGGTCATCCCGGTCGAGCCGTGCTCGTTGCACGTCGTCATGTTGATGAACACCAGCTTGCGACCGTCGGCGACCAGCTTGTCGCCCTCGCGCCGCATCACGCCGTCCTTGAAGTCGATCACCGCGCCGGACCGCGGCGAGGTGAACCGCGGCCACGTCAGCGGCACCTGGGCGTCGCGCAGCCAGCTCCGCGCCAGCGAGAACGTCTTGCCGAAGTCCCAGTGGTAGCCGTCGCGCGTCTCGCCTCGCGCGATCGGGCCGCGGCCGTCACCACCGTAGACGCCGTGGACGTGCTCGGGGTCGTACCAGGGGTCGTCGGCGAGCGCGCTCGGGCCGCCGTCGATCAGCCCGACGAAGCTCACCGGCGCGCCCAGCCCGGCGAAGTGCGGCTGCAGGTCGATCAGCTTGTCCCAGCCCGGCACGTCGACGTTCCACTCGCTCGGGTGGGTCCACGCGCGGGTCAGCCCGGTCGACGGATCCTCGCTCTTGCCGTCCTTGCGGCGGAAGTGGGTGTTCTCGAACACCACGACCTCGCCCTTGAACCCGGGGATCTCGAGGATGTGCTCGATCGTCCGCTTGACCGCGGCGACGTTGGTCATCCCGGTGTTCCACCACTGCGCCGCGACCTTGATGATGACGACGTCGTCGACCCCGACCAGCTTCGACATCCCGCCGAGCTTGCCGATCACGCTGTCGATGTTCGCCGCCGGCGTCCCGCCCTGCGCGATCTGCAGCGTCTGCGCGTCCTTGACCGGATCGTGCGGCACCAGCGGCGGCGTCGCCGAGAACGACGCCTTGGTGGTCTTCTTGTCGATGAAGTTGCCGATCTTCTTGCGGAGCACGAACGCGGCGCCTCCCACGGCCACCGCCGCGACGCCGCCGCCGATCAGCAGCTTGCGCCGGGAGAAGCCGCCCTGCGTACGATGGATGAGCGAGTCCGACATGGTCGTCGACGATAGCACGCGACGCCGAGGCGTCAGCTGGGCGTCCCCCGGCGACGGCGCCCCACCAGCCCGACGACGAGCGCGCCCAGCGCGAGCGCCTGGGCCGGGCCGCTGCCGCCACCGCAGCACCCCTGCGGCACGACCTGGGTCGGGCCACCGGCGCGCGGGCGCCCGCCGCCGCCGCCGCCGCGCGGGTGGTCCCCCGTCGGCGTGGGGTCCGGCGGCAGGTCGATCGGGATGCACCGCTCGGGGCCGACGCAGTGCTCGTGGGCGCCGATGTCGACGGCGACGCCGACCGGGCGCGCGTAGCCGCGGACGTCGCGCCGCGGCGCCACCGCCTCGTCGCCCGCGTCGATCGCCGGGCTCGTCGCCTTCGGGGTCAGGTCGTCCTTGCGCCAGTCGACGAACAGCTCGTCGGCGGTGGCGACCCGGCTGTTCGCGTCCTGGCCGGTCTGGGCGCGCCACGCGTCGAGGTTGATCACCGGCTCGGCGTCGTCGAGCGTGAACCGGCCGATCACCAGGTTGTGGTCGCTGCGCAGGCCGGGCAGCGAGTCGCGCGACAGGTCGATCGCGCCGCGCGTGTCGTGCTCGGACAGCAGGATGTTGTTCACGATCGTCGTGTCGGTGCTGGCGTCCCACACGTGCACCGCCCACCGCGTGCGCGGCGGCATGACGATCGTGTTGTGGACGATCGTGTTGCCGGTCGACGGCGCGCCGCCGTCGATGCGGAACACGCTGATCCCGTTGGCGCGGTTCTCGTACAGCACGTTGTTGCGGATCACCGCGCCGACGACGCCGTCGAGGTTGATCGCCGCGCCGCCCTCGGCGCCGACGTGGTGGATGACGTTCTCCTCGATCACCGCGCCGGAGATGATCCCGTCGCCGCCCTCGTTGACGTCGCCGTTGAGCTGGATCCCGGACTGGGCGCAGTCGAACACCTGGTTGCCGCGGACGATCGGCCGGTCGCCGCTGTTGGACACGTAGATGCCGTGCTGGCGCCCGGCGCCCGACACGACGTTGTCGAGGATCCGCAGGTCGTCGCAGAACCCGGTGAAGATGCCCCACGTCCCGACCGCGTCGATCCGGTTGCGCCGCAGCGTCACCGCGCCGCAGTCGGCGGCGCGGATCCCCGAGCGGCTGACGTTGGTGATCGTGAACCCCTCGAGCTCGATCCACGCCGCGTCCTCGACGTTGATCCCGTCGGGCGTCTCGGGGTTGTCGAGGTTGATGATCGCGCCGGCGGCGGCGACGAACCGGATCGGCGCGTCGGCCGTGCCGCTGACGCGCAGGTCGAAGCCGCGGTACGTGCCGGCCTGGACCATCACCGTGTCGCCGGGCTGGACCCGGTCGGCCGCGTGCTGCAGCGTCTGCCAAGGCAGGCCGTCGGTGCCGGCGTCGCCGTCGTCGCCGCGCGGCGACACGTGGTAGGTCTCGGCGCGCGCCGCGCCGGCGACGAGCAGGGTTCCAGCGAGCGCGACCAGCGGCGGAGCGAGGCGGAGCATCGGGGGCAGTCTACACGGCGGCCCCAGGCCGGCTCACGCCACCTGCTTCCACTTGAGGAAGATCGGCAGGATCACGAACGCGAAGCCGAAGCAGATCGCCGCGACCGCGGCGAGGTCCCGCCCCTCGAGCTTCACCTCGAAGTCCGGCTTGTGGTGACGCACGCACGACCAGTACGCGCTCGCGAGCCCGAGGAAGATCCACATCACCGAGTGGTAGGCGAACGACAGCGTGTTGATCTGGAACAGCAGGCCGACGTACGAGGACAGCAGCGCCAGCCCCCACGTCCGCGCCGCCTCGGCGCCGGGCACGCGCGCGAGCTGAGAGACCCCCAGCCACAGGATCTTCACCGACAGGTACAGGATCGAGATGAAGATGAAGAACCCGATCATGCCGAGCTCCGCGAGCACCAGCACGTAGGTGTTGTGGGCGGTCATGAAGTGGTGCTGGCCGAACTGGCGCGCGCCCACCCCGAACACCGGGCTCATCTTGAACATCTGTAGCCCCGCCGCCCACGCCTCGTAGCGGAGCTGGGTCGACGCGTCCGCGGCGTCGCCGCTGCGCCCGCCCAGCGCGAGCAGCGGCAGCGCGCCGACCCCGCCCAGCGCCATCCCGGCGAAGCCGTAGCGCTTGACGAAGTAGACCCCGCCGACCGCGAGCGCGACGACCATGCCGCCGCGCGACATCGTCTCGATCACGGTCCAGAAGATCATCAGGCCGCCCAGGGTCGCGAACACGATCCACCCGGCGGTGCGCTTGCGGATCGCGAACGCGACCAGGAACGCCAGGCCGCCGATCGAGATCGTCATCGACAGCTCGTTCGGATCGTGGAGCTCGCCTCGGTACCGCACGCGGTCCTCGATCGAGTACGTCCCGAACATCCCGACCTTCTCGCACCGGTAGTCCTGCCCGGGCTCGGCGTCGGTGCCCATGCAGTCCTCCGCGAGCTCGCACGGTCGCCCGTCGGGGATGCCCTCGCCGGGGTGGCGCCAGTCCTCGGCGACGCACGTCCGCGGCTGCCAGCTCTGGTGCAGACACACCGCGGCGAGGAACAGGCACACGCCCATCACCGTCGCGGCGATGATCTGGAAGATCCGGAACCGCTGCGCCCCGTGCGCGATCACGCCGTAGAGCGTGAAGATGATGACCATCGCGATCGTGCTCGGGATCAGCGCCTCGGGGTGCTTCACCGCGTTGCAGATCGTCGCCCAGATGATGAACGCGGCGATCCACGGCAGGGTCGGGGCGGCGACCGGCTCGAGCCGGCGCAGCTTGAGGTCGAGCACGAACCCGCCGATCGCCGCCGCGCAGAACAGGTAGAGGAACGGCAGCTTCTGGAACAGCGGCAGGAACTCCTGCGGCCGGGCCAGGATGAAGATGATCAGCGCGCAGATGCCGGGGATGGCGAACAAGGTGCAGAGCCCGCCGCGGCGATCACGGCTTCTTCTTGGTGGTGAGCGGCAGCGGCTCGACCGACAGGTCGGCCGAGGAGAACTCGACGTCGACGGACGACGGCGAGGGCGACGACGGCTGCCACGCGCCCGGGCCCGGCCCGGCCGCGCCCGCGCCGGGGCGCAGGCCCTCGGGGCGGGTGACCTGGGCGGCGCTGACATCCGGCACCGGCTTTCTGCCGGCGATCACCAGCGGGTCGACGTCGATCGCGAACGACCACGTCGCCTGCTCGTCTCCGGGCGAGGGCGGCCCGCCGGCCGCCTTGCGCGCCAGCCGCAGCCGCGCCTCGTGCACCGCGTTGCCGAGCGCCTGCTGGGCGTCGCCGCTGGACTGGGCGTGCTTGAGCACCTCGGCCAGCTCGAACGCCATCGTCCGCGCCGACGGGAACCGCTTCGCGGGGTCCGCCAGCAGCGAGCGATCGATGATCGCGATCAGGTCGTCGGGGAGGTCGGGGCGCAGCGGCTTGAGCGGCTTGATCTCGCAGTTGCGGATCTGCTTGAAGACGTCGAGATCGGTCTTGCCCTCGAACAGCCGCTGGCCGGCGAGCGACTCCCACAGCACGGTGCCCATCGCGAACAGGTCCGACAGCGGCGTCGCGGGCTGGCCGTACGTGACCTCGGGCGACAGGTACGACAGCTTGCCCTTCACCGTCCCCGGCGCGGTCAGGCTGAACACGCGGTCGCGGGCGCGCGCGAGGCCGAAGTCGGTCAGCTTCACGACGCCGTTGACGCCGAGCAGGATGTTGTGGGGCGAGACGTCGCGGTGGATCACCGGCGCCAGCGTGCCGTCGGGCTTGAGCCGCTCGTGCGCCGCGCCGAGGCCGCGCAGCGTGCCGATGCCGACGCTGGCGATCATCGGCCAGGGGGTGCGCGCCCCGAACTCCGTGAATCCCTTGTTGAACCGGCCGAGGTCCATGCCCTCGACCCACTCCATCACCAGGTAGTACGAGCCCTCGGCGTCGCCGCAGAAGTCGTAGACCTGGACGATGTTCGGGTGCGCGAGGTCGGAGCCGACCCGCGCCTCCTCGACGAACATGTCGATGTAGTTGCGGATCGCCCGCAGCTCGCGCTTGAGCTTCTTGACCGCGACCGTGCGCGAGAACCCGGCGGCGCCGCGCGCGAGCGCCTTGTACACCGTCGCCATGCCGCCCTCGCCGGCGAGCTCGACCAGCTCGTACTTGCCGTCGACCACCTGGCCGATCGCGGTCCTGGACGACATCGCGACGAGTATCGCCCGGCCGTCGGGCGCTGCCAACAGGTCAGGGAGTCGCCATGAGCCCCTTCACCCAGGCCTCGAAGTCGGCGCGGATCCGCTCCCATCCGGGCCGGTCCAGGCCGACGGGCAGCTCGTCCGCCTCGGCGTCGTCGAAGTAGCCCAGGCTTCGAACCACGTGCCCGACGTCGACCTTTGGATACTTGCGCTGGAACACCGCCAGCCAGTCCTTCAACGGCCGCTGGGTCGTCTGGATGATCTCGTGCAGATCCCAGAAGTCGCGCGCCGCGCCGCGGTGTGAGATCGCCGCGAGCTTCATCGGCGCCAGGTCCTCGAGCGACGCGACCGGAACGGCGAATCCATCGATCGCGGTCGCTGGCTGGAGCAGCGCATAGGGGTAGGTCAGGAGGCTGGCGGGCACACTGCCGATCCGCAGGTGGACCGTGCCCGGCGCCTGTCCGGTGATCACGACGTCATCGAGCCGCTGGAGCGCCGCGAGGAGCTCGGTCGGATCTGACGTCGTGAACAGGTCGAGATCATGGGAGGTGCGGTGGTGCAGCCGCGCGGCGATCGCCTGGCCCCCCGCCAGATAGAACTCCGGTGTCACGACTCGACTCAGCGCTGCCAGGGCGGCGCGCTGCGCCTCCGTCATCATCCCGCCCACGTGGGTCGCCCTCCGCCTCTGCCGGCGTCCACCTTGGTGCCGGTGATCAGGGCCCAGAACGCGCGCTCGCGTGGTGGGATCCGGTGCCCCTTCCGCTCCAGGAACCCGCCGAGCTGCGCGCGCGAGAACGTCGCGACGAGCCACTTCATCGCCGCCCAGTCGCCGCGCGTCATCACGCGCTCGATCACGTAGTCAGGCCTGGCGTGAGGGTCGAGTCGATCGACGTCGACCTCCCAGAACAGCCAGGCGACCTCGGGCGGGACCACGTCCCAAGTCTACTACGCACCCTCGGCGTCGAGGCGGGCGCGCGCGGCCTCGAGGTCGCCGGCGGCGGCCTCCCACCGGCCGGTGAGTTCCTCGAGCTTCTCCTGCGCGGCCTGGTACTCGCCGAGCAGGGTGCGGCGGCGGGCGTCGTCGGCGTAGACCGCCGGATCCGACAGCTCCGACGAGCGCCTGGCCTGGGCGCCCTCGAGCTCGGCGATCCGCTCCTCGAGCTGCGCGACCGACTTCTCCAGCGGGCCGAGGACCTTGCTGCGCTTGTTGCGCGCCTCGGCCTCGCGGCGCTTGCGCTCCTTGGCGTCCTCGCGCGACACCGGCGCGGCCGGCGGCGCGACCGCGGCGGCGCGGCCGCTCGTCCCCGCGCCGGCGTTGATCGCCGGCCCGCCGGTGACGACGACGTCCTTGCGCCGCTGCGCGCACGAGTACAGGTACTCGTCGAGCGTGCCCGGGTACTCCTCGACCGTGCCGCCCTCGACGTTCCAGATCTTCGTCGCGAGCGTGCGGATCAGCGAGCGGTTGTGCGACACGAACACCAGCGTGCCGTCGTAGGAGGTGAGCGAGGCGGCCAGGCTCTCCGACGAGTCGAGGTCGAGGTGGTTGGTCGGCTCGTCCATCAGCATCAGCGAGCCGGGGTCGACGAGCAGGCGCGCCAGCGCGACGCGCGCGCGCTCGCCGCCGGACAGCACCTTGCACGGCTTGTCGACGTCGTCGCCCGAGAACAGGAACGCGCCGAGGATCGACCGCACGCGCGACGCCGGCGTCGTCATGCTCGCGCGCTGGACGACGTCGAACACGGTCGAGCCCATGTCGAGCGTGTCGGCGTGGTGCTGCGCGTAGTACCCGGTCTTGACCCCGTTGCCGATCTTGATCGTCCCGGCGTCGTACGGCAGCTCGCCCGCGATCATCCGCAGCAGGGTCGTCTTGCCGGCGCCGTTGACGCCGATGATCCCGATCTTCTCGCCGCGCCGCACCGTGAGGCTGAGGTCCGGGAACACGACGTGGCTGCCGTACGCCTTCTTCAGGTGCTCGACCCGGATGACCTCGGCGACCGTGCGCTCGGTCGGCGGGAACGTGAAGCGCATGACGTTGCGCTTCTCGTAGGTCTCGACCTGCTCCATCTTCTCGAGCTGCTTGATCCGGCTCTGGACGGCGCGCGCCTTGTTGGCCTGGGCGCGGAACCGGTTGATGAACTGCTGCAGGTGCTCGCGCTCGCGCGCGAGGTTCTTGGCCTTGCCGGCGAGGATCGTCTCCTCCTCGGCGCGCTGCTCCTTGTACTTCTCGTAGTTGCCGGGGTAGCTGCGCACGCCCTCGAGCTCGAGCGAGACGACGCGGTCGATCTGCTCGTTGAGGAACTCGCGATCGTGGCTGATCAGGATGAAGCAGTGCGGCCAGCGCTTGAGGAAGTCCGAGAACCACGCGACCGACGGCATGTCGAGGTGGTTGGTCGGCTCGTCGAGCAGCAGCACGTCCGGGCGCTGGAACAGCAGCGCCGCGAGCACCGCGCGCATCTTCCACCCGCCGGACAGCTCGCCGAGGTCGCGCTTCTCCTCGCCGGGCGAGAACCCGAGGCCGGCGAGGATCGCGAGCGCCTCGTGCTCGCTGAAGAACCGCTCGAAGTGATCGACGCGCTCGTGGAGCTCGGCGACGCGCTGGGCGAGCTCGAGCAGCGTCTCGTCGTCGGCGTGGGCGGCGCCCGGGGCCGACGCCTCGGCCAGGTCGCGCTCGGCGCCGGCGAGCTCGGCGTCGAGCTCGGCGCGGCCCGGCACGCTGCCGAGGACGAAGTCGCGCAGCGACCGCCCGCCCTCGACGACGAGGTCCTGCGGCAGCCAGCCGACGCGGACGCCGCGGGCGCGGACGACCTTGCCGTCGTCGATCTCCTGGACGCCGGCGATGACCTTGAGCAGCGACGTCTTGCCCGAGCCGTTGGGCCCGATCAGGCCGACGCGGTCCCCGTGGCCGAGGCGCAGGTCGACCGAGTCGAAGATCAGGCGATCGGCGTAGAACAGGGTGACGTCGTCGAGGACGATCAGGCTCACGGCGGGACCTCTCTACCCACTTTCCCGCGCCGTGTCGAGCAGCGCGGTGGCCCGCGCGACCTCGGCGGCGTCGGCCTGGGCCTCGGCGCCCTCGGCGAGCACCAGCTCGGCGGCGCGCCGCAGCAGCGAGCCCGCGTCGAGCAGCCGCGCCATCGCGGCGGCGCGGCGGTCCTCGAGGCCGCGCAGCCGGTCGAGCCCGCCGAGCAGCTCGGCCTGGCGCGCGGGCGGCTCGCCGCGCGCCTCGGCGGCGGCGAGCGCGCGGACCAGCGCGCCCTCGTCGAGCGTGGCGAGCTCGGCGTCGAGGTCGACGAGCGCGCGGACCTGCGCGGCGAGCGCGTCGGCGAGGCGCGCGACCGGCGCGAGCACCGCGTCGATCTCGGCGGCGGCCGCGGCGTCGCCGGCGACCGCGGCGCGGTGGTCGGCGATCCGCTGCAGCCACAGCGCGAGCTCGGCGACGCGCTCGCGCAGGTCGGCGGCGCGGACCTCGGGCAGCAGGCCCGCGACGCGCGCGACGAGCGGATCGGCCGCCGGCAGCGCGGCGGGCGCGGCGCGCAGCCGGGCG
>WYBA01000024.1 GCA_011526095.1 Myxococcales bacterium | reverse complement strand
TTCTTGATGTAGTACATGAAATCGTTGTCACGCTGGATCGAGAGCTTCGCGACCTTATCGGCCATTGTTCGGACCCTCCCTTGATGGGTGGTTGGATTGTGGCGAACGCTACTCGGCCCCTCTGACAGCGAGCTCCCGACGACGCTCCGACGACGATCGCCCGCTCTCCGACGAGGATCGCCGTCCGTGCACCGGACGACCTCGCTCCGCCCGACGAGGAATCGCGATTTCCCGACGAGAATCAGCCGGTTACCGGCGCCGTCCCCGACGAGGAACGACCCGTTCACAGACGACGACCTGGCTCTCGGAGCCCGCCTGGAGCGGTCCCCCGACGAAGTCGCCGTGGCGCTCGACGAGCCGGAAACCGGACGCCGCCAGCAGGGCCTCCAGCTCCGCCGGGAAGTACTTCCGCTGCGACAGGTGGACGACGCGCTCGCGCCCCGTCCCGTCGGCGCGGGCGTAGTACAGCCGGATCAGCGCGATCTGGCTGACCGGGTCGTAGTCGTGGCTGGTCGAGTAGATCATCGCCACCCCGGTGCGCGGGTGGCGGAACCGCGTGCGGGCCCACCGCCGACGAGGATCGCGCGCCAGCCACGCGGGGTCGGGGAGCTGGACGTCGAACGCGAACCGGCCGCCGGGCGCGAGGTGCGCCGCGACGCGCGCCAGGCACGCGGCGAGCTCGGCGCGCGTGTACAGGTGCTCGAGCACGTTGAACGCCGCGAGGACGAGCGGGAACCGGCCGCCGACCGCGACGTCGCGCAGGTCGGCCTCGACGGGGCGCACCCGCGACCGGATCGCCGCGCCGGCGCGCTCGAGCCGCCGCTCCAGCGCCGCGAGCATCGTCGGCGCGGCGTCGACCGCGACGACGTGGTGCCCCTCGCGCGCCAGCGGCAGCGTCACCCGCCCCGAGCCACACCCCAGCTCGAGGATCCGGCCCGGCCCGCCCAGCGCGCGCGCCGCGAGCGCCCGGTACCACGCGACGTCGTCGCGCCGCCGCCGGTACTCGTGGTCGTAGAGGTCGGCGTCGGCGTAGTGCTGGCGCGAGCCGGCGTCGACCAGCAGCGCGGCGCGCCCGGGCCCCGGCGGCATGCCTACGACGCCGCGGCCTCGACGGCGCCGTCGCGGCGCCGGCGGCGTCCACCGCGGCGGCGGCGGCGGCGCTTGCGCGGCTCGCCGTCGACCAGCTCGTCGTCACCCTCGGCGCCCTCGGCGCCCTCGGCGAGGTCGTCACCCTCGCTCTCGGCGCCCGCGGCGTCGTCCACGCCCGCGGTCAGCGCCGGCGCCTCGGCGGTCGTGTCGCGACCGGCGGCGCGCTCCATCAGCTCGTAGAGCATCACGCCGTCCTCGATGACCTCGCGCCCGCCCATCGCCTCGATGTGGAGGCGCCGGCGCCGCGCCGGGACGATCCGGCGCATCGCCAGCAGCACCTGGCGGATCCGCTCGGCGTCGCGCCGCGCGACCCGTAGCTGGTCGACCAGCGGCTGCCCGACCTCGAGGATCGCGGCGTTGGCGTCGTTCGGGCGGGAGCCCGGCGCGGTCACGACGTCGACGACGAACGGCGCCATCGGGATGCACAGCATCAGCGAGTTCGACGGATCGCGCCCGCGCGCGATCAGCCGGTCGAGCTGGGTGAGCAGCGCCCACGCCTCGCGTCGCCGCCGCTCCAGATCTGCGGCCTCCCGCACGAACGACAGCCGCAGGGCCGGTCGCGTCGTCGCGGTGGGCATGTGGTCGTCCGCCCAGACCCGCTGCCACGCCAGCTCCTCCTCGTCGAGCGGTCGCGGTGCGACGCGGTCGTCGTCGTCGTCGTCGTCGTCGCTTTCGTCGTCGCCTTCGACTCCGGCTGAACGCAGCGCGTAGGCGACCGAGGCCTGCACGCCGTCGAGCAGCGGGTTGGGCACGCTCGGCGCGCCGGGCCCCTCCAGCAGCGCGGCGAGGTGGGGCGACAGCACCTCCAGCACGCCGGTCTCGACCAGCAGCTCCATCGAGCGGTGCGCGGCGCCGCCCTTGAGCAGCCGGTAGACCTCCTCGAGCACGCGCGGCGGGGCGCACTTGCGGATCTCGTGGCGCCACCGGACCAGCGCCCGGTAGGTCTCGGGCTCGATCGCGAAGTCGATCCGCGCGGCGAACTTGATCGCGCGCAGGATGCGGATCGGGTCCTCCTGGAACCGGACGTCCGGGTCGCCGATCGTCCGGACCAGGCGGGCCTCGAGGTCCGCGAGGCCACCGACGTGGTCGATGACCTCCTCCTTCTCGACGTCGTAGAACAGCCCGTTGATCGTGAAGTCGCGGCGGCGCGCGTCGTCGGTCTCGGTGCCGAAGACGTTGTCACGGCGGATGAGCAGGTCACCGTCCTCGTCGTCGCGCGGGTTGGCGCGGAACGTCGAGGTCTCGATGATCTTCTGCCCGAAGAAGACGTGGGCCAACCGGAAGCGACGCCCGATGATCCGGCAGTTGCGGAACAGCTGCTTGATCTCGTTGGGGGTCGCGCTCGTCGCGACGTCGAAGTCCTTCGGCTTGCGGCCGACGAGCAGGTCGCGCACGCAGCCGCCGACGAGGTAGGCCTTGTGGCCGTTGCGAGCGAGCCGGCGAACCACGCGGTCGGCGTCCGCGTCGATCGCGGCTCGGTCCAGCACCGGCATGTGTGGCACCTTGGGTAGCACACTCCGGATACGCGGCTCAACCTCGCGGCCCCCCGCGTCAACCGCGGGAGGGGCCCGAAAAGCGCGACGCCCGGGGAAGACCCGGGCGCGCGAGGGCAAAAAAAAGGTCGCAGCGGCCGTCGGGGGGGGATGCCTGCTGCGACCCGCCAGCTACGCGATTGCGTGCGGCTGACTCTACGTATAGCGACGCTTCTCGCGCGGCGCAAGCACTTTTTTCACCCCCACAGGAATGAAATCGCCCGAACGTGTAAGTCAGCTTAGCGAAATCGACCCGATCCGAATCGTAAGTACCCTGAAGCACATGCGGGAGTCCCGTTCCAGTCTCACTGGAATCAGGGTTTTGCGTTCAGCCGGACCGCGCCCCAGGGGTCAAAAAACGCAGGCGCGTCCTCCGGGAGCTGGAGCGCGCCGTCGCCCGCGAGCGGCTCGTAGCCACGCGCCACCACGACCACGGTGTACGTGCCCGGGACCGGGACGGGCTGCTTGAGGTGGACCTCGCCGTCGCTGGTGGAGCGGCCCCAGGCCATCACCTGGTCGTCGAGCCGGTTCATGTCGATCTCGGAGGCGCGGACGCCGGGCTGAAGGACCATCAGCAGCGCGTCGGGCACCGGGCGGTCGTTGGCGTAGTCGAGCACGCGCGTGCTGATGCGGATGCCCTCGGCCGGCGCCTCGATCGCGGTGGGCTCGAGCTCCGGCGACGTCATGCCGTCGCGCGGGGTCCAGCCGGCGCGCGCGATCGCGACCAGGTCGCCCGCGGCGCTCCACGGGCGCACCAGGCCCACCTTGGCGGTCTCGATCGTGTCGCCGTCGACCGTGACGCGGACCCGGAACGCGGTCGCGATCCCGACCACGCGGCCGTCGTCGGCGACGACCGGGCCGCCGCTGTTGCCGTGGGTGATCGACGCGTCGGTCTTGATGAAGTCCCGGCCGAGCTCGCCCTGGTCGCCGGTGAGCCCCTCGACCAGGCCCTGCGACAGCGTGATGTCCCCGCCGCCGACGTCCGGGTAGCCGAGCACCCATAGCCGCTGGCCGGGCTCGACCTCCTCGGGGCGCGCCGCGCCGATCGTCGGCCACGCCGGGCCGGACGACGGCGCCCACGCCCGGCCGTCGAGGTCCAGGTCGCACTTCAGCAGCGCGAGGTCGACCTCGGGCTGGAGCTTGGCGCGGCGCGGGCGGCCCGCGCACACCAGCTGGGGCGGCTGGCCGGCGCCGACGTGACGGCCGATCACGAACAGCTCGTGGAGCCGACCGCCGGTGTCGTGGACGACGTGGTAGTTCGTGAGCACCGAGCCGTCCGGCGAGACGACGACGCCCGAGCCGCCGCCGACCGCGCGCAGTCGCCCGTCGACGAGGTCGGCGACGACGACCATCACGGTCGCCTCGGTCGCCTGCCGCACCGCGGCCGGCGCGCGGACCTGGGTGACGCGGTTGCGCTGGGGCAGCAGCGGCATGCCGGTGCGCGCGCCGACGCGCAGGGTCGGCGCGATGACCTCCTCGAGCACGTCGGTCTGGTCCGGCTCGCCGTGGAAGGTCACGACGTACAGGCGCTCGCGGTCGACGGTCGCGTACTCGACCGCGTGGCCGATCCTCGGGTCGTCGCCCTTCTGCGGCGCGTAGGCGTAGCGGAACCGGGTCCGCAGCCAGTCGTGCCCGGCGATCGAGCGGGTCCGGCCGCCCTCGGCCGCGTACAGCTCGCCCCACCGGTTGCGGCGCTCGAGGTCGAGCCCGGTGAGCACGTTGCTCCACGCCGGGCGCTGGTCGATCTGGATCTCCAGGCGGACGTCGGGGTCGAGGCTCGAGGTGAACATGACGTGGTACGGCAGCTCGTCGCGCCCGCGCCGCGGCGGCGGGCCGGCGTCGCGGATCAGCCGCGGCGTGACCTCGGGGACGTCCTCGGGCGCCAGCCAGTGGGGCGTGCGCTGCATCGTGAGGCCGTGGGCCGTGAACGGCGTGGTCGCCGGGCGGAGCAGCGCGCGGTGGAGCACCGCGCCGCCCACGATCAGCGCGACCGCGATCGCGACGACCGCGGCGTCGTGGCGCTGGTAGCCCTCGCGCGCGACGACGGTGCCGGCGCGCAGGACCTTCTTCGCGACCTGCTCGTAGGTCTCGTAGCTGAGCAGCGCGGCCCACGCCGGCTCCTCCTCGAAGCCGAGGCTGTCGCCGGCGTCGGGCTCGTCCTTGCCCGCGGTCGGCGGGGCGTCGGCGGGGCTCGCCGGCCGGTCCGCCCGGGCGACCGGCGCGTCCGGTCCGGCGGGCGGGGCCCCTGGCGGCCCCTTCGGTGGGTCCTCTGGCGGCTCTGGCGCGCTCACCGCGAGCCTCCCGGCTGCGGCTCGCGCGGGCGAAACGGCGAGTCGGCGAGCAGCCGGCGCGACGCCAGCATCAGGCCGGCGAACACCAGCATCGCGAACCCGGCGGCGAACCCGACGCCCTTCCACGGCTCCTGGGCCAGCCCGCTCGACGACACGTACAGCTCGACCACGGCGAACGTGCCGTTGAGCACGGCGGCCCCGAGCAGGCCGAAGAACAGCAGCACGGTGCGCACCAGCGGCGTGCGGCGGGTGAACTTGGCGCGCCCCAGGACGTAGCCGAGCGCGCCGGCGAACGACGCGTGGGCCAGCGTCGTCACGACCGCGCTGGCGGCGCCGATCGACAGGAACACCTCGTGGCCCTGGCCGTGCAGCCGGTGGTAGTTGGCCCACACCGCGAACCCCGTCCCGCACGCCATCATGTAGACGACGCCGTCCATCGGCTCGTCGAACTCGCTCGACGAGTAGATCGTGTAGCGGACGACGACGTACTTGCACAGCTCCTGGGCCAGCCCGACGACGAGCAGGGCGAACACCAGGCGGTCGAGCGCGAACGGCGACAGCCCGTGCTGGGCGAGCGGCAGCGGCGGCGACACCTGGAACACGGCGAAGTCGGCGAGCGGGGCGGCGATCGCCGCGCCGAGGACGAACACGCCGGCGACGAACCCCTTGGGCTCGGGCTCGTGGCGGTCCTGCAGGTAGAAGAACCCGAGCCACAGCGCGGCCGGGACGAGCGCCATCGCCAGCGCCAGCACCCGCGGGAGCGCGACCGGGCCGTCGAGCCCGATCAGGCGCTCGAGGACCCACATCATCGCCACGAACACCGTCAGCCCGAGCACCAGGACCAGCTTGCCGCCGAGCAACAGGCGGGCGCGGCGCAGCGACCAGCGCGGGAGCAGCACGGGACGATCTTACGCTCGCGCCGTTGTGAGTGCGCGGTGCGGGGCTCTAAAGTCCGGAAAGGCCATGGCCAAGAAGCCGAACGACGAGGAGACGCTGCTGACCTTGCCGCAGCTCGCGGGGTACCTGCACCTCGACGAGAAGACCGTGTTCAAGCTGGTCCAGGCGGGCAAGATCCCGTCGGTCCAGATCGACAAGGTCTGGCGGTTCAAGCGCAAGGCGGTGGACGAGTGGCTCGAGCAGCAGCTGGTCGGCGACGACACCGACTTCGCCGACGTCCCCGACGGGATGAAGCTGCCGCTCGAGGACCTGCTGCCGGACTCGGCGATCATCCCGGCGCTGCGCGCGACGCAGCCGGTCGCGGTGATCGAGGAGCTCGCGGCGCGCGGCTTCGCCAACGGCTGGCTCACCGACAAGCCGTGGTTCGTCGGCGCGATCGTCGAGCGCGAGACGCTGGCGTCGACGGCGATGGAGGGCGGCGTCGCGTTCCTGCACACGCGCGCGCGCGACAAGGGCAAGATCCTGCGGCCGTTCATGATCGTCGGCCGGTCGTGGGGTGGCATCCCGTTCGGCGCGCCGGACGGGCGGCCGACGTACCTGTTCTTCCTGCTCGGGCTCAAGTACGACAAGCTCCACCTGCCGATCCTCGGCCGGCTGGCGCGGGCGCTGCGCAATCCCGCGACGATCGCCAAGCTGCGGGCGCTGTCGTCGCCGGAGCAGATCCGCGCGGTGCTGCTCAAGGAGGACGAGGCGGCGCGCGCCGGGATCCTGCCGTCGGTCGAGCCCGGGCAGTTCAAGCCCAAGCTCGACAAGCAGCTGCGGATGCGCACGCTGCGGCGGCTGAGCGCGATGCGCACCAAGGACGCCGACGCCGCCGAGGCGGCGGCCAAGGGCAAGGGCAAGGGCAAGGGCAAGGGCGGCGCGGCCAAGGCGCCGGCGAAGGCGAAGCCGCTGGCCGGCAAGCCGAGCGGTCTGTCACAGCGCCCGAAGAAGTAGCGAGCGCGGCCGGCGGCCGGTGATACGATCGACCGGGTGGGTCGGCCACCCGCGCTGTACCGGGACCCGTCGCGGGTGTCTTCCCCGCGCGCCGAGGTCACGCTCGCGTCGAGCGAGCTGCACCTGCAGCTCCCCGACGGCCGGTCGCGGTGGATCGACCTCGACGGGGTCGACGCCGAGGTCACCGACGCCGCGTACCGGCGACGGTTCGTGCGGATGCTCAGCCTCGACCGGCGCGGCGAGCGCCTCGCGCTGATCACGCCGCCGGATCACGCGGCGATCGCGCCGCGCGTCGCGCACCTGCCGGCCGCGCCGGAGGACGCCGTCGTCGTCGAGGACGAGCCGTGGCAGGTCGTGTCGGACTGGATCGAGGGTGGCGGCCGCCTCGCCGGGTGGACGGTCGCGGAGCTGGCGCGGCTGGCGACGATCGCGACGCCGCCGTTCGCGCTGATCATCGGCGAGGTCGCGGCGCAGCTCGCCGCCGAGATGGTGTGGGAGCGGGGCGGGCCGCTGCGCGGCGGCGCCGCGCTCACCGACTCGCTGCAGCCGCTGCAGGCGGCGGCGCGGACGTCGCAGCGCGCCGCCGAGGCGCTGGTCGCGGCGCTCGCGGCGTGCGCGGTGCTGCGGCACCGGCGACGCGGCGGCGGGCTGTAGCGGGCCCTGGCTGATAGCAAGTGACTATCAGACCGTTCGCTCTCGTCGATTGGACGTATCACCGGGCGGTCGCCATGATGCGGGCATGTCGCTCATCAACACCCGCATCAAGCCGTTCAAGGCCAAGGCCTTCCACCAGGGCAAGTTCATCGACGTCTCCGACGAGACCCTGCTCGGCAAGTGGTCGGTGGTCTTCTTCTACCCCGCGGACTTCACGTTCGTGTGCCCGACCGAGCTCGGCGACCTCGCCGACGTCTACGCGACGCTCCAGGGCCTGGGCGTCGAGGTCTACTCGGTCTCGACCGACACGCACTTCACGCACAAGGCGTGGCACGACGCGTCCGAGACGATCAAGAAGATCCGCTACCCGATGGTCGCCGACCCGACCGGCGCGATCACCCGCAACTTCGGCGTGATGATCGAGGAGGAGGGCCTCGCGCTGCGCGGCACCTTCGTGATCAACCCCGAGGGCGTGATCAAGCTGTCCGAGGTCCACGACAACGGCATCGGCCGCGACGCCAAGGAGCTGCTGCGCAAGATCCAGGCGGCGCAGTACGTCGCGACCCACCCGGGCGAGGTCTGCCCCGCCAAGTGGACGCCCGGCGCCAAGACGCTCGCGCCGTCGCTCGACCTCGTCGGGAAGATCTGAGGTCGGGCGGGGCTCGTCGCCCGGCGAGCCCCGCTCGCCTCCGTTTCCGTCTCCGTCTCCGTCTCCGTCTCCGTCTCCGTCTCCGTCTCCGTTTCCGTTTCCGTTTCCGTTTCCGTCTCCGTCTCCGTCTCCGTCTCCGTCTCCGTCTCCGTCTCTGTCTCCGTCTCGGTCACCGTCACCGTCTCCGCCTCCTGAACCTGGAGCCCCCCATGCTCGATCCCGCTCTTCAGTCCCAGCTCCGCGGCTACCTCGAGCGCCTGGACGCGCCGATCGAGCTGGTCGCCGCCCTCGACGACTCGCCCACCGCGGGCGAGATCCGCGAGCTGATCGCGGACCTCGTCGCGCTGTCGCCGAAGGTGACGGCGCGCGAGCTGCCGGCCGACGCGCCGGCGCGCCGCCCGTCGTTCACGGTCGGCCGCGTCGGCGAGGCCGCGCGGATCCGGTTCGCCGGCGTCCCGCTCGGCCACGAGTTCACCTCGCTGGTGCTGGCGCTGCTCCAGACCAGCGGCTACCCGCCGAAGATCGACGACGCGACGGCGGCCGCGATCCGCGCGCTGCCCGACGAGCTGGAGGTCGAGACGTTCGTCTCGCTGTCGTGCCACAACTGCCCCGACGTGGTGCAGGCGTTCAACGTCCTGGCCGCGCTCAACCCGCGCATCCGCCACACGATGATCGACGGCGCCGCGTTCGGCGACGAGGTCACGGCGCGCGGCGTGATGGCGGTGCCGTCGGTGTTCGTCGACGGTAAGCCGTTCGGCCAGGGGCGGATGGTGCTCGAGGAGATCCTGGCGAAGCTCGACCGCGGCGCGGCGGCGCGCGCGGCGGCGCGGCTCGACGACAAGCCGGTCTACGATGTGCTCGTCGTCGGCGGCGGTCCGGCGGGCGCGGCGGCGGCGATCTACGCAGCGCGCAAGGGCATCCGCACCGGCCTGATCGCGGAGCGGTTCGGCGGCCAGGTCGGCGACACGCTCGGGATCGAGAACTTCATCTCGGTCGCGTACACCGAGGGCCCCAAGCTGGTCGCGGCGCTCGACCAGCACGTCCAGGCCTACGGCGTCGACGTCACGACGCTGCAGCGGGTCGAGGCGCTGGTCCCCGGCGAGGGCGGCGCGCCGCACGCGCTGCGGCTGGCCAGCGGCGCGACGCTGCGCGCGCGCGCGGTCGTGCTCGCGCCGGGCGCGAAGTGGCGCGAGATGAACGTGCCGGGCGAGGCCGAGTACCGCACGCGCGGCGTCGCGTTCTGCCCGCACTGCGACGGCCCGCTGTTCAAGGGCAAGCGCGTCGCGGTGATCGGCGGCGGCAACTCCGGCGTCGAGGCGGCTATCGACCTCGCGGGCGTCGTCGGCCACGTCACGCTGCTCGAGTTCGCCGGCGAGCTGCGCGCCGACGCGGTGCTCCAGGCCAAGCTGCGCAGCCTGCCCAACGTCGACGTCCGCGTCAACGCGCAGACGACCGAGGTCACGGGCGACGGCAAGACCGTCGACGGGCTGTTCTACACCGACCGCGCGACGGGCGAGCGCGTCCGCCTCGACGTCGCCGGGATCTTCGTCCAGATCGGCCTGGTGCCGAGCACCGAGTGGCTGCGCGGCGCCGTCGCGCTATCGAAGCACGGAGAGATCGTGATCGACGACCGCGGCGCGACGTCGGTGCCGGGCGTGTTCGCCGCCGGCGACGCGACGACCGTGCCGTTCAAGCAGATCGTGATCGCGATGGGCGACGGCGCCAAGGCGAGCCTCGGCGCGTTCGAGTACCTGATCCGCAGCGGCGTCGCGACGACCGCGGCCGCCACCGTCGGAGCTTAGTCGCCCTCGACCTGCGGGATGAACAGGCGGTCGTCGGGCTCGGCGATCTCGATCGCGCCGAACTCGAACACCTCGCCGGGCAGCCCGAGGTTCTGCAGCTTCGCCGGGAACTTGAGGCCGCCGGCGTCGATCCACGCGACGATCCGGTAGCCGATCCGGCCCTTCGCGGTCTGCTTCTCGATCACCTCGGGCAGCTTGGTGCCGGTGTTGTAGTTCACGACCCAGGTGTCCGTGCCGACCGCCGGGTCGAACGTGACCTTCACCGCGACGCACGACGGGGCGCACACGTCGCCCATCGTCGCGACCTCGCCGCCGTCGGCGAGCATCACGCCCGGGTCCTTGAGCTTGTAGATCATCGTGAGGAAGTAGCCGTCCTCGGCGAGGCGCTTGCGCGCGTCGCCGCGGAACTTGTTGGCGTCCTCGCGCGACACCTCGCGCCCGCCGTACGACGCGTGCGGCTTGGCGTCGGCGTCGAACAGGTCGTAGAAGACCTCCATCCACTGCATCGACCCGGGCGTGCCGTCGTCGGTGGCGAGGTCCGCGCTCTGGAAGTTGTGGCGGCCGTTCCACCGGTCCCAGTGGTGGCGGTACCAGCTCTTGAGCGTGCCGTCGATCAGGTACTTGGCCTCGAACGACAGCTGCTTGACGCCGTCCCAGGCGGCGCCGCCGCCGAGGGCGGCGAGGCCCGCCTCGACGTGGCCGAGCGCGGTCGTGTCGGACTTCGCGGGGTCGAACGCGGCCGGGGTCGGCTGCGTCGCGGCGGCGGTGCGGCCGGGGCCACAGCCCGCGGCGAGGCCCGCCGGGACGAGCGCGGCGAGCAGGACGGAGTGGAGGCGCTTCATGGCGGCGCAATGTACACGAATGCCGGTCGCCGATTTGCCCCCGCGCGCGCCGCGGCTTAGGGTCGCGGTCATGCCCAGGTGGATCGCGATGGTCGCGTCACTGCTGGCGATCGGCGCCGCGTGTGGCGGCAGCGACGTGTCGCGCGCGGTCGGCGCGCGGTGCGACGACTCGTCAGAGTGCGACGACCGGTGCCTGCTGCCCGACGCCGACTTCCCGGGCGGGTTCTGCACGCTGTCCTGCGACGACGACGCCGACTGCCCCGACGACGCGCGGTGCGTCGAGGACGAGGGCGGCGTGTGCCTGTTCGCGTGCGAGTCGGAGCCCGGCTGTGACTTCCTCGGCGAGGGGTGGAGCTGCGTGACCCGCGCCGGCCGGCCGGAGGGGGAGGCGCGCGTATGTCGCGGCGGGTGATCGCGGCGGCGATCGCGGCCGGCGCGCTGGGCCTGCCGGCCGGCGCGCGCGCCGACGAGGCGGCGGCCGAGGCGGCCGAGGCGGCCGAGACGTCCGACGCGCCGGTCGCCGCGGACCGCGAGCTCGGCGCGTCGCTCGGCGTGGCCGTCGGCGGCGGCGTGACGCCGGGCGGGCTGCGCGTCGAGGGGCGCTACCTGTACCAGCTGTCCGAGGACGACTGGTTCGACGGGCGGATGGCGTTCACGATCGGCGGCGGCGCGGCGGCGTGCTTCCGCGACCGCGCGGACGACGTCGTGTGCGATCACGGCCGCGCCGACGGCATCGCGATCGACCTCGGCGGCGGCGTCCGGCGGTGGCTGGTCGGCCAGCAGGGGTTCGCGCCGTGGGTCGGCGTGTCCGCGGCGCTGCGGCTGGTGCGGTTCGGCGACGACGAGCTGACGGGGGTCGCGCTGCCGCTGGCGGCGGCGGCCGGCGTCCGCGCCCGCGTCGCCGACCGGATCTCCGTCGGTGGCCAGGCCGCGCTCGAGGCCGGGCCGGCGCTGCTCGGGCGGGGCCTGGGGCTCGAGCCGCAGCTCGGCCTGGTGATCGGCGCGACCGTCGAGGTCGCGCTGCCTTAGGGCACGGCGGCGCTACTTCGAGTCGAACCGGCCCGCCTTGTGGCGGACGTCCTTGCCCTCGACCTGGAAGATCACCAGCTCGGCGAGGTTGGTGCCGTGGTCGGCGATCCGCTCGAGGAACTTGGCGACGGCCTGGATGTGGATGCCGCGGTCGACGAACTTCGCCTCGCGCGACATCTCGGCCTGCATCTCGAGCACGATCTCGCGGAACAGGTCGTCGACCGTCTGGTCGCGCTTGAACACGTGGCGCGCCTTGCCGGCGTCGCCCGCGACGAACGCGTCGATCGCGTCGCGGATCATCGACTCGCCGACCTTCGACATCTCGAGCAGGCGCTGCGCGACCGACGGCGACGGCGCGCCGCCCAGGGCGATCGTCCGCTCGGAGATGTTGACCGCCAGGTCGCCGATCCGCTCGAGGTCCGTCACCATCTTCATCGCGAGCGTGATCATCCGCAGGTCGGACGCGAGCGGCTGGCGCTTGGCGAGCAGCAGCAGGCACTGCTCGTCGGTCTCGACCTCGAGCCCGTTGACCCGGCCGTCCGACTGGATCGTCGTGCGCGCGAGGTCCAGGTCGCCGTCGATGAACGCCTTCGTGGCGTTGGCGATCATCTCCTCGACCAGGCCGGCCATGCTCAGGAGCTTGTCCTTGAGCTCGCGGAGCTCGGCCTCGTACTCGCGGTCGGTGTGGACCTTCGGGGACATGCCCCGACTCTAGCGCCAACCCCGCGCGCGGTCCCGTTTCGGGCGCGCGCTACTCGATGTCGATCCGCTCGCGGTGGATCTCGACCCACTGGTCGTTGTGGGGCTGGTCGATCACCCAGTTCGAGATCACGACCTCGTCCCCGGCCATCACCGCGGAGGCGAAGAACCCGTAGGCGCCGACGAACTCGGCCTCGGCCCCGGCGATCGCCCGGCGGTTCCACACCATCGTCGTGGGGTTCCAGGCCGAGTACAGCAGCTCGTGGCTGGTCGCGTCCTGGTAGACGACGACCGGGCCGTTGCCCGACATGATCAGGCTCGAGTCGTCGCCGACGAAGTGGAACTCCGGCTTGGGCAGGCCGTCCTCGGTCTGGCCGACGATCCGGTAGCCGTCGTCGACGACCTCCGGGGTCAGGGTGTCCGAGTTCACGTAGAGCAGATCGTCGCGGGTGGCGCTCAGGTACGTCACGTGGGCGACCCCGGCGGCGTCGATCTGGAGCGAGGGGTACCAGCCGACGTCGGCGCCGTCGGCGCCATCGATCACCTCCGGGGCGAGGAACGTGCCGGCCGTCGCGTCGAACCGCGCGACCTTCAGGTCGCCGTTGACCCGGTCGTAGTAGGCGACGGCGGGCGCCTGGGCGGCGTCGCGGGTGGCGTCGATGAACAGGCCGGCGCCCTGCGGGATCGGGGTCGGGTCGGGGGTGGCCTCGGGGTCGGCGGGCGGCAGCGTCACCGTCTCGATCGTCCAGAACACCCAGTCGCCCTGGGACGTCGGCTGCGCGCTCTGCGCCGCCGCGAACCGCACCTCGGTCGAGATGACGCCGGCGCCCGACGACACCTGCGCCATGTACGCGACGCCCGGGCGGCCGTCGTCGCTGCGCAGCGTCAGCGCGCTGTACCAGCCGGCGATCTCGCCGCCCAGCTCCGGGTCGATCTCGCCGGTGCCGTCGTCGATCGTGTGGATCTGCCAGGTGCCGCCGTACTTCGCCGCGTACTTGAGCGAGCCCTCGTCGTAGTCGAAGTACGTGACGATCGGGGTGTCGTCCGGCGCGACCGCGATGCTGGTGTAGCCGCCGACGTCGGGGCCCTTGGTCAGGATCCCGCCGCGGACCTCGCTGCCCGGGATCGCGACCGGGCCGTCGGGGACGCCGTCGACGAACTCGAACCGCTCGTTCGGGACGCGCCCGGCGGACTCGTACATGCCGACCATCAGGTCGCCGTGCGACTCGTTGTAGGCGGAGATCCAGGCGTTGCCCTGGCTGTCGACGGCGACGTCGGAGTACGGGCCGATGCGGCCCCACGGCACGTCGCTGATGCAGGTGCACGTGCCGGTGTCCGGGTTGCAGTACGGCAGCTGCCCGTCGGGGCACTCCTCGGTGCACTCCTCGGTCGTCTCGCACGCCTGCTCGCCCGGGTTGCTGCCGCAGTTGCACGCGGGCACGAGGGCCGACAGGCCGAGCCACGTGACGCCGAGGGCGATCGTGCCGGCGTGGCGCCGCGCGGCGCGCGCCACGCCGGCGGTCATCGGGGCGAGGCGGCGGCGGCGGAGCACCAGGCCCGCGCCGGTGAGCATCACCAGCACCAGGCCGCCGGTGGACGGCGCGTGGCCGGCCTCGCACGAGCAGCCGCTCTCGCCCGCCTGGCCGTGGAACGGCGCCGGCGCCATCATCACGCTGACGTTGCCGGCCTCGTCCTTGACCCAGACGGCGAGCTGCGCGTCGAGGAACAGGTCGTCGATCGCCTCCAGCGCGATGCTCGGCGAGCGCTGCCAGTCGGTCGCGGGCCGCTGGTCGCCCGGGCGGCCGAACGCCCACTGCAGGTCGACCGAGGCCGACACGACGTCGCGCGCCGGGGCGGTGTAGACGCCGTCGACCGACGTCACCTGATCGAGCAGGACCTCGGGGCCGACCGAGTCGATGATCACCGGCAGCGCGACCGGCGCCGACGTCGTGCGGTAGTCGCCCTTGACGCGCGACTTGACCTCGACCGTGTACTTGCCCTGCCACGCCAGCGCGCGGTCGACGATCGTCAGCGTGTCGCCGGTGCGGAACGGGCGCCACATGCCGCCGGCGAGGCGCCACGCGTGCTCGAGCTCGCGGCCCATCGCGTCGCGCGCGGGCACCGCCAGCGAGATTGTCGGCAGCGCGCCGCCGGCCTCGCCCTTGAGCGCGGCCAGCGTCGTCTCGGGGGCCGGCACGTCGAGCCCGACGACGCGCACGTCCGGCGCCGGGGCGGCGGCGGGCGGCAGCGGGGCCTGCAGGTTCTCGAGCGCCGGGCGCATCGACGGGAACTGCTCGCCGAGCTCCAGCATCGCGGCCGAGGTGCCCAGCGAGGCGTAGATCGCGAGGAAGTCGTCCTCGGAGGTCAGCACGTGCTGGGTGCGCAGGTTGTTGAGGGTGAACCCGGCGAACTGGGGCACCTCGATCGAGCCCAGGCCGTCACCGAGCAGGCCGACCGCGAGGTCGAAGATCGTCGGCAGCACGGCCTCGAGGTCCGCCTGGCTCTCGCGCACGAACTCGGCGTTGAGGACCTCGACCGTGATGTTGTCGGCGTCGAGGCCGATCAGCGTGGGCGTGACCGTCGCCGGCATGCCCGGCTGCTGGTCGAACTCGAGGTTGACGCCGACGTTCATGTCGAGCTTGAGCGTGAACGCGCGGACGTAGCGCTCGTAGATGAAGGCGTAGAGGTCGGCCTCGAAGTCCTGGATGCCGATCGTCAAGGACGGCGACTCCTCGGTGCCGTCGCCGATCGTGAAGTCGAGCGCGCGCTGCGGGCGGGTGACGAGCAGCACCGGGTTGCCCGAGTCGCCGAGCTCGCCGAGCGAGGCGACGAGCAGGCCGAACGTGCCGAGGTTGAGCTGCGGGATCAGCGAGGTGCCGACGCCGAGGCACATCGTGCCGGAGGTGACGAGGTGGTGGCCGGCGAGGTCGAGCGTGGTCTCGGACAGGCCGATCGCCAGGTCGTCGGCGGGCTCGGGCGCGCCGATGAACTCGTTGGCCGGCTGGAGCGCGAAGGTGCCGCGCGCGGTCGCGGGGAGCGAGGCGGGCGGCGCGGCGAAGTTCGGGGCCGGGATCGGCGGGACGCAGTAGCTCGGCTCGCTGTCGAGGTCCGGGGTGCGGGTCGCCGGGTCCTCGTCGGCGTTGAACCCGGTGATCAGGCCGAGCGACATGCCGCCGCCGCGCAGATCGACGTAGCCGCCCGGGACCATGCGGACCTCGAGCGTGGCCTCGGTGCCGGGCGAGACGCCGCCGACCAGCGCGCCGGAGTCGATGACGCCCTGGATGCCGAGCGGGTCGGGGAGGAAGCCCTGGACGAGGTCGTCGATCGTCGGGGTCAGTAGGTCGATCAGGAAGTCACCGACGAACGAGTCGAGCAGCCCGACCAGCGCGTTGGCGATGTCGCTGACGATGCTGCAGCCGTTGAAGCTGACGTTGCTGAAGTCGGTGTTGTTGATGCCCTCGAGGTGGAGGTTCAGCTCGCCGGTGGTGGCGTCGATGTCGAACCCGATGTCGACGTTGACCTGGATGTTGTTGGCGTTGACGTCGATCGAGCAGGAGAACGGGATGAACACGACCGCGCCGTCGAGCGGCACGTTGCCGATCGCGTCGAGCTGCAGGTCGATGTTGAGGACGTCGGCCGGGCTGTTGACCGACAGGTTGATGTAGTCGGTGTTGAAGTCGAACGCGCAGCCGCGGCCGGCCCCGCACGCGCCGCCCTGGTTCGTGTAGCAGTAGTCGGCGCCGGTGAAGCTCGCGTCGAGCAGCTCGCCCTGCGGCAGGCAGAACCCGTCGAGCTGGTCGTTGAGGAACCCCGGGACGATCGAGGTGAGCTTCTGGAACCCGGCCTGGGTGACGCGCACCTGCCCGCCGCCCTCCACGGTCTGATCGACCGGGACGTAGTTCCACTGCGTGACCGGCTGGTATCCGGCACAGCCACACCCGCCGGTGTCCCCACAGGCCGCGAGCGCGGAGAAGAAGATGACGGAGACCAGTGCGTTCAGACGAGTCGACTTCGTGATCACGGTGTGCCCTCCCCAGATGGCAGCCGCTGCAATGGGGGCCATCTTAGGGCGATCACAGCGCCGAATTGAAGTGACTTTTTCTCGCTAGCTGCTGAATTCTCCTTGGGAATTGGGGTGGTCAGGCCACATGGCGACTGTGGGGTCCACCTCATGGTGGGGGAATATGCCCCCAGGGGTGACCTGCTGGCCTCGCACCCGATGCGCGCGGTGGCTTGACACGGCGCGCGCCTCGCCTGTATCTATCCGGGCCTCGACGGCTGGGGCTCGTAGCTCAGTTGGATAGAGCGCCGGACTTCGAATCCGTAGGTCGGGCGTTCGAGTCGCCCCGAGCTCACCTGAAAATTTAAGATTTCCCTCGCGGTTACGGAGGCATAGCTCAATGGTAGAGCATCGGACTCTTAATCCGCTGGTTGTAGGTTCGAGTCCTACTGCCTTCACCAGATAGCGCGAGGAACCGATGGCGGGCCGGAAGGCTCGCCATCGGCGCTTTCGGGCCCGAATTTCGGGACGGTCCTCGGCGTCAGGCCGACCGGCGGTACAGCTTGCGGTCGGGATCCCACAGGTAGACGTCGCTACCGGGGGCGAAGCCCGCGTCCTTGACCGGCTTCTTGAGCGGGCGGAAGCCCTCGGTCATCGCCAGCTCGTCCACCCGGCGGAGCATCCTGGGGATCGCGTGCTCGGGCAGCGTCGCCACCGCCTGCGCGATCGCCCCGAGATCGAGCCGGTCGTTCGGCCCGACAACGAACGCGGCCGCGGGGACCTCCACGCCGTCGGCGCCGCGGCCGGCCGGCACGCCGACGGCGATGCACAGCGTGACGCAGCCCGACGCGTAGAGCGCGTCCTCGACCCGCTGGCTCGACACCCAGCCGTCGGCGGTCCGGATCATCTCGCCGTGGCGGTCGACGAACCAGAAGTCGCCGTCCTCGTCGACGCGCAGCAGGTCGCCGGTGACGAACCACGTGTCGCCGCCGGCGAACGCGTCGCGCAGGATGCGACGCGGGTCGATGTGGGCGATGTCCGCGACGCCGCGCGCGCCGTCGAGCCGCGCCACCAGCATGCCGGCCTCGCCGACGCGGGCGTGGACGAGGTGGCCGTTCTTGTCGCGGACGAGGTCGTCGGCGTCGAAGTCGTAGGCGGCGACGACGAGCTCCGGGCTGCCGGGGAGCGGACGCCCGAGCGCGCCGACCTTGTGCCCCGAGGCGTTGGCGAGGACCGCGCTGGCCTCGGTCGAGGCGTAGAACTCGAGCACGCCGACCGGGCCGAACCGGTCGACCAGGCGCTGCCACAGATCGACGCGCATGCCGCTGCCGGCGAACAGGCGCACCGGGTGGTTCTTCTCGCCCGGCGCGTACGGCGCGTCGACCAGCGCGCGGCACTGCTCGCCGGCGTAGTAGACGACGGTCGCGCCGTAGGTGCGGACCTCCTGCCAGAACGTCGTCGGGTTCCACTCCGACGCCAGCGCGAGGCGCGCGCCGCCGACGAGCGCGCTGCCGGCGGCGACGAGCGCGCCGGCGGGGTGGTGCAGCGGCAGGCAGCAGTAGACGGTGTCGCGCGACGACAGCGTGCACGTCGCGGCGGCGCCGAGCGCGGACACCGCCCACCGGCGGTTGGTGATCCGCGCGGCGCGCGGTGGGCCGAACCGGCCCGGCGTCACGAACACCATCGCCAGGTCGCGGGCGCGCCCCGGGTCCGGCTGGTACCACGACGGCAGCGCGACCTGGTCCGGGTCGATCGCCTCGAGGTCGATCACGCCGGCGGGCAGGGCGCGCTCGCCGTGGACGCCGCCGAGCACGAGCACCTGGCCGGCGAACCGGGCGCGGGCGCGGGCCGCGTCCTCGGGATCGACGACGAGGATCTCGACCTCGCCGGTCTCGAGCGCGCGCGGCAGCACGCCGTCGGGCGTGCGCGGCGACAGCAGCACCGCGACCGCGCCGATCCGCGACAGCGCGGTGACCGCGGACAGCTGGCTGGGGCGGGAGCGCATCATCACGCCGACGCGCAGCCCGGGGCGGACGCCGCACTGGACGAGGCCGCGGACGACGGCGTCGACGCGGCGGTTGGCGTCGGCGTAGGTGAACGCGCGGCCGCTCCACAGGAAGAACGTGCGGTCGGGGATCTCGGCGGCCTGCGCGGCGAGCGCGCCGCCGAGGGAGAACCGCGAGTCGTCGGTGAGGCGGCGCAGCCGGCTCAGCCGCGGCAGCTGCCACCGCAGGTTGTCGAGGTAGTCGCCGACGTCCTCGGTGACGTCGCCGACCCGCTCCATCACGGCGCGCGCCGCCTTGCCGACGATGTCCTGGACCAGCTCGAGGTCGAACTGCAGCTCGTCGAGCGCGTCGTCGACGTCCTCGTCGTCGAGGTCGCCGATGTCCTCGTCGGCATGCTCGGCCTCGGCCGCGGTCGGCGCGCGCCCCGCGGCCGCGGCCGGATCGTCCCCGACCGGGACCAGCGTCGCCGGGCGCTCGCCCTGCTCGGCCAGCCACCGCATCCAGCCGACGACGGTCGGCCACGTCACGGTCAGCGCCGACGAGCCGACGACCAGGCCGAAGTGACCGGCGCGCACCGCGACCTCGTAGACCTGCGGCGACAGCGTCGCGCGGCGGATGCCGCGGACCGCGGCGGGGCGGGCCATGTCGTCGCGCTCGCCGTAGAAGTAGAGGATCGGGCAGTCGATGTCGGCCAGCGTCACCGAGCGGCCGTCGATGACGAAGCCGCCGGACTGCATGCGGTTGGAGACGATCACCTCGTCGATGAACTTGCGCAGCGCCGGCCCGGGCCACGCGACGAACCCGGCGCCGCGCAGGAACAGCCGCTTGGCCTCGCGCTTCTCCAGCGCCTGGCGGTCGTGCAGCAGCGACACGAACTCGACGAGCTGCTTGACCTCCTTGCGCGCGGACAGCACGCGGAAGCCGGTCGAGGTGAAGAACCCGGGCAGGCCGCGGGTGCGCTGCAGCGCCGGCTCGATCGCCGAGCGCAGCGCGCCGACGACGCGGTCGGTGAGGTCGGCCGAGACGCCGCGCAGGCTGCGGTGGAGGTCGACCGGGCTGCCCATCGTGATCACCGAGGCCAGGCCCTCGGCCTTGCGGAACGCGGCGGCCTGGTACGCGAACATCCCGCCCTGCGAGTAGCCGGCGAGGTGGACCGGCTGGCCGGTGGCGCGGCGGACGCGATCGACCGCCTCTGACACCGCGCGCACGTGATCGTCGAGGGTGCGCTGCATGCCGCCCTCCTCGCGCTCCGGCGCGCCGAAGTCGACGAGCCACACGTCGCAGCCGGCGCGGCCGAGCGTCGCGACCGCGCTGATGTCCGGCGCGACGTCGTAGATCTCCGACGCGACCATCAGCGGCGGCACGAGCAGCAGCGGCTGGCGGACGCGGGCCGCGGTTGCGCCGTCGGCGGGCGCCGCGTAGTGGCGCAGCTTGTAGACGCGCTCCTCGTGGACGACCTCGAACGGCGCGCCGTAGGGCGCGGTGAGCCGGCCGGCGCGGACGATCTCCAGCGCGTTCTGCCACGCCATGCCGAACCGCCGCAGGCGACGCGCCCACGTCACCTGGCGGCGACGGCGCGCGGTGGCGGAGCCGCGGCGACGCGCGGGCGGGGCGTCGGCGGGGCCGCGCGGCGCGGCGGTTCCCGACGACGGCGACAGGGGCTCGGAGGGCGCGTCGGCCATGGCGCCCGAGGATACCGCCGATGGCGTCCCCGATGGCGTCGCGTCGCGCGTCGCGCGCGCGGCGATGCTGCGGCGCGCGCCGCGTGAGGCTCAGTCGTCGCCCGGAAGCAGCTTCGGCTTGCCCTTGCCCGCCAGCTTGCCCTTGCCGCCGTCCTTGGCCTTGTCCTCGCCGAACAGCCGCATGCGCTGGCCGTGGCGGTTGTACTGGATGGCGTAGACGAGGCCGGCGATCGCCGAGACCGGCATCGCGACCATCAGCACGGGCATGACCAGGAACATCGGCAGCTTGCTCAGGATCGCGGCGGCGACGAGGTAGGCGAAGCCGGCCGGGATGGCCTCGCGGAACGAGCCGGCGTAGAGCCAGCCGAGCGGGCCGAACAGCAGCGACAGCCCGGTGGAGGCCAGCCACGACTTCTCGCCCTTCTCGCGCGGGCGCTCGAGCTCGGCCTTGGCCGCGGCGGCCTTCTTCGCGAGCTTCGCGCCGTCGCGCAGCGCGAGCGCGCCGCCGAGCAGGCCGTCGTCGTCGTCGTCGGGCGGGGGGGCCGGCTCCGGATCGCGGCCGCGCCCCTTGCGCGCGGCGGGCTTCGCCGTCGCCGGCTCGGGCGCGGCGGCCGAGCGCGGGATCAGCTTGGGCTCGGGCTTCGGCGCGGGGCGCGCGGCGGCGGCGGCGGCGGGCCTGGCCGCGGCGGCGGGCTTCGCGGCGGGTTTGCCCTCGGCGGCGGCGGCGGGCTTCGCGGGCGCCTCGGCGGGCGTGGCCGCCGGCGCGGCCGCGGCCTTCAGCGCCTCGCGGCGCGCGCGCTCGGCGCGGATCATCGCGAGCTGGGCGTCCTTGGCCTTCTGCTTCTCGGCCACCTCCGCCCGCACCTCCGCGTCGAGCGCGGCGAGGCGCGCGAGCACGGCGGCGTCGTCATCGTCGGCGGACACGCCGCGAACTATGGCATGATCGACCGCGATCGACATGCGCCGCGCCACGCTCACGCTCGCTGCCGCTCTCGGGCTGTTGGTCACCGCGTGCAGCGCGCCGTCGGGGCCGGGCGGCACGGGCCAAACCGCGGCCGAGCGCGCCCGCTCCGAGCACGCCGCCAGCGGCGAGGAGGCCGTCGACGACAAGGGCAAGCAGTGGGGCGGCTGGCGCTACCGCGGCAGCCGCGACGAGTGCTTCTTCGTCGTCGGGCGCACCTGCTTCAAGGACGTCGACGACGCGTGCAAGGCCGCGAAGTGCAAGAACGCCAAGGGCAAGGGCGCGAAGGCGTGCAAGGTGACGGGCGGCGGGCCGGCGACGGTGAGCTGCAAGTAGCCGCGCCCGCTCGTCTGGCTCAGACGTCGATCACCTGCTCGATCCAGCCGGCGCGGCACGAGCCCGCGCGGACGGTGAGGCGGCCGGCGCCGCGCACCACCCACGACGCGCGCGCCGACGAGGTCGTGCCGCGGCTGCGCAGGTGGAACAGGTTGCTCGCGCCCTCGAGGCCGCGGCCCCAGCCGTCGAGGTGACCGAGCCGGAGGTGACCGGCGTGGCGGTCGACCAGCTCCGCCTCGCCGTCGCACGTCACGTCCGCGTGGACCGGCTCGTTCCACTCGAGCTGCTTCGACGACGGCAGGACGTAGGTGCCGAGGTAGCCGTGGTTCTCGACGGTGACGTCGACGCGCGTGAGGCCGTCGCCGAGCGGGACGCGCTCGACCTTGCCGAAGCGCAGCGCCGGCGCCATCGCGGCGACGCGCAGGAAGCAGTGCGCCTGCGCGGTGCACACCTGGGGCAGCACCTCGTACGGCGGGTTCCACAGCCCGATCCGCGGATCGATCCCGCCGATCTCGACGTCGCCGAGCTGCGGGTGGCGGAACGGGCGCCACGGCTGGACGACGCGGCCCTGGTTGTCCTCCCTGTCCCACCACGCCAGCTTGACCAGGTCCGCGCGCTGCAGCTTCTGGTAGTACTCGACGAACTTCTTCGGGCGCGGCAGGCCGAGGCGCACGAAGATGTCCCACAGCTCGATCACGTACGCGAACGCGCCGCGCTGGTGGTACGCGTAGTCGGTCAGGTCGCCGTGGAGTGGCTTGTCCGGCTCGTAGAGGAACTCGTCGTGGCCGTTCACCGTCGGGTAGCCGGTGATCGCCTCGGCCCACGCGCCGAGCTGCTTGAACAGCTCGAGGTCCTCCTGGTCCATCTTGCTGTCGGGCGCGTGGCCGAGCGGGCGGATGACCACGCCGCCGAACGTGTGGAGGTTGAGCCAGGCGTAGATCTCGGGGTGGCGCGTCGTGAACGCGACGACGGCGCGCGACTCCGGCTCCGACAGCGGGAACGCGCCGGCGCCGATCTGCTCGTGCGTCGGCTTCCACGACCACGGGAAGTTGCGGTTGAGGTCGATCGGGTTGTCCTCGACGAACACCGGCGTCGGGACGGTGTGGCCGTCCCAGTGGTCGATCGTGCCCTCGGGGTAGATCTTGTAGAACGGGCCCTCGTCCTCGAGCTCGCGCGCGACGAGCAGCCCGGGGAACTCCTTGGCCTCGACGAACTCGCCGGTGGGGTCGACGACGCGCATGACGCGGACCTGGCCGTCGCCGTCGACGTCGGCGTTGCGCCAGCGCGGCGCGGCGCGGTCGAGGCGCTCGTCGCGCGGCACCGAGCGGACGTAGCGCCCGGTCTTCAGCACGGCCTCGGCGCCGTCGGGGGACATCCGCGGCAGGACGAAGCACCGCGCCTCCTTCAGCCGGCGGAGCACCGAGGGCGCGAGGTCGTGGATCGCCTCGCCCTCGACGTGCAGGCGCAGCAGATCCTCGGCGATCGCGAGCGCGACGCTCGAGCCGGCGAGCTCGCTGGCGTGCATGTTGCCGTCGACCCACGCGGTCGGGCGCGTGCGGTCGGGATCGGGGCCGATCGTGAGCAGCCACAGCTCGCGGCCCTCGGGCGTCGCGCCGATGCTCTCGACGCGGCACACGTCGGGGAACGCGGCGGCCCAGGCGTGGACCTGCGCGGTGAGCTCGGCGTGATCGAGGTACGCGCTGCGGAAGCCGCGGTGCAGCGATGCGACGGTGGGCGCCATGGGGCGCGCACTGTACTACGGGGTCGCGTCGGGGCCGGCGTCGCGCGGCGTCGCGTCGACCGCCGCGTCGACCAGCGGCGGGTCGCAGAAGTGCACCTCCCACGCGCCGGTCGACGGCGGGCAGTTGCAGGTGATCGAGTCGCAGCAGTCGTCGTAGCCGAAGTTCTCGACGCTGGTCGTGCAGTACCCGGCGCACTCCTCGGGCGGGTCGCCGCACGCCGGCATCGCGTCGTAGACCGGCGCGTCGCAGAAATGGACGCTCCACGCCTCGGTGTCGGGGTTGCACGCGCACGTGATCGAGTCGCAGCAGTCGCCCTCGTCGAACGAGTTGGTCGTGACCGTGCAGTAGCCCTCGCACTGCGCCGGCGCCGCGCCGCAGATGTCGCGCGGCGTGCCCTTCTCGCCGCCGCAGGCGGTCAGCACGGCGGCGAGGGCGAGCGAGGCCAGCAGCGGGCGGGGCGACATGGCCCGAGCGTCCCACGCGGGCGGCGCGGCGGCGCTGGCAAGGCGCGGCAGGCGTGACGGATGTCGTGCCGCCGCGGGTCTTGTCATGGATTGACAATATATCAATCGAGCTGCAGCGTCAGTGGCATTGGGACAGCTCGCCGGCCGGGACGCCTCATGCGCACCTGGACCTGGAAGCTGGAAGGAGAGGATCACCCCATGAAGTGCCCGCAGTGCCGCACGCCGATGACGGCGCGCCGCGAGAACCATCGCTACGACGCGTCGGGGCTGCCGAACGTCGTGCTGGTCGACGTCGAGGTGCGCAGGTGCCCGGCGTGCGGCGAGCTGGCGGTGGCGATCCCTCGCATCGAGGAGCTCCATCGCGCCCTGGCGATGTCGGTCATCCGCCAGCCTGGGCGGCTCACGCCACAGGAGATCCGCTTCCTGCGGAAGTGGCTCGGCTGGTCCGGCGCCGACTTCGCGAAGAACATCGGCGTCGATCCCGCGACCGTTTCCCGGTGGGAGAGCGTCGAGAAGCCGCAGGCGATGGGCGTCACCGCCGAGCGCTTCCTGCGCCTGGCGGTGGCGCACGGCCAGCCCGCCGAAGCGTACCCGGTCGAGGCGATCGCCGACCTCGACGAGCGGCCGCGGCCGAAGAACCTGCTGGTCGGGATGAAGGCGGGGCGCAGCGGCTGGGCACCCGCGGCGATCGCCGCGTAGCGGCCCTTCGAACGTGCTCAGGGCACCGCGATCTCGCAGCGGACCGCGAAGTGGTCCGACAGGTGCGCGACGTCACCCTGACTGGTCGGCAAGGCAGGAGAGAACGGCTCGTCCATCACGCGGTCCATGGTGACGACCTCGGCGGTCCCCAGGTTGCGCGTGAAGCAGTGGTCGATGCGCTGGCTGCCTTCGCACGGGAACAGCGCGAGCGGGTATGCCATGGCGTCAGCCTCGGCCTTGCAGTAGGTGCACGGCGTGAAGCCCAGGCCTTCGGCCCAGTCGGTCCATCCGTAGGTGTCGGCGACCATGTCGATCGTCTGGGTGTCGACGGCGGAGCACGTGGCGGGGCACGAGCCCTGCCCCGGACACTCCTCGTCGAGTGGATCTGGATCCGGGCCGGCGTTGAAGTCGGCGAGCAGGATCGACGGACCGTCGTTGTAGCCCTCGGCCTCGGCGAGCTCGTCGATCTCGCGCAGCTGGTCGCGGCGCGCGGTCGTGTTCGCGGTATCGAGACCCGCCTGCAGGTGCGCGCACATCACGTTGAGGTGCCAGCCCGCGTCCTCGTCGACCGCGGTCGCGGTGACCACGGCGCGGTCGACGATCTGGTTGCCGTCGTTCATCGTGAACCGCACGAACCGCCTCCGGTACAGCGGCACCTTGGACACGATCATCACGCCGTTCTTCAGCGAGCTCGTGCCGCCCCAGTCCCACGCCGCGTATGGATAGACGTCGGCGAGCTCGGCCGCCACGGTCGGTGGGTCGATGAAGCTCGCCGGATCGGTCGTGTCGTCGTAGGTCTCGAACACCTCCTGGAAGCACACGATGTCCACGCCGGACGCTTCCACCGCCTCGATGATCTCCGGCAGGCGCTGCGTGCGCCCCTTGACCGTCGGGATCAGCCCGACGTTGAACGTCATCGTCGACGCGGTCACCGGGCCGCTCGGCAGCGGGGTCGGAAGGTCCTCGGGCAGGACGCTGCCGGAGGCGTCGGGCGGCGCGGCGTCGATCGGGCCCGAGGCGTCGGGGCGCGGGCGGGCGTCGATCGTCGTGTCGTCGTCGCCGCCGCCGCAGGCGGCGGTGGCGGACAGGCCGGTGGCAGCAGCAAGGATCCCCAGGGCCAGGCGAGGCGCGCGCATGCGGCCAGTATAAGGTAGGCCGCATCATGGAGTCGCTGTCGTTCGACCCCGCCGCCGGCAAGGCGGAGCGTTACCGAGACCTCGTGCCGCAGCTCGACGCGCTGTTCGAGGGCGAGCCCGACCTGATCGCCAACCTGGCCAACGCGGCCGCGGCGATCAAGGAGTGCGTGGCCGCGGCGTCGTGGGTCGGGTTCTACGTGCGGCGCGGCGAGGAGCTCGTGCTCGGGCCGTTCCAGGGCAAGGTGGCGTGCGTGCGGATCGCGCTGGGGCGCGGGGTGTGCGGCACGGCCGCGGCCGAGGCGCGCACGGTGCTCGTCGAGGACGTCGAGCAGTTCCCCGGCCACATCGCGTGCGACGCCGGCTCGCGCAGCGAGATCGTCGTGCCCGTCATCACGCCCGGGGACGGGCGCGTCGTCGCGGTGCTCGACGTCGACAGCTACGACCTCGCGGCGTTCGACGCCGAGGACGCGGTCGGCCTCGAGGCCGTGGCGCGCCGGCTCGCCGCGCTGGCCTGGTAAGCCGGCGGGGGCCCGCCGACTCGTGGTATGCAAAGGTGTCCATGGAGCCCGGTGACGCATCGCACGCCGCGGCCCTGCTCGACCGGGTGGCCGAGGCCGAGGCCGCGCTGGACCGCGGCGAGCCGGTCGCGGCGTTCGAGCTGCTGGCCACCGCCGCGCGCGACCACGCGCCGCCCACGACGACGGACCCGGCCGCGCTCGCGCGGCTCACCGGCGCCTTCGCCGCCGCCGCGCGCCACGTCGGCGCGCACGACCGGGTGATCGAGTGGATCGAGCAGGTGCTGCCGGTCGCGGCCGAGCCGCGGCTGCGCGCGACGCTGCTGCGCGCGCGGATCTGGCTGTGGTCGCGGCTCGACACCCAGCGCGTGCTCGAGCTGGAGCCCGAGGCGCGCGCCGCGGCCGAGGAGGCCGGCGACGACGAGGGCGTCGCGAGCGTGCTCGCGACCGCGGCGTTCGCGGCCTACCGCCGCGGCGACGTGCGGCGGTGCCGCGCGCTCGCCGAGCACGCCGCCGCGCTGGTGACGACCAGCCACGCCGCGCAGTACCAGGCGGTGCGCGCCCAGCTGTTCGCCGCGACCGCCGCCGGCGAGCTCGAGGCGACGCTCGCCCACAGCATGAAGGCGCGCGCGCTGGCGCGCGAGCTCGGCCGCACCAGCGACATCGCGAACGAGTCGAACAACCTCGCCGAGACCTACCTCGAGCTCGGGCACCCGCACGAGGCGCGCGCGTGCGCCGAGACCGGCGCGCAGCTGTCGCGGCAGGTCGGGCACGTCGCCAACGAGGTCACGGCGCGCGTGTTCGGCGCGATCGCCGCGGCCGAGACCGGCGACATCGACGCCGCGCTCGAGGCGTTCGACGGCATCCCGGCGCTCGATCACTACCCGCTGGTGATGATCGACAGCGCGTGCGCCCACGCCTACTGGCTGCTCGAGCGCGGCGCCGCCGGCGACGCGCGGCGCGCCCGCGAGCGCGCCGCGTCCGGGCTCGAGCTGGCGCAGCGCACCGGCACCGCGCACCGGCTGACCGCGCTCCACGCCAGCCTGGCGCGGGCGTGCGCGCGCGAGGCCGACGACGCGGCCGCGCGCGACGAGCTGGAGAAGGCGCGGCGCGGCGCCGACAAGGTCGAGCCGAGCGCGCACTCGCTGCTCGCGCTCGCCGCGGCCGAGGTGCTCGCGGCGTCGGACTCGGCGCGCTCGGTGATCCTCGGCGCGGCGCGCGCGCGGATCCTGCGCGCGGCGGCGCGGCGCGAGGACCCGTACGCGTTCTGCACCCACGTCCGCCACAACCGGCGGCTGCTCGAGCTGACCGGCGGCGTGCCGGCGGATCTGCCCCACGGGTCGTGATGCGGCGGGGCGTGCAGCGCGCGGCGCTCGGCGCGGTGATCGTGACGGTCGCGGCGTGCCAGGGCGAGGGCGCGCGCCCGGCGGATGCGCCGCCGCGGGCCGCGGCGGACGCCGGCGGCGGCGGGTTCGCGCGCGGCGGTGAGACGGGCGACGCGCCAGAGACCGGTGGTGGCGGTGACGACGGCGCGGGCGGCGGCGCGGGCAACGCCGACCCGACGCTGCCGACGCAGTCCGGCGCGCCCCCGGCCGAGCCCGCCGGCGCCGGCGACGCCGACCACGTCACGCGGCTCGGCGCGATCCCGGCGTGGCGCGCGGTGGTCGATCGCAACCAGTACCTCGCGCGGCGCGGCGAGCGCGCGGTCGTGTTCGGCCGCGTCGGCGGCGAGGTCCCTCCCACGCCCGTCGCGACCGCGCCGACCGACGCCGGGCCACCGCCACCGCCGCCGCCCACGGGCCTGACCTGGCTGATCGACGAGACCGAAGGGCAGGGCGCGCTGGCGATCCGCGTCAAGATGGGCGCGTCGCCGCCGAAGCCCGGCGAGCGCGTCGCGGTCGCCGGCGCGTGGGCGCTCGACGAGGTGCGCCGCTGGTACTGGCAGGCCGAGGCCGTGACGCCGCTGCCCGCCGACGAGGCGCCGGCGCCGGGCCCGGCGGATGCCGCGCCGGTCGCGCCCGGGCTGACCATCGCCAAGGCGCCGCCGCCCGGCCGCCGCAAGGACCCGGCGACCGTGCGCGACGGCGAGGTCATGGAGCTCACGGTCGTCAAGGTGCCGGCGCGCGAGGGCGACGGCTGGGCGGTGTCGGACCGCAAGTGGGGCGAGGTGCTGGCGTACCTCGTGCTCCCGGGCGAGCGGCCGAGCTATGGCGGCCACGATCTGCGCGCGCCCGACGAGCGCTGGACGCTCAAGCGCAACTGGACGTACTGGGTGCGCGTCGCCAAGGTCAAGCGGCGCGAGGGCGAGCCGGCGGTGATCACCGCCGCCGGGCCGCCGTTCCTGTTCCCGTAGGCGGTACAGTCGGCCCGCATGTCCAAGGTCAGCTACACGGTGGAGCGCGTCGCGCCCGCCGACGTCCGCGCCGAGCTCGAGCGGCTGTGGGACGGCAACCTCCAGGTCGAGGGCGGCGTGGCGCGCAAGTTCGAGTGGCTGTACCGCGACGCGCCCGAGCGCGCCGACGCGGTGTTCCTGCTCGGCGCCGAGGCCGGCGGCGAGGCGCGGCGGTGGGTCGGGACGGCGGGCGTCGCGGTGCGGCGGGTGTCGGTGCTCGGGCGCGAGCGCCGCGCCGGGCTGCTCGCCGACCTCGCGGTCGATCGCGATCACCGCAGCGTCGGGCCGGCGCTGTCGCTGGTGCGCGCGGTCAAGCAGTGGACGCTGTCGACGCACGACCTCGCCTACGGCTTCCCCAACCAGCACGCGCAGGGCGTGTTCAAGCGCGTCGGCTACCACACGCTGGGCTCGATCGGGCGATGGGCGCGCGTGCTGCGCCACGCCGGCTACGCGTCGCGGGTCAAGGAGGCCGAGCTGCCGCGCGTGCCGGCGACGGTCAAGCGCGCCGTCGAGCGCGCCGCCGAGGTCCCGGCGCTGGCGGCGCTCGCCGGGCGCACGGTCGACGTCGTGCGGCTGATGCAGCGCGCGCCGTCGGCGCTGCAGGCGGCCCGCGCGGTCAAGCTCGCGTTCGTCGACGGGCCCGACGAGCGGATCGATCAGCTGTGGGAGTCGGCGCGCGGCGACTACGGCGTCGTCGGCGTCAGGTCGTCGCGCCTGCTGCGCTGGCGGTTCGCGTGGGGCGATCGGGTCAAGCTCGCGCTGGCCACCGCGCGCGACGGCGGCGCGCCGCGCGCCTACGCCGTGATCGAGCAGGACGACGACACCGCGCACGTGCGCGACGTGTTCGGTCACCCGGACGCGGTGGGCACGCTGCTCGACCTGCTCGTGCCCGCGCTCTACCCGCGCGGCGCTGCCAGCGTCTCGGTCCGCTACCTCGGCGCGCCGTGGCTGGTCGAGGCGCTCGAGGCGCGCGGCTTCGTCCGTCGCCCCGGCGAGCGGATGATCGCGGTGGGCGTGGGCGACGCGCTGCCGCCCGAGGAGCGGGCCGCGGTCACCGACGTGGCGCGGTGGCACCTGACGGATCTGGACGAGGACACCTGAGGCGGCGGGGCGCCGGCGCCCGCGCTCGGCCGTCTCCGTCTCCGTCTCCGCTACGGCGCGCCGGCGTCCGCGGCGTCCGCGGCGCGCGCCTCCTCGGCGCGGCGCTCGCGCCACCACTTGAGGACGTCGTCGCGGGTGTAGACCTCCTGCGGCACGACCTCGTCGGCAGGGCCGAGGTCCGTCGCGGTGCCGCCGCGGTCCTTCGTCGTGAGGCCGTCGGCGCGGAGGAACGGGCCGGCGGCGCCGGCGAGCCAGGGCTCGTCGCCGCTGCGGTAGCGGAACACGTAGACGTCGAGCCAGCCGTCGGGCGGCCCGGCGTCGAACGAGACCCGCTCGAGCAGCTCGAGCTCGTCGGGGGCGCGGTCGTAGTCCGAGCCGAACCAGAGCGCCTCGGTCAGCACGCCGGCGGCGAGGACCGTCTGATCGCGGCACGCCGCGGGCAGCCGGGGCAGCAGCCCTCGCTGCTCGTGCAGCCGCCACACGTACGCCGCGCTCTGCGGGCTGGTGCACGCGTGCGCGAGCGACGCGGTCGGGATCGTGAGGCCGTGATCGAGCGCGCTCTCGATCGCGAACATCACCAGCCGCGGGTCGCGCAGCCGCAGCGCGCGCCGCAGCACGGGCTCGGCGTCCTCGACCGGCATCGCGCCGGCGAGGTCGATGAGCGCGCCGGCGAGCCAGCGGCGCGTCGCGTAGCCCTCCTCGAACATCCAGCCGACGCCGGTCGGCCGCTGCACGCGATCGAGCGCGGCGAGGTCCTCGTCGAGGCGGAGCAGCAGCCGGCGGCGGTGGTCGTCGAGCACGCCTGGCGGCAGCGCGCCGCCCTCGGCGTAGCTGACCGCCGTGGCGATCACCTCCTGCATCAGCGCGTCGTGACGCGCCGCCGACTCGAGCAGCGACGGGAACAGCGCCGCGCCCTGGTGGAGCTCGTCGCGCAGGTGCTCGAACGCCTCGCCCGGCACGGGCGCGGGGTAGCGATCGATCAGGCGCGCGAGCGCGGCGGCGGTCTCGGGCGTGTCGTGGCGCGCGAGCGTGGCCAGGAGCGCGAGCCGACCGGGCTCGCGCAGCTCGGCGGCGAGCTCCTCCATCCGCGGGATCCAGTCGAGCCAGAGGTGGTCGCCGATGGCTCGCAGCACCTGGGCCTGCAGGTCGCCCTCGCGCGTCGCGTCCTCGGGTGCCGGCAACGTCGGCACGGCGCCGAGGATCGCCTCGCCCTCGGCGGTGGACAGCGCCTGGCGGGTGGACAGGTTCGCGATGTCCGCGACCGCGCGGCGCGCGCGGTCGCCGCCGTCGCGCAGGCCGGCGATCAGCGCGGACGCGCGCCGCGTCGTCGCGCTCGCCGCCGCCGTCCCCTCCGCCGTCGCGGGCGCCGGGTCGCGCTTGCG
>WYBA01000199.1 GCA_011526095.1 Myxococcales bacterium | reverse complement strand
CTGCGTCCGTGGAGCCCATTCCGATGATTCGGGACAACCGGCGACGCCGGATGGGGGAGGTCTGTGCTTGACGCGACCACCACTACATAGTCGACACGCGCCTCGCTGGCGCTCGGCGCTGCTCAGGGTGAGCGGAACCGGGGCTGCTCGTCGGTGAAGCGCTCAGCACGAACGGACTCCCTGTCGGCGACTGACCGGCGAGCACGGTCCGGATCGCCGCCTCGAAGGCGGGCGGGGAGCCCGCGCGCGGTTGGCCCGGTCCGGCGCGCATCGGAGGCGGGCGGGTGGCCCGAGCGCGGGTGGTCCGTCCGGCGCTCGTAGAGAGCACCCACGCTCACCGCACGCCGGCGGGTGGTGGATACCACCGCCGCCCCGCGGCGCCCGGGAGGTGCGCAATCCGAGCGCCGGACGGAGCCACCCCGCGAGGGCCAGGCCCCGCCCGCACTCGCTCGACTCCCTCCACCTCTACCGCAACCCCCCAACCCACCCACCCACCAACCCACCAAAACAAGAACCCAACCGCGCCGCGCGCCGCGCCCCCGCGCCCCCGCGCCCTACTCGGCGTACAGCGACTCGATCTCCGCGGCGAAGTTCTGGTTCACGACCTTGCGCTTGATCTTCAAGGTCGGCGTCAGCTCGCCCGTGTCGATCCCGAACTGGCGCGGCAGGATCTTGAACTTCTTCACCTGCTCGACGCGCGCGAGCTTGGTGTTCACGTCGTCGATCACGCGCTGCACCTCCGCCACGACCTCGACCGAGTCGTGCGGCGTGCCCGCGAGCCCGCGCCCCTTCATCCACGCCTCCACCGCCGCGTCGTCCAGCGTCACCAGCGCGACCAGGAACTTGCGCCGGTCGCCGATCACCACCGCCTCGCTCACCAGCGGCGACTCCTTGATCGCCGCCTCGATGTTCTTCGGCGCGATGTTCTTGCCGCCGGCGGTGATGATGATCTCCTTCTTGCGCCCGGTGATCGACAGGAAGCCATCGGCGTCGAACGCGCCGAGATCACCCGAGTGCAGCCAGCCGTCGATCAGCGTCTCCGCCGTCGCCGCCGGCTCCTTGTAGTAGCCCATGAACACGTTGGGCCCCTTGACCAGGATCTCGCCGTCCTCGGCGATCTTGACCTGCACGCCGGGCAGCGCGACGCCGACCGTCCCCAGCTTGGTCCGCCCGGGCAGGTTGAACGACGTCGGGCCGTTGTCCTCGGACTGGCCGTAGATCTCCTGGACGATGATGTCGATGCTCGCGAAGAACTCCAGCACGTCCTTGGCGATCGGCGCCGCGCCGCTGATGCAGTTGCGCGCGCGCCCCAGCCCGAGCGCCGGCTTGAGCTTGGACAGCACGAGCTTGTCGGCGAGCTTGTACTGCAGCTCGAGCACCTTGCCCGGGGACCGGCCGCGCATCCGCAGCGCGTTGACCTCCGTGCACACCTTGCGCGTCCAGTCGACCAGCGCCTTCTTCGCGCCGGTCGCCTCGCGCATCTTGCCCGACACGCCGGCGTGGAACTTCTCCCAGATCCGCGGCACGCCGAAGAAGATCGTCGGCTGGACCTCCTTGAGGTTGTCCGGGACCTTGTCGATCGACTCGGCGTAATACGTCGACGCGCCGGTCGTCGCCGGCATGTGGATCGTCGCCATCTGCTCGGCGATGTGCGACAGCGGCAGGTACGACAGCGTGCAGTCGGTCTCGCGACCGTTGCCGAGGTCGACCATCGCGCGCGCCGTCCACGCCAGGTTGCGGTGGGACAGCATCACGCCCTTGGGCGGGCCGGTCGTGCCCGAGGTGTAGATCAGCGTCGCCAGCTCGTCCGGCTGGACCGCCTCGAGCCGCTCGTCGAGCCGGGACTCGGGGACGTCCGCGGCCTTCGCCATCAGCTGGTCCCACGACAGCACCATCGGGTCGTCGATCGCGGGCGCGCCCTGCATCGTCACGACCCACTTCAGCAGCGGCAGCTCCGCCCGCCTGGCCTGGATCTTCTTCCACTGGGCCTCGTCCTCGACCAGCACCGCGAACGCCTCGGCGTGGTGGACGATGTACTGCACCTCCTCGGGCGAGCAGGTGGTGTAGATCCCGGCGCCGGCGCCGCCCGCGGCCATCGCCGCGTGGTTGAAGATCACCCACTCGGGCCGGTTGAACCCGAGCATGCAGACCTTGCCCCCGGCGGGGAACCCGAGCTGCATCAGCGCGCGCGCGGCCGTGCGGATCTGGTCGCCGAACTGCTTCCAGCTCGTCGGGCGCCACGCGCCGTTGGCGCGCACGTAGTACGCGGGACGGTGGGGTCGGATGCGGGCGTGCGAGAGCGCCCGGGAGACGATCGTGTCGGCTGGCACGCGGCGAGCTTACTTCTTCTTGCGGCGGCGCGGGCCGCTCGGCGCGGCGGACGCGGCGCGGGCCGGCTTGCCCTCGCCCGCGTAGTAGGTCGTGGCGCGCTTCTCGCCCTCGGTGCGGATCGAGCCCGCCGCGATCAGCTTGCGCAGGGGGAGCTGCAGGTCGCGCGTCTGCGTCCCGAGCTCCTTGTTGATCTGCTCGATCCGCAGCCCCGGGTTCTTGGCGATGAACTCGAGCACCGCCTGCTGCGTGCTCTCGATCTCGGCCTGCGGGCGCTTGGCGCCCTTGGTCCGCTTGCCGCCGCCGGCCGGGGCGATGCGCCCCGCCGCGGGCATCGCGAGCGACGGTCCAGCGCCGGCCCCGCCCTTGCGCTTCGCCGCCGCCGCCCCCAGGGCCGTCGTCAGGGTGTCCATCGCCGCCTGGCGCGCGAGCGCCGTCACCTGCGTGACGAACTCCCCGACGAGCTTGTTGATCTGAGACTGGAAGTCGCTCATGAGGACTCCAGTCTATGCATCATTCGTTGTTTTCGGACAAGCGATCTCACCCGAAAAGTGCGAATCAATCCCTGTCTACTCGGGGCGCGGCCACACCCGGGGCATGTCGCGCAGCAGCGCGTACACGACCGGGCCGTCGCCGTGCTCGGCGAGGAACTGGTCGGCGTGGTCGAGGATCCCGTCGATCCGGTTCTGCTCCTCGGCGCTGAAGTTCTCCGACGGGTGATAGCCCATCATGAACGACGTCGGCTGCGCCAGCGCCGTGCCCTCGGGCCAGTTGGCGTGGAAGATCTCGACCATCTCCTCGACCGTCACGTAGTCGACCATGATCGCGTTGTCGGGGACCTCGAGGATGGCCAGCGTCGGCGCGTCGGGCGACAGCACGTCTGAGGTGTTCGGGTAGTACGGCTGGCTCGTGTCGCCGATCGGCGCCCAGTGCTCCATGTTCCACTCGTACAGAGTCGAGCTGTCGAATGGCCGCTGCCACTCCTCCATTCGCGCCCAGTTGTTCGCGCTGGTGTCGGCGACGTAGCCGGTGTCGGCGAGCGCGCGCAGCGTCTCGATCGTCGCGGTCCAGCCGCCGGCGCGGAACGTCGTCGGCTTGCCGAGCCCGCGCTCCTCGAACAGGCCGTCGGCGGCCTCGAGCAGCGTCTTGAAGTTGTCGTAGCCGTAGGACTCGCACGTCACCGTGTAGCCGGTGGCGTCGGTCGCGTAGACCGTCGAGTCGTCGGTGTTGCAGGTGAGCCCGGCGTACTCGACGAAGTTGCAGTACGGGTGGATGTGCAGCGCGATCTCGTCGCCGTGCTCGTCGCGCTGCGCCTTCAGCCAGTCGACCAGCTCCTGCTCGCGGGTGTCCGAGATCTCGGGGTCGGTGAAGGTGTACGGCCCGACGAAGTTGGTGATCTGGACGCCGGGGTGGCGATCGTTGAGCTGATCTTGCCAGTCGAGGGTCTCCTGCGACGGATCGGAGAAGTCCCAGTCGGTCGTGAACTGGAAGTAGAGCGGGTGAGACCGCATGAACGTGACACGCGCGAACGCGGTCGCCGCGCCGTCGGCGGCGAGCAGCACCTCGTGCTCGCCGGGCGGCAGCGCCGACAGGTCCGCCTCGAGGTGGAACAGCCGATCGTCGCCGAGCTCGAGCCGGATCCCGGCGCCGCCCGCGACCCATGCGTCGATGTAGTCGGTGCCGCCGGGCGGCAGCACCCGCATCGTCAGCGTGTCGTGGCCGGGCGTGAGGTCGTCGCCGATCAGGTACCAGCCGCGCTGGCCGTCGAACGCGAACGCCGGATCGTTGGTGGCCGGCGCCGCCGGCGGCGTCTCGGACGGCGGCGGGAACGACTCCTCGTCGCTGCAGGAGGACAGGACGGCCGGCGTCACGGCCAGCCAGCCGAAGAGGGCGAGCGCGCGGTTCATGGCGGCGGACATACCACGAGGGTGCGGCGACCGCGGTGGTAGATTCGGCGGCGATGAGAGTCCTCTCGGCCTCGGCCGTGATCCTGCTTTCGGCGGTGGTGGCGGCGGGGGTCGTCGGGTGCGGCGGCGCGTCCGCCGATCGCCCGCTCACCATCCCCGTCGGGCTCACCCGCGACGCGCTGATCGGCGAGCTGCGCTCGATCGAGTACTGCGAGGGCGACGCGCTCGCCTCCGAGCGCGTGGCGCGCGAGGTGTTCGAGAAGTGCGACGTGCCCGGCGTCGAGCACGGCCAGTCGTGGGTCGTGGCCCATTACCAAGACGGGCGCGTGGCGAGGCTGCAGCGGTTCGAGCGGTTCGCCGACCCGGCGCGCGCCCAGGACCGGTTCAACCTGCTGATCGAGAAGCGCACCGCCGCGAACGGCCCGCCCGACGACGGCGCCCGCGCGACGCTGGCGGCGCGCGAGCTGCCGTCGGGGACGAGGACGTGGGTCGCGTTCCGCGCCGGCGCGACCACCGTCGCCGCGGTCTACCTGCTCGACCCGCAGCCGCCCGAGAACGCGAGCATCCTCGAGGAGATCGTCTCCGTCGAGTAGCAGCTCACGCCGCCGGCTCGTCAGTGGGCAGCCACCGGATCAGCACGAGCGCGGGGACGACGAGCGCCGCGGACACCGCCCAGAACGCGGCCCAGCCGTGCGCGGCGACGAGGTCGCCGCCGGCGAAGCCGAACACGCGGCCGCCGACCGACGACAGGCTGGTGAGCAGCGCGTACTGGGTCGCGGACACCTCGCGATCGCACCGCGACATCAGGTACGCGACGAACACGCCGGTGCCCATCGCGCTGGCGAGGTTGTCGACGACGACGACCGCGCCGAACGCCGGCAGCGACGCGCCGGTGTGGGTCAGCGCGAGGTAGCCGAGGTTGGTGAGGGCCTGCGCCGCGCCGAACGCCAGCAGGCAGCGCCGCACGCCCCACCGCGGCACCGCGACCGCGGCGAGCGCGGCGCCGGCGACCGTCCCGGTGAACCCGAGCGCCTTGTACAGCGTCGCGATCTCGGTGAACGAGAACCCGACCCCGTCCTTGAGGAACGGGATCACGAGGTGGTTGCCGAGGTGCTCGCCGAACCGGAACAGCGCGACGAACGCGACCAGCGCGAGCGCCCCCGGCGCGCCGAGCAGCCGCGCGAACGGCTGGACGATCGCGTCGACGACGTCGGGCGGCAGGGCGCCGGACGCGGCCGGCGCCCGCGGCGCCGGCTCGGGCTCGCGCGCCAGCAGCGTGCCGATCACGCCGAGGCTCATCAGCGCCGCGACCGCGAGGTAGATCGTGCGCCACGGCAGGTGGTCGGCGAGCGCGAGCGCGAGCGTGCCGGCGGCGAGCATCGCGGTGCGGTAGCCGGTGACGTACATCGCGCTGCCCGCGGCGCGCTCCTCGGGGCGCAGCGTGTCGGCGTTGAACGCGTCGACGACGACGTCCTGGCTGGCCGACAGCAACGCGACGACGACCGCGGCGACGGCGAGCGCGCCCGGCTGCGCCCGCGGGTCGAGCGTGCCCATCACGGCGATCGCGACGGCGAGCGCGAGCTGGAGCACGAGCAGCCAGCCGCGCCGCCGCCCCAGCCACGGCAGCCGGTAGTGATCGAGCAGCGGCGCCCACGCCCACTTGAACGTGTACGGCAGCCCGACCAGCGACAGCGTGCCGATCGTCCGCACGCTCACGCCCTCGGCGGCGAGCCACGCGGTCAGCGTCTGCGCCGTGAGCAACAGCGGCAGCCCCGACGCGAACCCGAGCAGCGCGATCACGAGCACGCGCCGGCTGCGGAACACGTCGAGGAGGCGCACCGCGGGGCAGCGTACCCCAGCGCGTCGTGGTCGAATGGCCGCGTGCCGCCCCTGCCCCGCCTCGACGCGCGCCACGTGCGCGCCGCGTTCCGGCGCAGCAGCACGCTGCCGGTCCTGGTCGACACCGACGACGGCGCCTACGTGGTCAAGCTGCGCGGCGCCGCCCAGGGCGTGCGCGCGCTGACGGCGGAGGTGATCGTGGCGGAGCTGGCCGAGGCGCTCGGGCTGGCGGTGCCGGCGCGCGCGCTGATCCGGATCACGCCGCCGCTGCCCACCGACGATCGCGATCAGGAGCTGGGCGATCTGGTGCGGGCGAGCGCGGGGTGGAACCTCGGGCTGCGCCACCTGCCCGGCGCGCGCGAGCTCACGCCGGTCGAGATCGCCACGCTGGACGAGGCGCAGGCGTCGCGGATCGCGTGGATCGACGGGCTGGTGATGAACGTCGACCGGACGACCGCGAACCCGAACCTGCTGGCGTGGGGCGGGCGCGTCTGGCTGATCGATCACGGCGCGGCGCTGCCGTTCCAGTACGCGTGGGCCGAGGTGACCGAGGCGCACCCGCGGCGCGCCGGGCCGCCGCTGGCGGCGCACGCGCTGCGCCACCGCGCGACGCGACTCGCGGCGCTGGACGCGGCGCTCGCGGCGACGCTGTCGCGGCGGGTGATCGAGGCGGCGGTCGCGCGCGTGCCCGACGAGCTGCTCGCGCCGCCGCCGGGCGGCGCGCTCGCCGAGCCGGCGCGGCTGCGCGCGGCGTACGTGGCGTTCCTGTGGAAGCGGCTGGCGCCGCCGCGGCCGTGGGTGCCGGGCGAGTGATCAGTCGTCGCGCGGGCCGTCGCGATCGTCGCCACCGTCAGGGGCGGGGCCCGGTGCGGCCTCGGCGCGGATCGCCTCCAGCGTGATCACGCGCGCCCGCCGCGCGCGCTTCTTCGCCAGCTCGACGCCGACCGCGTCCAGGCCGTGCGCGTTGGCGACGGCGAGCATCGTGCCGACGCCGCAGAACGGGTCGACGATGGTCGTGCACGCGGTCTGCTCGCGGACGAACCGCGCCGCCGCCTCGCACGCCGCCAGCCCCATCGCGCGCGACCACGTCATCGCGCCGGTCGACGGCAACACGTCGGCGGTCGAGCGCCCGGGCGACACGCGCAGCGCGCGGCTGAACGCGAGCAGGTGCGCGTAGGCGGGGCGCCCCATCGTGATCACGCCCGGCGGGACCCGGCACACCAGCTTGTGCCACAGCAGGTGGCTGCCGGCCGCCTCGGCGCCGCGCTGGACCAGGTACCCCTTGTCGATCCACCGCCCGTCGCGCTTGATGTCGGTCTGGTAGAACACCGCGACCGCGTCGTCGGCGAGCTGGCGACAGACGAGCGCCGCGGTGTCGACGAACCACGCCGACCACGCGGCGGCGTCGAGCCCGGGCATCTCGCTGATGTCGGGGAGCGAGGTGACGATCGCGTGGTCCGCGGGCAGCGAGGCGCGCCGCAGGAACGCGACGCCGTCGCCGTGCTCGACGTGGCGAGTCGGCGCGGGCGGCGCGGAGGGCGGCGGAGGTGGGTCTGGCGACGTGATGGACATGATGCCTGCGGGGAGGCGGATCAGCGACGCGGCGCGGGCGCGCCGGGCCGCTCCCACGGCGATACCAGCCCGTGCCGGCGCCACCCGGTGGTGAGCAGCCAGCACGTCGGCAGCGCCACCGGCACGAGGTCGGTCTCGGGCACGTCGCGGATCGACGGCGGCAGCTCGCTCCACCCGTCCCACCGCCAGCCCGTGGCGAACCGGTCGAGCGCCGCGCCCCGGCGCGTCGCGGCGCCGCGCCGCGTGCGCCAGTGGTTGAGCACGTAGGCGAGCGCGTCGCGGCACTGCAGCGGCGTCGTCAACGTCTCGCGCTGGTAGCGGTCCGCGAACACCTGCCCGCGCGCGGGGCGACCGGTGCGCGCGCGCACGGCCGCGTTGATCTGCTTCGCCGCGCTGATCTGGAACGCCTGCAGCCCGCTCGCCAGCGCGCGCTCGTCGTCGGCCTCGCAGATCAGGTGAACCTGGCGGTCCTCGATCGACAGGTGGACGATGCGGAAGCCGTCGCGCTCGAGCACGCGGATCACCGCGCGGCGCAGCGCGCGCCACACGTCGAGCCGGCGCAGCCGCCCCACCCGCTCGAGCACGCGCAACGTCACGTGCACCGGGTGGTCCTGGCTCAGCGCCGGGCGCGCCTTGTGCGGCTCGCTCGGCCGCGGCCCGCGCGGCGGCCGCCCCGCGCCCGCGCGCTTGCCGCCCCAGGTCCGCACCACCGGCGGCTGCTGTCGTCCCATCTTGATTTCGCCGGTATCACGCAGCCGGAGCCGGTGTCAACGCGACCGGCGGCGCGACGGGCGCGCGCCATCGGCCTGGGGGCTCGGCTGGCCGCGGCGGCGCCCCCCGGTCGCACCGCCGCCTGGGGCCTGCCGCCCTGGGGCTCGCCTCGCCATCCGACGTTCCCCCACCCGCGGCTGGGGCCCAGGATTCCCATTTCGCTGAGCCCTGTTCTGCACGATCCTGGCGCGGTCGTCGATGCGCCCGTCTCGCCGTACCGGACCGCTCACCCTCGCCGCGTCGCTCGCCGCGCTCGGCGGCGCGTGCGCCAGCCTCGGCGCGTGCGCGTTCGACCCCGCCGGCACGCCGGCCGGCGACGCGCTCGGTGACGACGACGCGGGCACGACGCCCGACGCGACGCCCGACGCCGAGGGATGCACGTGCCCGATCGGCTGCGAGGTCGACTCGACGACGTGCCTGCCGTTCGACCCGTCGAACCTCGACGACCTGTCGCCGCTCGACGGGGTGACGACCGCGCTCACCCTCGGCGCCGGCACGTTCGTCCTCGACACCAAGGCCGCGGAGCTGCGCGATCCCGACGGCGTCGCGATCGCCGACCTGACGTTCGTCGACGCCACGCCCGGCGACGACGCCAGCCCGCTGGTGCTGGTCGTCGACGCGCTGACGATCGACGCCGGCGCGACGCTGCGCGGCGTCGGGCCGCGCGCGATCCTCGTGCTCGCCGGCTCGACGATCACCATCGACGGCGTGATCGACGTGTCGGCGGGGTGCGCGGTCGCGCCCGAGACGCCGGCGCGCGACCGCGTGTGGTGCGGCGGGCCCGGCGGCGGCGACGGCGGCCACCGCGCCGGCGACGGCGACACCGGCGCGACCGGCTGCGCGCCCGGCGGCGACGGCGATGCCGGCGGCTTCACCGCCGAGCGCGGCGGTGGCGGCGGCGGCTTCGGCTCCGCCGGCGGCCACGGCGGCGGCTTCGACAACAACGGCGGCGACAGCCAGGGCGGCGCGACGTGCGGCGCCGCGACGCTCGAGCCGCTGACCGGCGGCTCGGGCGGCGGGACCGCGGGCTACCGCGCCAGCGGCTCCGACGACAACCGCACCGCGGGCGGCGGCGGCGGCGGCGCGCTCCAGCTCACCGCGCGCCGCGCCGTGATCGTGCGCGGCGTGATCGACGCGTCCGGCGAGGGCGGCGCCGGCACCGCGCAGGCCGGCTCGTACACCCCGCCCGGCGGCGACGGCGGCGGCGGCGGCGGCGCGGGCGGCGGGATCCTGCTCGAGGCGCCGCTCGTCACCGTCTCGGCGAGCGCGATCGTCGTCGCGCACGGCGGCGGCGGCGGCGCCGGCAAGACGCTCGATCGCCACGGCCAGCGCGGCCAGCGCGCCCGCGTCCGCGCCGCCGGCGGCCTCAACGACGACACCTCCGGCGGCGGCCTCGGCGCGATCGGCGCCGCGCCCGACGAGGTCGCGACCGCCGGCGCCGACGCCGACGACGGCGGCTCGGGCGGCGGCGGCGGCGCCGGCCGCGTCCACGTCCGCGCGGGGGCCGTGGGCGTGGAGGTCGGCGCGGTGATCAGCCCGACGCGGGGCGAGGCGCCGCTCGACCCGCTGTAGGCGAGCGCGCGGCGGCGCGCGCGGCGCGCCCTCGAACCGATGGCATGATGGCGCGCGATGCGCGAGCTCCGACGTGCCCGCCACGATCGGGTCTCGGCCTGGCTCGCCGCCCGCGAGGACGACGAGCTCGCCGCGCGGCTACGCGCCGCGCCGTCCGGCACCGTCGGCGTGGGCGGCGCCGCGTCCGTGCTCGACGTGGACGGCGTGCCGGTGTTCGCCAAGCGGATCCCGATCACCGACCGGGAGCTGGCGCACCCGCACAGCACCGCGAACCTGTTCGACCTGCCGACCTGCTGCCAGTACGGCATGCACCGCCTCGCCGCGCCGGGGTTCGGCGCCTGGCGCGAGCTGGCGGCGAACCTGATCGTCACCGAGGGAGTCCTCGCCGGCGGGGCGGAGTCGTTCGCCGTGCTGCACCACTGGCGGGTGCTACCCGGCCGCGCCCCGATCGCGCCCGAGCATCCGCGCCGACGAGGAGCGGATCTATCTCGTCGACTTCGGGCTGGCCACCTCGCCCCGGTTCGAGCTGTCGAGCGCCGAGCGCGACTTCGTCGCGCGGCACGTCGGCCACGACGCCGACTACGCGGCGATGCGGCTCGTGAACTGGCTCGTCACGACGGTGTGCGGCGTCCCGTCTCCGGCCGGTGAAGCCCCGGTCGAGCGCAACGTGTACGTGCGCCGATGCGCGAGCGGCGACATCCCGCCCGACGTGCCGGCCCCGGTCGCGAGGCTGCTGGCGCGGCACGCTCCCACCGCGGCGCGGATGAACGACTTCTGCGGGCGGCTGTTCACCGGCGAGCTCCACGCGCCTTATCCCGGTGCGTAGCCCAGGGGATGCGCTCGCGGTTGTGCTCACCGCGGCCCGGGCCGCTCCCACGGCGACACCAGCCCGTGTCGTCGCCAACCGGTCGTGAGTAGCCAGCACGTTGGATAGGCCACCGGCACGAGCTCCGTCTCCGGCGTCAACCGCACCGGCGGCGGCGCCTCGCTCCACCCGTCCCAGTGCCAGCCCGTCGCGAACCGGTCGAGCGGCGCGCCCGTGCGCGCCCCGTCCTCGCGGTGCTTGCGCCAGTTGTTGAGCACGTACGCCAGCGCGTTGCGGCACTGCCGCGGCGTCGTCAGCGTCTCGCGGTGGTAGCGGTCGGCGAACACCTGCCCGCGCGCGCGCCGCCCGGTGCGCCTGGTCAGCGCCGCGTTGATCCGCTTCGCCGCGCTGATCTGGAACGCCTGCAGCCCGCTCGCCAGCGCGCGCTCGTCCTCCGCCTCGCAGATCAGGTGGACGTGGTTGCCCTGGATCGACAGATGCACCACGCGGAAGCGCTCGCGCTCCAGCACGCAGATCACCGCCCGGCGCAGCGCGCGCCACATGTCCAGCCGCCGCAGCCGCCCCACCCGCTCGCCGACGCGCAAGGTCACGTGCACCGGGTGGTGCCGGCTCAGCCCCGGCCGCGCCTTGTGCGGCTGGCTCGACCGCGGGCCTCGGGGCGGACGCCCCGCGCCAGCCCGCTTGCCACCCCAGGCCCGCATCACCAGCGGCAGCTGCTTCCCCATCTTGATTTCGCCGACATCATACTCCACGCCCACACTGCAAGGACGAAGTCGCGATCGTCGAGCGGTTCATGCAAAGTTGATCACCGGAGCGCCCTTCATCGGGATCCCGTGACCGGCCCCCTGGCGCGCGAATCGCGCGATACTCGGCGCATGCAACACGGGACCTGGGGATCCTGGCGCGGCGGCGCGCTCGCGTGCGCCGTGGTGCTCACCACCGCCTGCGGCGGGCGCGACCGCCCGCCGGCGCCCGCGCCCGCGCTGACGGTCGACGCGGCGGCGCTGATCGCGCGGCAGGACGAGATCGTCGCGGCGCGGGGAACGAGGTGCGTGCTGAGGCGGCTGACCGAGGCCGGCGAGTCGCTGCCGTCGGCGCTCGAGGGGTTCGGGCCTCCGGTGGTCCAGCGGCTCGCGATCGCCGCGCACCTCGAGCACGGCGTGCTTGCCGAGAACCGCGCGGCCGAGGCGCTGATCGGCGCGGTCCAGCTCGCGTTCGCAGGCGACATGGACGGCGCGCGCTGGGCCTACGGACAGGTGTCGCCGGAGCTGCGGACGCAGGTGGTCAATCTCCAGCGGCTGCAGCTCCTGCTCGGCGAGCCCCCGCCGCCGGACACCAGGCCGGGGCTCGACGACGTCCCCTTCCTCGTGCTGGGTGGCCACCGCGCGCGCGCCGAGCAGGCGCTCGCCAGCGACCGCGAGCCGCCACGCACGACCGACGACCCGCCGTTCGATCGCAAGCGGCTCGCGCGCCACCACCTCGAGCTCGGCGGCGCGCTCGCCGCGCTCGGCCGGCTCGACGAGCTGCGCGAGGGGCTCGCCGCGGGCGATGCCAGCGCGGCGGCCGCGCTGGCGGAGGGATGGCTCTCGGTCGCAGTGCTGACCGGCGAGGCGCTCCCCGAGGCCGTCGCCGCGGTCATCCGCCACCGCCGCACCGACGCCGAGGAGACGCGCGACCACATGATGCTCGACCTGGTGCCGCGCGCCGCCGCGCGCGGACACGCGGAGGCCATGGCCCCGTTGATCCACGCGGTCTGGACCACGCCAGCGTCCCGGCGGTGGATCAGGCCGCTCTGGCTGTACCGGCTCGCGCTGCTCGCCGGCGCCGACGCCGACGCCGACGAGATCGCCGCGGACGTCGCGCGTGGAGACGACGCCGCGGCGCGCGCGCACCTGCCCCTGATCCGCGCCGCGCTGCGCGGCACGCCCGACGAGTTGCTCGCGGCGATCGCCGCCTACGACGGCGAGGACCCGTTCGCGCTCGCGTCCGTCTACCTGGGCGTCGCGTGGGCCCGCGTCGTCGCCGCTGGCCTGCCGGCCGACCTCGACGCGCGGTTCACCGCCGCCGCTTGCGGACGGCCGCCCGGCTGCCTCGCCGACGAGGTCGTCGCCGGCGCCGCGGTCCGCGTGACCCCCGCCGGGCTCGAGGCGACGGGCGGCGTCGTCGCGACGCCGGCCGCGGCCGCCGACCACGCCGCGCTCGCCACGACGCTGGGCCATGGCCGCGCCGCGCGGTGCGGCGTCGACGGCGACCGCGCCGAGCTGTCGGTCGTGCTGGCTCCCGGGGGCGCCGCGCAGGCCGCGCTCGACGCCGTCCACGCCGGCCTCGCCGCGGGCTACGCGGCGGTGACGCTGCACGAGCTCGCCGCCGTCGACGCGGCGTCGACGACCGGACGTGCCTGCCGGTGGACCGCGATCGAGCCAGCCGCCGACGTCGGCTGGGGCGTCGTGGGCGGCGATCACAGCGAAGAAGAAGAAGAAGACCGCTACGGCGAGATCGACGACCGGGCCCACCTCTCTGTCCTCGTAGGGCCCGACACCACCTGGCTGGCGCTGTCGCGCGTCGCCGAGCAGCTCCGGGTCGATGCGCGCGCGCCCGTCGCCGAGCTCGTCGCCGCGCTCGACGAGCTCACCGACAACGCGTCCTTCCGCGACCGCACCGACGCCGAGCTCGCGGTCGAGCCCGGCGTCACGGCCGAGGCGCTCGCGCGCGTCGTGTTCCCCCTGTGCGAGCGCCTCCCCGACCTCGCCCTGCGCACCCGCGACACGCTGTCCATCAGCCCCTATTACTGACGCTCACTCGCGCCTTGCGGGCGCCCACCGGGGCTGCGATCGTCCCGGGCGATGACCCAGCACCACGGCGGCAACATCATCGCGGACGTCCTGTCGCGGCACGGCGTGACCCACCTGTTCACGCTGTGCGGCGGCCACATCTCGCCGATCCTCACCGGGTGCGAGGGCCGCGGGATCCGCGTCGTCGACGTCCGCGACGAGGGCAACGCGGTGTTCGCCGCCGACGCCGTCGCGCGCATGACCGGCGTCATCGGCGTCGCCGCGGTCACCGCCGGCCCCGGCGTGACGAACACGATCACCGCGCTCAAGAACGCGGAGATGGCGCAGTCGCCGATCCTGCTGCTCGGCGGCTCGACCGCGACGCTGCTCAAGGGCCGCGGCGCGCTCCAGGACATCGACCAGCTCGCGCTGATGCGCCCGCTGACCAAGTGGGCGACGACGGTCAAGAGCGTGCCCGCGCTCGCCGCGACGATCGAGCGCGCGGTGCAGGTCGCCACCTCCGGCGCCCCCGGCCCGGTGTTCGTCGAGGTCCCGGTCGACCTGCTCTACCCCGAGGAGATCGTCCGCGGCTGGTACGAGAAGGAGGTCGGGCTGGGCAAGGCCAAGGGCCTGGGCGCGCGCGCGCTCGAGCTCTACGTCCGCGGCCACCTCTACCGCCAGTTCAAGGCGCCGGTCCTGCCGGACGTCCAGCTCCCCGAGGTCAAGCTGCCGACCTTGCGCTCCGCCACCGACGGCGTCGCCGACGCCGCGCGCGCGCTGCGCGGCGCCGAGAAGCCGGTGATCGTCATCGGCAGCCAGACGATGGCGATGGTGCGCGACCCCGATCGCATCGCGCGCGCGCTGCGCGAGCTCGGCGCGCCGGTCTACCTCGGCGGCACCGCGCGCGGCCTGCTCGGCCGCCACAGCGAGCTGCAGTTCCGCCACGCCCGCGGCGCCGCGCTCAAGGAGGCCGACGTCGTCGTCGTGTGCGGCTTCCCGTTCGACTTCCGCCTCGGCTACGGCCGGGGCATCAACAAGCGCGCGAAGCTGATCGCGGCGAACCTGTCGGTCGCGGAGCTGCGCAAGAACCGCCGGCCGGACATCGCGGTGCAGATGCACGCCGGCGACTTCCTCGTCGCGCTCGCCGGCCAGGCCGGGACCCAGGCCGCCGCGTCGGCGCGGTGGAAGCCGTGGTTCGACGCGCTGCGCGAGCGCGAGGCCGCGCGCGACACCGAGATCGCGCGCAAGGCGGCCCCGGCGGGCGAGCGGATCGACCCGCTCCACTTCTTCCTCCGCATGGAGGAGGCGATGAGCGACGACGCCGTGCTCGTCGTCGACGGCGGCGACTTCGTCGCGACCGCGAGCTACATCGTGCGACCGCGGGCGCCGCTGCGCTGGCTCGACCCGGGCGTGTTCGGCACGCTCGGGGTCGGCGGCGGGTTCGCGCTCGGTGCCGGCGTCGTCCGCCCGGGCGCCGAGGTGTGGCTGATCTGGGGCGACGGCTCGTGCGCCTACTCGCTCGCCGAGATGGACACGTTCGTCCGCCACGGCGTCGCGCCGATCGCGGTGATCGGCAACGACGCGTCGTGGGCGCAGATCGCGCGCGAGCAGGTCGAGATCCTCGGCACGCCGCTCGGCACCGAGCTCTTGCGCACGGACTACCACGTCGCGGCGCAGGGCTACGGCGCGGTCGGCCTCGTCCTCGACGATCCGGACAAGGTCGACGCCACGCTCGCCGAGGCCAAGCGGATCGCGCGGTCGGGCAAGCCGGTGTGCCTCAACGTCCACCTGCGCGCGACCGACTTCCGCAAGGGCTCGATCTCGATCTGACCGAAGGCCGCGGGCCGCGGGCCGCGGGCGCCGCGCGCGGGCGTGCTATCCACGCGCGATGCGCTACCTGCACACGATGATCCGCGTGCGCGACCTGCCGGCCGCGCTGCGGTTCTTCTGCGACGGCCTGGGGCTCCAGGAGATCCGCCGCCGCGACCACGAGGGCGGCCGGTTCACGCTCGTCTTCCTCGGCACGGACCCGGGCGCCGACGCGCCCCAGCTCGAGCTGACCCACAACTGGGACCAGACCGAGCCCTACACCCACGGACGGAACTTCGGCCACGTCGCCTACGAGGTCGAGGACATCTACGCCGCGTGCCAGCGGCTGATCGACCACGGCTACATGATCAGCCGGCCGCCGCGCGACGGGCGGATGGCGTTCGTCCGGTCGCCGGACCTGATCTCGGTCGAGCTGCTCCAGCGCGGCGCCGCGCTGGCGCCGTGCGAGCCGTGGACGTCGATGCCGAACGTCGGCGAGTGGTGATCACGCGCCGCCGCCGGCGCCGGCCGTGCCGGCGTGATCGACGACCACGTCCGGCGCGCCGGCGAGCAGCGCGGCGCGGTGGCGATCGGGCACGGGCCGCTTGACCGCGGCGCCGGGCTCGACCGAGACGTGGACCGTCTCCGAGGTCACTAGCAGCGCCCCGTCGGGCCAGCGGTGGAACGCGACGCCGACGGTGAACGACGTCGTGCCGACCGCGACCGTGCGCACGCGCGCCTCGAGCACGTCGTCGAACCGGCCCGACGCCTTCCACTCGATCACCTGGCGGACCAGCCGCCAGTCGAGCCCGGCGGCCGCCGCGTCGACCGCGCCGAACAGCGCGCGCGTGTACTCGGTGACGGCGACGTCGACGTAGTCGCCCCACCGCGCGTTGAACACGATGCCCTGGGCGTCACACTCGCCGTAGCGGACGCGGAGGCGGAAGCGGAACGGCTCGGACACGGCGCCATCGTACGTGGGATCATCGCGGCGATGGACCTCGAGCTCGTCACGATCGGCCCGGCGGACGACCACCGGCTCGATGCGTTCCATGCCGGCATCTACCTCGACGCGTTCGCCGCCCAGCGCGAGCCGCTCGACGCCTGGCGGCGCGCGCTGCGCGGCGACGCGCCGTACGCGCTGACCGTGCGCATCGCCGGGCACGACCTGGCCGGCGCCTCCCCGAACATCGTCGGCGGCATCGCCTACGAGCGCTACCCGGCCAGCGGCTGCGGCCTGCTCACCTACGCCTGCGTCGCGCCCGCCGCGCGCGGCGCCGGGCTCGGTCGGCGGCTGATCGACGACGCGGTCGCCGCGCTGACCGCGGCCGGCGCGCCGCTGGTGCTGGGCGAGGTCGACGACCCGACGGCGCGCGACGGCGCCGCGGCCGACGTGGCGTGGGCGCGGCTGACGCGGTTCCAGCGGTGGGGCGCGCGGGTGCTCGACGTCCCCTACGTCCAGCCGTCGCTCGGCCCCGGGCTGGCGCGCGATCGCGGCCTGTGCCTGATCGCGTTCGGTGCGCGGGCGCCGCGCGGCGTCGACGGCGCCGTGCTCGCCACCTTCGTGCGCGAGCTGTGGGCCGCGTGCGAGGGCCCCGGGGCCGCGGACGACCCCGAGCTGGCGCGCGTCACCGGCGCGATGCGCGGTACCGTCGCGCTCGTGGAGCGCACCCGTTCATGACCGACGACGCCGGCCGCACCCTGCCCGACGCCCGCCGCGCGCCGACGCTCGACCCCGGCGTCGAGCTGCTGCCCGACGTCCCGATCTCCTCGGCCGAGGCGGACCTGCTCGATCGCGGCGGCGTCGCGCTGCGCCTGGTCGAGCTGGCGTGCGCGCTGCCGCTGGCGGCGCCGCGCGTGGTCGCGCTGACCGGCGCGGGCGGCGCGGGCAAGACGAGCGTGCTCAACCTCGCGGTCGCCCAGCTCGCCGACCGCGGCGGCGTCGCGTGCGTCAAGCTCGACGGCGCCGACCACGCCGGCGCCGAGTCGCTGCTGGCCGAGATGGTCGCGCACCTCGGCAGCTTCTTCGCCGAGGCCGGCGTCGTCGACGCGACCGACGCGGTGCGCGACACGCTCGCCGGCTACGGCGAGATCGTCTCGAGCGTCGCGCGGATCGCCGGCGTCAAGGTCGACGTGGGCGGCGCGCTGCGGCGATCCGCGGCGCAGGTGCGGGCCGAGATCGCCGAGATGACCCACGAGGTCGGCAAGCGCGTCGTCGTCGTCCTCGATCACGTCGACCGGCTGCCGCCGCGCGAGCTGGCGGCGGCGCTGATCGCGCTGCGCCACTACGCGGTGATCCCGTACGTGACGATCGTCCTGTCCCTCGACCGCCGCGACCTCGCGCGCCGGCTGCCGCGCGCCGACGTCGACCCGGGGCTGGTCGAGCGGCTCGTCTCCGTCGAGCTCGCGCTGCCGCCGCCGGACCGCGTGCTGCTGGCGCGCGTGATCGCCGGCGGGCTGGCGCGGCTCGGCGCGCGCGTCGGACGCGACATCGATCCGCTGCTGCCGCTGTTCGATCCGGGCGGGCCCGGGCCCGGCGGCGGGCCCGACGCCCCCGACGGCGCGCCGGCCGGGCCCGCGCTCGCGCTGGTCGAGACGCCGCGCGACGCCAAGCGGGTGATCAACGCGATCACCGCCGCGCTGCCGCTGTGGCCGTCGACCGCGGACCTGCGCGACGCGTGCCTCGACGCCGTGCTCCGCCTGCTCGTGCCCGCGCTCGACGGCCCGCTGCTGGAGCACGCGCGCGGGGCAGACGCCGCGGCGCGCGCGGCGATCGACGCCGAGCTGACCGGTCACCCGCGCGCCGCCGCGGCGCGCGTCGCGCTCGACGCGCTTCGCCGCGAGTGACCACGGCCACACGATGTGGAATGTGATGCTTCTTGCGTCACATCTCGCGTCCTCGCGTATCATGTCGTCATGCGCGGTGGTTGGTTTGCCATGGTCGTGGTGCTGGCCGCCTGTGGGGGAGGCGCGAGCGGCACCGACGCTCCGGTGGCCATCGACGCGGCGCTCGACGCCACCGAGGACGACGCGGCCGTCGTCGACGCGGCGCCGGACGCGATGATCCCGGACGCGGCGCCGGACGCGATGGGCCCGGACGCGATGGGCCCGGACGCGACGGGCCCGGACGCGACGATCCCGGACGCGATGGGGCCGGACGCGATGGGCCCGGACGCGATGATCCCGGACGCCGGCGTTCTTGACGCGGCATCACCCGACGCGGGTGAGCTGCCCCCGCTCGGCGCCGGCCTCGCCACCCTCAGCGGCGCGGCGACCTCGGGCTACGTCGATGGCGCGCGCGGCGTCGCCCGGTTCGACAACCCCGTCAACATCGCGGCGCTCGCCGACGGTGGCGTCGTCGTCGCCGACTTCTACAACAGCCGGCTGCGCCGGGTCGACGCCGACGGCACGACGTCGACGCTGGTGACGACGCCCGTCGGGTTCCTCCGCCCGTTCGGGCTGGCGCGCGCGGGGACGACGCTGTGGGTCCAGACCGATCGCAACTCGACGGCGGCCTCGGGTGGGGCGCTGTGGCGGGTCGATCTCACGGTCCCGTCGATCACGCTCGAGTACGACAACCTCGGCGTCTACCGCGGCGTCGCCGTGCTGTCCGACGGCCGGCTGGTGCTGTCGAACCACGTCCGGCACGTCGTCTCGATCTACGACCCGACCACCGACACGCTCACGCCGCTCGCCGGCGCGCTCGACCAGCCGGGCAACGTGGACGCCACCGGCGCCGACGCGCGGTTCATGCTCCCGACCGACGTCGCGGTGCTTCCCGGCGACGTCATCGTCGTCGCCGACCTCGGCAACGGCGCGATCCGCCGGGTCACGCTCGACGGCGTCGTCACCACGTACGCCACGGGCCTCACCTCGCCGCAGGGCCTCGCCGTCGCGCCGGACGGCACGCTGTACATCACCGAGCCGGACAGCGGCACGATCCGCCACCACGACGGGGCCACGCTCACCCTGGTCGCGGGCACCGGCACGCCCGGGTACGCCGACGATCCCGACCCGCTCGCCGGCCAGCTCCACGGCCTCGAGGGCCTCGACGTGTCGACGGATGGCCAGTACCTGTTCGTCGCCAACGGCTCGCGCGGCGAGGACCTCCCGTACCACTTCGTCCGGCGCGTGTCGCTCGACTGAACCTTCGTGCGCCGGCCGGCAGGTTGGTGTGTCGGCTCACCGATCCGGCCACCACCGTCGCCAGGGGCCCGAGGCACCGGCCGGGCCCCCAGCCAGCGTCGACGTCAGGGACCGCGATCCCGCAGCTCCACGGCTGGCACTCGACGTGAAACACGGGGCCCCATGCGTTCCGCCGCGCTGCTCCTCGTCCTCGTGTCCGCGTGCGCCGCTCCCGGCGACGGCCCGCCCGCCCCCGATCCGTCCGGCGACCCGGACGCCGCGCTCCCCGATCCGGATGCCTGGCCGGACGCAGGCCCACCGGACGCCGCACCCGAGCCGCACCCGCTGCCCCCGCTGGCCGCCGGCCTGGCCACCCTCGCGGGCGCGCCCACCGCCGGCCACATCGACGGCGAGCGCGGCCTGGCGCGGTTCGCCAACCCCGTCAACGTGACCGCGCTGCCGGACAGCGCCGTGCTCGTCTGCGACTTCGACACCGGCCAGCTCCGCCGCGTCGCCGCCGATGGCGCGACGACGACGCTGGTCACGCCGCCCGCGGGGTTCGCGCGCCCGTTCGGCGCGGCGCTCGACGGCGACCGCGTGTGGATCCAGACCGACCGCAACGCCGCGGGCGCCCCCGGCGGCGCGCTGTGGAAGCTCGACCTCGACGGCCCGTCGCTCGAGCTGGTCCGCGACGACGCGGGCCGCTACCGCGGGATGGCGGTGCGCGACGACGGCAAGCTCGTGCTCGCCGACCAGCTCCGCCACGTCGTCGACGTGCTCGACCCCGCGACCGGCTCGATCACCCGGCTCGCCGGCACCGACGGAGCCGACGGGCTGGTCGACGACGCCGGGGCGGACGCGCGGTTCGACCTGCCGGTGGACGTGATCGCCGTGCCCGGCAACGCCGTGCTCGTCGCTGACTACGGCAACGGCGCGATCCGCCGGGTCGACGCCGACGGCGAGGTGACGACGTTCGCGACCGGGCTCACCACCCCGTCCGGCCTGGCGCGCGGCGCCGACGGCGCGATCTACGTCAGCGATCCCGATGCCGGCGTGATCCACCGGCTGTCCGCGGACGGCGCGACACGCACGACGTTCGCCGGCTCGGGCACCGCCGGCCACGCCGACGACGCCGACCCGCTCGTCGGCCAGCTCCACGGGCTCGAGGGCATCGATGTCTCCGACGACGGCGCCTACCTGTTCGTCGCCGACGGCAGCCGCGGCGAGGACGTGCCCTACCACTACGTGCGGCGCGTGTCGCTGGCGCCCTGATCCTGGTCCTGATCCGGGTCCGGCGCGCGCGCCGGGCGCCGGCGCCGGCGCACCGCGAGCAGCGTCGCGGCGCCGAGCAGGACGAAGTTCAGCTCGCGGCCGAGGCCGCGGCGACCGGCGAACCGGCAGCAACCGCCGCTGTCGTCGTCCATCGCCGCACCGTCGGAGCCGCAGTCGTCGACTGGGACGCGGATCTCCTTCACGACCGTGCGCGTGTCGCGGACCATCGGATCGCCGGGCACGACGGTCGCGACCGGATCGTCGTCGGGGCCGCTGCTGGGACCGACGACCATCTCCGTCTTGGTCAGGAACCCGTCGCCGACGAACGCCACGCGCCACGCGTACTCGACCTCGCCGAGCGCCCAGTCGCGGCGCTCGATCGCGTAGACGTAGGTGGTGAGGCGGGTCTCCTCGGCCCCGCCAGGCAGCAGGCCCAGCGGCAGCCGGATCTCGCTGCCCGCCCACGTGAACGACAGCGGCTCGAGCGCGCCGTCGTCGCCGTCCGGCGAGCTGGCGACGGCGACGCGCAGCGCGGTGATCGACCAGCCGGCCGCGAGGTACGGCGCGACCGCGTCGAGGTCGGCCTGCTGGTAGACGTAGCCGAACGCGTCGAGCCACGCGGCGACGCCAGCCGCGTCGGCCGCGGGCAGCCGCACGACCTCGTACGAGCCGATCATCTCGGGCGCGACGCCCGCATCCCCGCCCGGCAGCTCGGGATCGTCGTCGGGCGGCCGCCAGTCCGGGTCGTAGCCGCCGCAGCCCGACGAGTCGGTCGAGGAGGCCTCGCCGCAGGCGCGCGCGCCGCACGCGGTGCCGAGCGCGGGGTCCTCGATCACGACCTCCTCGACGAGGACCTCGGTCGCGGTGAGCGCGGCGAGCTCGGTGAACGTGTCGGACGGCTCGGTGCGCACCGCGGCCGGCCCGGGCGTGACGACCAGCAGCGCGAACCGCGCGCCGTCGGGGCCGGTCGAGAACCGCGGCTGCAGGAACATGCTGATCGCGTCGCCGTAGACCGGCTCGCACCCGGCGTCGGACGCGCCCGGCACGCCCGCGTCCGGCACGCCCGCGTCGCCGCCGCCGCCGCCGCACGTCTGCCCGATCTCGACGTCGTAGCGCGCTACGAACAGCACCTCACGTGCGTCGTCCATCGCCGGCGCCTCGGCGCCCGCAGCGTTGAACAGCCGCTCGACCGCAGCCGCGGGGCGCGCGGCGACCAGCAGCGTGGCGGCCGTGGCGAGCGTGGACACGACGACGGGCAGGCGCATCGACCCACCATCATTCCACGGCTCGTGCCAGCCGCGGGGACCATGATCTCGCCGGCCTGGCGCCGCGGCGGTCGGACCCTGCCATCGCACCGCGACAGGCGTGTCACGCCGCGCGCCCGCCCCAGGGGCACGGGCGGGGCTACCATCGCCGCCATGGACCACCTGGCAGGGAAGACCGCCGTGATCACCGGCGCGGCGGGCGGCATCGGCCGCGCGCTCGCGGAGCGCTGCGTCGCCGAGGGGATGAACGTCGCGCTCGCCGACATCGACGGCGCGGCGCTCGCGCACACGGTCGCCGCGCTGCAGGGCGGCGCCGGCCGCGTGCTCGGCGTCCGCACCGACGTCGCGAAGGCAGAGGACGTCGAGGCGCTCGCGGCGCGCGCCTACGACGAGCTCGGCGCCGTCCACCTCGTCGTCAACAACGCCGGCGTCGCGGTGTCCGGCAAGGTCTGGGAGCACACGCTCGCCGACTGGGAGTGGACGATGGGCGTCAACCTGTGGGGCGTGATCCACGGCGTCCGCGCGTTCGTGCCGCGGATGATCGCCGGCGGCCAGCCCGGCCACGTCGTCAACGTCGCGTCGATGGCCGGGCTCACGGTCAACCCGCTGATGGGCGTCTACACGGTGACCAAGCACGCCGTGGTCGCGCTGACCGAGACGCTGCACCACGACCTCGCGCTGTTCGCGCCGGCGGTCAAGGCCTCGGTCGTGTGCCCCGGCTGGGTCAAGACCGACATCACGACGTCGTCGCGCAACCGCCCCACCCACCTCGCCGAGACGCAGCAGGCGACGCAGCTCGCCGCCGCGATGCAGGCGCTGGTCGCCGCCGGCCTGCCGCCGTCGCGCGTCGCCGACGAGATCGTCGCCGCGGTGCGCGAGGGGCGGTTCTGGGTGTTCACCCACCCCGGCTTCCTCGGCGCCACCAAGCACCGCAGCGACGAGCTCCTGTCGGGCAAGAACCCGACGGTCGCGCCGCTGTTCTGAGGACCGCGTCGCGCCCGCGCCGCTACTCGCAGGCGGGGAGCTGCGCGGCGCCGCTGCGCTCGACGTCGTCGCCGATCGCCAGGCCCGGGTCCTCGACGACGAGGCCGTGGACGTCCGTGATCCGGACGTCGAGCGGGCCCGGGCCCAGCCCCGACTGGACGAAGTAGTTATAGTCCTCGCGGGGCAGCGCGACCCAGCCGCCGCCCTGCGCGACCTCGAGCGAGGCGATCGCGTGGCGGTGGTTGCGGACCTGGACCGCCGCCCAGAACTCGGACGTCCCGTCCTTCCAGTGGTAGCGCATCGGGCCGGCGACCTCGCACGCCACCCACCGCCACGTGATCGGGACGCGGCCGGCGGACAGCGGCGCGATCTGCTCGAACGCCTGCGGCGACAGGTCGAGGTCGCCCTCGGCGCAGCCCGGGCAGCGATCGACGACGCGCACGGTGACGGTGCCGTCCGGGCCGGCGACCTCCGCGCACGCGCCGCAGGCGGCGGCGCCGGCGTAGTCGACGTCGTTGGCGGCGGCGACCAGGAGATCGTCGGGGGACGCGGGGAAGCTGCAGTTGCCGGTGCCGTCGGCGTCGTAGTAGGTCGCCTCGCCGTCGTGGGTGACGGGCGCGGCGCCGCACGGGACGGGGTCGTCGTCCGCGTCGTCGTCGGCGGTGGTGCCGCCGCCGCCGCCGCACGAGCCGCAGGCCGCCAGGCACAGCCACATCGCGGTCGCCACGAGGCCGACGGGGATCGGGCCGGTCCGCATGCTCACCAGAGTGCCACCGTTCGGTTGCGGTGGGGGCGTTTCCCCGGGGCGGCAGACCTGACCACCGCGCTCGCCACCGGCCACTCGCGCGGCGCGACGGCGCGGCGCGTAAAGCGTGGAGGGTCGCGCGGGTAGCGATCCGCGGCGCGGGGCACCGAGGTTGCACCTACAGCGGCACCATGCGCCGCTTCCAGCTCTCGCTCCTCGCAGTCGTCCCTGTCACTGCCAGCCTCGGGGCCTGCGCCGGGAGCGGAGGGAGCGAGGGCGACGGGGTCGCCCCCAGCCTCACCGTGACCAGCCCGGAGCGCGGCGCGATCGCCGCCGACGGCGCCACGGTCACCGTCGCCGGCACCGCCGCCGACGACCTCGCCGCCGTGCGGGTGACGGTCAACGGGGTCGAGGCGAGCGTCGCGCCCGATGGCTCGTTCTCGGCGACGGTCACGGTCGCGCCGGGGATCGGCGTGATCGAGACGATCGCCAGCGACGGCGTGCTCGAGGCGCGCGACGTGCGGGCGGTGCTCGCCGGCGACCTCGTGCCGGTGTCGACGCCGGTCGAGGACGCGGTCGCGGCGCGCGTCGGCCCGGCCGCGCTCGCCACCGTCGGCGACGTCGTCGCCGGCTTCGTCCAGGGCATGGACCTCGGCGCCGCCGGCCGCGCCGCCAACCCGGTCTACTCGACCGGCGGCAGCTGCCTCGGCGTCAACGTCCACCTGCTCGACGTGCAGCAGGACGGCGTCGCGATCGACCTCGTGCCGGCGACCGGCGTGTTGTCGACCGGCGTCGACGTCAACGACGTCGTCGTCACGCTGCGCGCCGACTACAAGCTCGCGTGCATCAGCGGCAGCTCGAACGTCACGGTGTACGCCAGCGCGATCCACGTCGACGGCGGGCTCGGCCTGGGGCTGTCCGGCCCGGCGCTCGTCGCGTCGGTGCGCGACGCGCGGGTCGCGATCGACGACCTCGAGATCGACGCCAGCGGCGTGCCCGACGCGGTGTTCGACCTGTTCGCCGATCAGATCGAGGCCAAGGTCGAGGACGCGGTGAAGGACGCGATCGTCGACGCCGTGCCCGGCCTGGTCGAGGACCAGCTCGCCGAGCTCGCCGGCCAGGCGTACACGGTCCCGGTGCTCGGGCACGAGGTGGCGATCTCGGTCGCGCCGTCGGCGGTGGAGCTGTCGGCCGACGGCCTGTTCGTCGCGCTCGACGGCGGCGTGACGGTGGGCGGCGGCGAGGGCGCGGTCTACCTGTCGACCCCGGCGCACGCGGATGCCGCGATGCTCGGCGCCGGCGGCGGGCTGGGGATCGGGATCGCCGACGACACGCTCAACCAGGTGTTCGCCGGCGCGTGGGCCGCGGGCGCGCTCGACCTCGGCCTCGACCTGCCGCGCGGCCACGCGCTCGCGCTGCTGCTCGGCGAGGGGGCGCGGCGCGTCGAGCTCGAGCTGTCGCTGCCGCCGACGGTCACGGTCGGCGCCGAGGGCGGCCTGAACGTCATGGTCGGCGACGCGATCGTCCACGTCCTGGGCGAGGACGGCGGCGAGCTCGCGACGGTCGCGCTGTCGCTGGCCTCGACGATCGACGCGGGCGACGGCGGCGACGCGGGCGGCCTGTCGCTGTCGATCGGCGCGCCGACGGTGCACGCGCAGGTGCTCGCGCAGGACCCGTCGCAGGCGCCGATGTACGCCGACTCGGTCGAGGCGCTGGTCGAGACCGCGTTCGGCCTGATGGAGGGCATGATCGACGACCTGCTCGCGACCGTGCCGATGCCGTCGATCGCGTCGACCACGATCGCCTCGCCGACCGTGCG
>WYBA01000198.1 GCA_011526095.1 Myxococcales bacterium | reverse complement strand
GCGGTGCTCCGACGACGCCGAGGTGACCGCGCTCGATCGCGTGTCGATGACGGCGTGGCTCGACGCGCGCGGGCTGACGTCGCCGCGGCTGCGGTGGCTGATCGACTACGGCTGCCGCGACGACTACTGCGCGAGCGCCCCGACGAGCCGGCCGCGCGGTGGCAGCCGGATGTCGGCGCGTGGGCGGTGGCGAACCTGCACCTGCGCGACCGGCCGCGCGAGCGGCGCCGCGGCGCGCAGCCGGCGTGGGACAACGTGCTCTACGACTCGCCCAGCCTGGGCTACGTGACCGCGACGCACCAGCGCGGCCGCGATCACGGCCCGACGGTGTGGACCTGGTACTACCCGCTGCTCGACGACGGCAAGGCCGCGCGCGAGCGCGTCGCCGGCGCCGGCCACGCCGAGTGGGCCGAGGTCGCGGTGGCCGACCTGTCGCGCGCGCACCGCGACCTGCGCGAGCGCGTCGAGCGCGTCGACGTCGCGTTCTGGGGCCACGGCATGCCGCGCCCGCGCGTCGGCGCGACCTGGCGACCGGAGCGCCTCGCCGCCGCCCAGCCGCTCGGCCCGATCCACTTCGCGCACACCGACCTGTCCGGCCTCGCCCTGTTCGAGGAGGCCGTCGACCACGGCGTCCGCGCCGCCCGCGACGTCCTCGCCGCCCTCGCGCCGTCCCCGCCTCCGTCTCCGTCTCCGCCTCCGCCTCCGTCTCCGTCTCCGTCTCCGCCTCCGCCTCCGTCTCCGCCTCCGTCTCCGTCTCCGTCTCCGTCTCCGTCTCCGTCTCCGTCTCCGTCTCCGTCTCCGTCGCCGTCCCCGTCTCCGTCCCCGCGGGCGGAGGGGGCAACAAGTTCCGCTCATCCTGAGCCCGGCCGAGCGCCAGCGAGGCCGGAGTCGAAGGATGGTGACAGTCCTGGCTCGCCCCGACACTCCGATGACTGTCAGCGTCCTTCGACACGGGCCTCGCTGGCGCTCGGCCCTGCTCAGGACGAGCGGAACTTCACCAACCGGAGCGTCGACACATGACGCCCACTTCGGTCGCCGCAACACCCTCCTCCTCGGCTCCTTCCTCCTCCTCCTCTCCTTCCTCCTCCTCCTCTCCTTCCTCCTCCTCCTCTCCTTCGTCCTCCTCCTCTCCTTCCTCCTCCTCCCGCTGGCTGTTCTCCCCCCGCATCGACCTGCTCACCTTCGGCGGCTCCGCCGCCCTCTCGCTCCTCCTCCTCGCCCTCGCCCCGCTCGTCGCCCCCGCCTCCGCCGCGGCCCCCGGCGCCACGCCCGGCTGGACCTGGCTCGCGGCCGTCCTCCTGGTCGACGTCGCCCACGTCTGGTCCACCGCGTTCATCGTCTACCTCGACCCCGCCGAGCTCCGCCGGCGCCTCGCCCTCTACCTCGCCGTCCCGCTCGCCTGCTACCTCGCCGGCGTCGCGCTCTACGCCCTCGGCGAGGCCACCTTCTGGCGCGCCGTCGCCTACCTCGCCGTCTTCCACTTCATCCGCCAGCAGTACGGCTGGGTCCGCCTCTACCGCGGGCGCGCCGGCGAGCGCGATCGCCTCGGCGCCCTCCTCGACGGCGCCACCATCTACCTCGCCACGCTCTACCCGCTCCTGCACTGGCACGCCCACCTGCCACGCGAGTTCGCGTGGATGCGCGACGGCGACTTCGCGCCCGGCGTCCCGCCCGCGCTCGCCACCGCCGCCGGCGCCGCCCTCGCCGCCATGCTCCTCGTCTACCTCCTCCGCGCCGCCCTCGCCGCGCGCCGCGCCCCGCCCAACTGGGGCAAGCACCTCGTCGTCGCCACCACCACGGCGTGCTGGTACCTCGGCATCGTCGCGACCGACAGCGACTACGCCTTCACCGTCACCAACGTCTTCATCCACGGCATCCCCTACCTCGTCCTCGTCCATCTCTACGCTCGCCGCGTCGCCGCCTCCTCCTCCCCGCCCCGCGCCGACCTCGGCGCGCTCCTGAGCCGGGCCGCCGTCCCGTTCCTCGCCACCCTGTGGGCGATCGCCTACCTCGAGGAGCTCCTCTGGGATCGCGCCGTGTGGCAGGACCACCCGTGGCTGTTCGGCGAGCCCGGCTCGCTGTCCTCCACCCTCTCCCACCACCACGCCTGGCTCGTCCCCCTGCTCGCCGTCCCGCAGCTCACCCACTACGTCCTCGACGGTTTCCTCTGGCGCCGCGGCTCCAACCCGAACCTCGGCCGCGTCCTCTGATCTAACATCGCCCCGTGGGGCCGGCCTCGCACTTCCTGGCCGACCTGGTCACCGTCCTCGGTGTCGCAGCGGTCACGACCGTCCTGTTCCACTGGCTGCGCCAGCCGGTGGTGCTCGGCTACGTCCTCGCCGGCCTGATCATCGGCCCGCACGTCTCGATCCCGCTCGTCGCCGACGCGCGCCTGATCTCCACCCTGTCCGAGCTCGGCGTGATCCTGCTGATGTTCTCGATCGGCATCGAGCTCGACCTGCGCAAGATCGCCCGCATCGGCCCGCAGGCCGGGCTCACCGCGCTGATCGAGGTCGGGATGATGGTCTCGCTCGGCTTCCTGCTCGGCCAGCTCCTCGGATGGTCGGCCAGCGCGAGCCTGTTCCTCGGCGGCGTCGTCGGGATCTCGTCGACGATGCTGGTCGCGCGCACGTTCGAGGAGCGCCGCCCCGACCCCAAGGTCGGCGAGCTGGTGTTCGCGATCCTCGTGTTCGAGGACATCCTCGCGATCCTGCTGCTCGCGATCCTCACCGCGGTCGCCACCGGCGCGGGGCTGTCCGCCGAGGAGGTCGCGACCACCACCGGCAAGCTCGCCGGGTTCCTGGTCGTACTGCTCGTCGGCGGCCTGTTCCTCATCCCGCGCGCGGTGCGGCTCGTCGCGCGGATGGAGCGCAGCGAGACGCTGCTGGTCGCCAGCCTCGGCGTGTGCTTCGGCATGGCCCACCTCGCCGAGCTCGCTGGCTACTCGGTCGCGCTCGGCGCGTTCATCGCCGGCATGCTGATCGCCGAGTCCGGTGAGGGCCACAAGGTCGAGGCGCTCGTCCACCCGTTCCGCGACGTGTTCGCGGCGATCTTCTTCGTCGCCGTCGGCATGACGATCGATCCGGAGCTGGTCGCGGGCGAGTGGCCGGCCGCGCTCGCGGTCACCGCGCTGGTCGTCGTCGGCAAGGTCCTCGGCGTATCGATCGGCTCGTTCCTCGCGGGCAACGGGATGCGGCGCAGCGTCCAGGCCGGGATGAGCCTGGCGCAGATCGGCGAGCTGTCGTTCGTGATCGCCGGCGTCGGCGTCGCCTCGGGCATCGCGCCGCCGTCGCTCCTGCCGATCGCGGTCGCGGTGTGCTGCGCGACCGCGTTCGCCACGCCGTGGATGATCCGCGGCTCGGATCGCGTCGCCAAGTTCGTCGACGCGCGGCTGCCTCGCGCGCTGCAGACGTTCGTGACGTTCTACGAGTCGTGGATCGAGCAGATGGGCAAGAGCCAGCAGCGCCAGTCGCGGTGGCGCCGGCTGCGCCGTACGATCCTCGTCCTCCTGATCGACGCCACCGCGCTCGCCGCGACGGTGATCGGCACCTCGGTCGCGATGCCGCGGATCGAGCCGTGGCTGACCGCCCGCGTCGGCAGCCGCGCCGTCGCGGTGCTCGCGATCGTCGCGGCGGCGGCGGCCGTGTCGGCGCTGTTCCTGTTCGGCGTGCTGCGCTGCGCCCGCCGGCTCGCGCTGATGCTCGCCGCCGAGATCATCCCGGTGCACCGCGACGGCCACGTCGACCTCGGCACGGCGCCGCGCCGCGTCCTCGTGCTGGTGTTCGAGCTCGCGGCGATCCTGGCGATCGGCCTGCCGCTGGCCGCGCTGCTCCAGCCGTTCGTCCCCGCCGGCGGCGTCGTGCTGCTCGTCGTCGTGCTCGTGCTGACGTACCTGGCGTGGCGCAGCGTCACCAACCTCCACGGCCACGTCCGCGCCGGCAGCGAGCTGATCGTCGAGGCGCTGGTGACCGCGCGGCGCGCGCCGACCGAGGCGCCGACGCTCGATCAGGTCGAGGAGATGCTGCCCGGGTTCGCCGGCCTGGCGTCGGCGAGGCTCGACCTCGACAGTCCGGCGATCGGACAGTCGCTGGCGGCGCTCAACCTGCGCGCGCTCACCGGGGCGAGCGTGCTGGCGGTGACGCGCGACGACGGCGCGATCCCGTTCCCCGGCGCCGACGAGGTGCTGCGCGAGGGCGACGTGCTCGCGCTCGCCGGCTCCGACGAGGCGGTCGCCGCGGCGGTCGTGATCCTCACCGGGCGGGTGCCGGCGCAGGACCCGGCGACGGCGGCGGCGGCAGCAGCGCCTTGACCTCGGCCAGCGGGATCGGCCGGCGCACGATCCCGCGATCGATCCCCGCCATCGTCCGCACCATGCGGCGGCGCAGGAACCCCAGCCACCGGCTCGTCGGGAACGTGAGGTCGCGCAGCCAGCCGAGCGCGCGCGAGTCGCCCTGGAAGAACGGCGTGAGCGCGCGGGTCGCGAACTGGTAGTAGCCGAGGTGGCGCCGGCGCGCGGCGCTGTAGGCGGCGAGCGCGTGGTCGACGTGCGGGTGCGCCGCGACCGCGTCGGCGAGCACCATCGCGTCCCACAGCGCGAGGTTCGCGCCCTGCCCGAGCTGCGGGCTCGTCGCGTGCGCCGCGTCGCCGATGAACACGACGCCCGCCTCGTGCCAGCCAGACATCTTGACGTCGCGGTACTGGGTGAACAGCACCTGCGCCGGCTCGCCGATCTGGTCGAGCACGAACCCGGCGCGCGGCTCGTAGCGCAGGACCTCCGCCTTCCACGGCGCCAGCCCGGCGGCGCGCCACGCGTCGACGCGGTCGGCGCGGATGCTCCAGAACAGGCTGACCACCGGGTGATCGCCGCGCGGCGCGCGCCCGGTGGGCAAGAGGCCACACATCCGGCGCGCGCCGTCGACCCACTGCGCGAGCTCGCCGGTGAACACGCGGTCGGGGTCGTCGGCGACGAACCACAGCGCGCCCCACGGATACGGCGTCACCGACGTCCGGATCGTCGTGTCGTCGTGCAGCTCGGAGATCGATCCGTCGGCGACGACGACGAGGTCGAACGGCCCGAGGCGCTCGCCGTCGCGCGTGATCAGCCACCGGCCGTCGCCCTGCCGCGGCATGCTCTCGACGGTGACGCCGGTGCGCAGGGTGACGCCGGGCTCGACGCGCGCGGCGTGGAACAGCGTCTCGAACAGCACGCCGCGGTGGAGCCCGAGGCCGAACAGGTCGGGGTCGATCGCGCGATAGGGCAGGTCGACCAGGACGCGGCCGCGCCGGGTGCGACAGATCAGGCGGTCGAGCCGCGCGCCGCGCTCGAGCACCGGCGCGAGCAAGCCGAGGCGCGCGAGCACGGCCTGGCCGGTGGGCTGCAGCGTGATGCCGGCGCCGACGGGGCCCGGGCTGGCGACCTTCTCGAGCACGGTGACGGCGTGCCCGGCGCGCGCGAGCAAGAGCGCCGCGGCGGCGCCGGCGGTCCCGGCGCCGACGACGCCGATGCGATGCGCGCGCGCCCCCATGCCTGGAGGATCGTACACCGCCGCGGGCCGTGCCATGCTGCGCCCGTGCCGACGCCGATCGAGGCCTACCGCGAGCTGTGCGCGCGCGTCGACGCGTTCTTCGCGCGGGTCGAGGCGCGGCACGGCGGAGAGATGCGCTGCGCGGCCGGCTGCGACGACTGCTGCCACGCGCGGCTGTCCGTGACCGGCGTCGAGGCGGCGGTGATCGCGGCGCACGTCGCGGCGATGGCCCCCGAGGCGCGCGCGCACGTGGCCTCGCTCGCCGCGCGGCCCGTGGCGGACGCATCGCGCCCGCGGTGCGCCGCCCTCGACGACGACGGCCGCTGCACGATCTACGACGCGCGCCCGCTGGTGTGCCGCTCGCACGGCGTGCCGATCCGCCTGCGCGCGCCGGGCACGCTGCCGGTCGTGCAGGCGTGCAGGCTCAACTTCACGGCGCTCGGCCCCGAGGCGGCCGACGCCGACTGCGTCCTCGACCAGCAGACGCTGAGCGCCACGCTGCTCACGATCGACCGGCTGCACGCCGGGGAGACGGGCGGCGAGGTGGGTGGGCGAGTCGAGCTCGCGGACCTGTTGCGCTGACGGCGGTGAGGCGGTGGCGGGGACGGTGGCGGTGGCAGTGGCGGTGGCCGAAGGGATTCCGCTTCCGTCACCGTCACCGCCTCCGTCTCCGTCAGCGTCACCGTCACCGTCACCGCCTCCGTCTCCGTCAGCGTCACCGTCGCCGTCGCCGCCTCCGTTTCCGTCTCCCTGTCCGCCTCCCGTCCGCCTCCGTGTCCGTCACCGACACCGTGTTCGTCACCGCCCCCGCCCCCGCCTCCCCCCGCGGGCCGCGCCCTGCGCGACACTCTCACCATGGCGACCACACGCTCCGCCTCCACGCGCTCCTTCCCCTCGCGCGCCGCGCACCTGCTCGCCTGGGCGCCCGCGCTCGCGGCCTGCGGCGGCGCGGCGACCACCGGCGCGCCGCCTCCGCTGTCGTCCTCGCCCGCGGACGTCGCCACCTCATTCCCCGCCGCGGAGGTGCGCCTCGGCGACGACCCGCTGCGGGACTGCCCACCCGGGCTGCTCGAGGCGCTCGCGCCGCGGTTCGCCGATACCGCCGACGCCTCGGCAGCGCCGCACCTCGACGCCTGCATCCCTGGCCGCTGGGCCGGTCAGGACGCGCTCCTCGTCTACGCCTCGGCCGCGCCGCCGCCCGACTCGCAGAGCGAGGAGCCCTACCCGGCGTGGCGGCTGGTCGCGACGCCTGGCGGCGACGTCCTCTCCCTCGGGCCGCCCTCGGGCGGCGACTGGATGGTCGGCGCGCCGCACCCGGTCGCCCTCGTCGATCTCGACGGCGACGGCGCGCACGAGATCGTCGAGGGAGAGATGTGGGATCCGATCACCGCCATCGAGCGCGTCTACCGCGTCGCGGCCGGCGGCTGGGTCGAGCTCGCGCGGTTCGTCGTCGCGTCGAGCGCCGGCGAGGAGGCCGACTGCGCGGCGAGCTGGCGGCTCGGCCCGCCCGACGCCGCGGGCGCCCGCCCGATGATCGTCGCCTCGCGCGGCGAGGTCGATCACGGCGACTTCCCGGACGAGGAGGCGCCGGACTGCCTGTCGCCGGGCGAGCACGTGCTGCGCCTGGTCGACGGCGAGCTCGTCGACGAGTCGCTCGCCGACGCCGAGCTCCCCGACGACGAGGACCTCGACGAAGACGACGAGTAGCGCCGGCGTCGCCGTCGCCGCGGCGCCCCCGCCCTACTTGTCCCAGAGGTACAAGGTCGCGCCGACGCCGGCGTACGGCGCCGTGTGCAGCCCGACGTCCGCGTACAGCGACAGGAACCGGAACGGCCGCAGCTCCACGCCGACCAGCACGTTGAGCACCGGCAGCACCGGCGGCTGCACCGGCTTCTCGACGTCGACGCCGTTGGGATCCGGCCCGCACACGCCCGGGCGCTGCAGGTCCGTCCCGGTGCAGATCGAGTCGGTCTTGAGCACGTCGCCGCGCACCACGCCGATGCCCAGGCCCGCGCCGTAGCGCAGCCCGAGGATCTTGTGGAGCATCGCGTGGCCGACGACGGTCACCTCGGCGGTGAACCACATCGGGTTGTCGAACTCGAGGTACGACACCGTCTCGGGCTGCGTCGGATCGCCGTTCTGCTCGAGGTAGTAGCCGTCGATGCCGTCGAGCGGGTCGTAGCCGAGCCCGATCACCAGCTCGAGCGTCTTGCCGCGGCGGGTGAACACGATCCCGCCGCCGTCGACCTCGGCCGGGCCAGGGCCGTCCTCGGCGAACATCTTGAGCGTCCGCCGCGACACGCGCATGCGCCGCGCATGCGCGCCGACGCCCCACTCGACGACGTCCTCGTCGTCGTCCTTGTCCTTCTTGTCATCCTTGTCCGCGAACGCCGTCGTCACCGTCGGCGGCGTCGCGAGCGCCAGCGCGAGCGCCGGCGCGATCACGCGCGATAGTCGAGTGAACTTCATAGGACCCTCCCGGGGCGCCTCATTTTATGCACCGTCGCGCGCCGGTGCGAAGCGGGGACCCGCACGGTCACGGCGCAGCGCGCGGACACCGCCGCGGTGCGCACGCCGCCTACATCAGCTCAGGATCTTGCCGGGGTTGAGCAGGCCCTTCGGATCGAGCGCCGCCTTGAGCGCGCGCATCACCGCGACCTCCGCCGGTGTCCGCGAATACCCCAGCCAGTCGCGCTTGAGCAGCCCGATGCCGTGCTCCGCCGACACGCTGCCGCCGTGGCGCTGGACCAGCGTCATCATCTCGGCGTCGGCCCCCTTCACCGCCGCGAGGAACTGCTCCTTGGTCAGCTCGTCGGGCTTCATCCAGTTCACGTGGAGGTTGCCGTCGCCGATGTGGCCGAACAGGCAGATCTCCCACGTCGGGTAGCGCGCGCCGATCGCCGCCTCGAGCTCGGCGCAGAACGTCTCCAGCGCGGCCACCGGCAGCGCGATGTCGTGCTTGTGCGGCACGCCGGTCGCCGACAGGCTCTCGCTGATCCCCTCGCGCAAGGTCCACAGCTCCGCCGCCTGCGCGGCGCTCTGCGCCAGCACGCCGTCGACCGCCAGCTCGCGCTCGAACACCGAGCCGACCCACGCCTCGAGCGCCTCGGGCGTCGCGTCCTCGACCTCGACCAGCACGTACGTGTCGCTCGGCTGGTCGAACGGGTTGCGGATCGCGCGGTGGCGCAGCAGCCGGTCGAGGCACGGCTGGGTGAAGAACTCGAACGCGGCGAGCGTCATGCCGCTCTTGCGCACGTCGCGGAACACGCCGAGCACGCCGGGGAGCCCGCGGACCGCGAACACCATGACGTCGAGCTTCTTCGGCACCGGCGCCAGCTTCAGCGTCGCCTCCGTGATCACGCCGAGCGTGCCCTCGGAGCCGATGAACAGCTGCCGCAGGTCGGCGCCGGTGTTGTTCTTCTCGAGCGCGCCGCCGAGCTCCAGCACGGTGCCGTCCATCAGCACGACCTGCAGCCCGAGCACCCACGCCCGGGTCAGGCCGTAGCGGATCACCTTCACGCCGCCGGCGTTGGTCGCGATGTTGCCGCCGATCTGGCTCGAGCCCTTGGACGCGAAGTCGACCGGCCACGTCAGCCCGTCCGGCGCGCAGTGCTCGTGCACCGCCGCGGTCACCGCGCCGGCCTCGACGCGCACCGTGGCGCCGAGCAGGTCGACCGGGTCCATCCGCCGCATCCGCTCGAGCGACAGCACCAGCTCGCCGTCGCGCGCGACCGCGCCGCCCGCCAGCCCGGTGCGCCCGCCGGACGGCACGACCGCGACGTTCGCGGCGTGGCACGCGCGCAGGATCGCGCTGACCTCGGCGGTCGACCGCGGGAACGCGATCGCCGACGGCGCCGGCGTGTAGTACCGGGTCCAGTCGCGGCCGTACGCCACGAGATCGTCCGGCGCGGTGGACACGCGGTCGTCGCCGAGGCGGCGCAGCTCGTCGAGGACGCTCGTCGGCAGCGGGGGCATGCGCCGACTCTACAACGTGGACGCGGTTCAGCCGTCGATCTCGTCGGGCGCGCCCGCGTCCGTCGCGTCCGGCCGCGGCAGCTCGAGCGCCTCGAGCCAGCCGCGCAGGTCGGACAGCTGCCACGCCGCGGCGTCGGTGTCGTCGCCCGCGCCCGTCCGCCACTCGACGACGAGCAGCTCGGCGCCGCCCGACTTGCCGTTGAACGCCGCCACCTTGCCGACGTCGGTGATGTCCTTGCGAGGCACGCGGATCTCCACCTTCGGGATGAGCTGGACGAACACCAGCTCGTCGTCGAACAGCGCGAGCGCGCCGTTGCCGCGGACCTGGCCGGCGCCCTTGCTGCGCTGGCCGAAGCTGCGCGCGCCGGCGAGCTTGCGCTCGTGGCGCCCCGCCGCGATCTGCGTCAACCGGTCGCGGGTCTGGCGCCGCGCGCGCTCGATCAGCACCTTCACCGCGATCAGCGCGGCGATGAGGCCGAGGAACGCGCCGATGACCAGCAGGAGCGTCTGCATGCGCGCATCCTACTGGATCCGCGCCCGACCCGACGCCCGGGCCCCGTCACGCCCGCGCGCGCCGGCGCCGCGGCAGCCCGCCGAGCGCGAGCACGACCAGCCCGCCGAGCGCGAGCGCGCCGCCCGCGCCGCCGGGGCCGCCGTCGCAGCAGCCGCGCGGCTCGTCGTCGTCGAACCCGCCGCCGGGGCCGCCGTCCCCGTTGCCGTCGCCCGGGCCCGCGTCCGGCCCGTCGTCCTCGCCGCCGACGCACTGGCCCGAGCCGAGGTCGCACGCGCTGCCGCTGCCGCACACCAGGCCGCCGCACTGGTTGCACCCCGGCACGCACACGCCGGTGAGGCACGCCTGGCCGCTCGGGCACTGGACGTTGTCGCACGGGTCGATGCACGCGCCCTGGCGGCACACCTGGCCGTCGTCGCACGTCACGCCGGTGCAGTTGCCGACGACGTCGTCGGTGCAGGCGTCCTCGTCGATCTCGCCGTCGCAGTCGTTGTCGGCGCCGTCGCACTCCTCCTCGGCGGCGTCGAACACCTGGACGCACTCGATCGCCGAGCCGCGGCACGCGGTGATGCCGTACTGGCACATCCCCGGCTCGCCGGTGTCGCACGAGCCGCCGCCGCCGGCGCACTCGACGCCGCTGACCGCGGTCACGACGTCGGTGAAGTCGTTGTTCGCGGCGTTGAACGTGTCCTCCCACGCGAAGTAGAACTTCTGCTCGCTGACGACGCTGTCGTAGACGACGAGGTGGATCAGCGAGTCGGCGCCGGACTGGTCGGGGTTGAACTCGCGCTGCGAGTAGAAGACGTAGCCGACCGAGTCGCTCAGCCGATCGACCGAGGCGCAGCAGTTGCCGCCGGCGCACTGGCCGCTGTCGCCGTGGGCCTCGGGCGTCGCGATGAAGAAGCCGATCTGGCCGCCCGCCCACCGCGGGTCGTTGCGGACGTCGAGCACGACCTCGTCCCCCGCGTCGGCGTCGCAGCCGAGCATCGGGTAGAGCGCGTCGTTCGCCGGGCGCGACCCGGTGACGTTGTACCAGCCGAAGATGTTCTGGAACCGCGCGGTGCCGCGCGTCACGAGCGTGAACGTGAGCGCGCACGTCGGCTCGAACGTTTCGGGCTCGAGCGAGCCGTCGGTCCACGGGTCGAGCCCGTCGAGCTGCGACGGGATGCACGTGTTGTCGTTGAACTCGTGGTAGAGCGTCGTCTCGCACGTCCCCGTCGGGACCTCGCACTGCCCCGGCGCCGGGCACGGGTCGCCGATGTTGCAGCCGGCGCCCTCGCACTCGCACGCCAGCTCGGCGGCGAGGCCGGTCGGGTCCCCGCCGTCACAGCCCATCTGGCTCGGGATCGGCGCGCCGTTGGGCTGCTGCAGCACGTCCGCGCCGGCCGGCGCGGCCAGCAGCGTGGTGACGAGCACGGACGTCGAGCAGGCGAGCGCAGGCAACGACAGACGCATGAACCGCCGTTGCTACAAGCGACGTGCCATCCGCGGACGGCGCTACCCCCGCGGATCATCACGCGCCGCGAGCCCGGCTCACGTTGCGAACGGCAACGGGTGTGCGCGGCGCGGCCACCGCCGGCTCGACGCGCCGCGCCCCGGTGGAGTAGCGTCCGCCCGTGCTGTCACCGGTGTCCGTCCAGGACGAGCTGAGGGCCCTCGCCGAGCGCGCCGCGATCACCCTGCCGATGGTGGAGGAGATCCCGCAGGCGGAGTTCAGCGGCGATCTCACCGAGGTCCACCTCGCGGCCGCGCAGCGCGCCGCGAAGCACCTCGGCGGCACGCTCTACGCGACGTACTTCTCGATCCCGACCGCCGAGCTGGCGCGGCTGGCGCCGACCGACGTCGCGGCGTTCGTCCGGCTGTGCGACGCGCGCGCGCGCGTCATGGCGCCCGGCGAGCGCGGCGGCGGCGGCGCGTCGTGGGTCGCGCACAACCGCACGCTGCTCGAGCAGGTCGAGGTGCTGACCGCGGACAACCTCGCGGTCCTCGTCGGCGCGCTCGGCATGGTGCCGTCGCTGGCGGTGCGGCTGCCCGAGCTGGCGCGCGCCGGGTTCACCGCGGTGATCGACGAGCTGCAGCGGCCCGAGCCGGCGCTGATCGCCGCGGCGCGCGCGTGGCGCGAGATGATCTTCGCCGCGGCGCACCTGCCGAAGCCGGCGCTGACCGATTTCAACACGTGGACCGGCGAGCAGGTGGCGCGGCTGCCGCAGCCGTTCCGCACCCGGTTCGGCACGATCTACGCCGCGCTGTGCCTCGCGGTCGCCGGGATCCCGCCCGGTCCCGAGCACGTGCCCGAGGCGCGCGTGTTCCTCGGCCACGCGCCCGGCCGCCACTGGTGGCTCGAGAGCTGAGCCACCGAGCGGGTGAGGATCAGGTCCTCACGTGGCTGCTCGCAGCGCCGCGAACCGCTCAATGATCGTGGTCGCAGTCGGGGCCGTGCTGGTGGCCGCCGTGCTTCTCGTGCTCGGCGATCTGCTTGCGCACGTCGTCCATGTCGAGCGCCTTGACCTGGGTGACGAGCTGCTCGAGCGCCGGGGCCGGCAGCGCGCCCGACTCGCGGAACAAGAGGATGCCGTCGCGGAACACCATCAGCGTCGGGATCGCGGTGATCCGCAGCGCGCCGGCCAGCTCCTGCTGGGCCTCGGTGTCGATCTTGCCGAACGTGATGTCCTGGTGCTTCTCGGCCGCGGCCTCGAACACCGGCGCGAACATGCGGCACGGGCCGCACCACTCCGCCCAGAAGTCGAGCAGGACGATGCCGGGCTGGGTGACCGTCTGCTCGAACGTGTCGCCGGTGATCTCTTTCGCGTGCATCGCCGCACCTTAGCGCAAAGTCGTGGCGCGGGCGCTCCGCGGCGCGATCAGCGCGTCGAGCGCGCGCTCGAACGCGGCGTCGAGCTCGCGGCCGCGGCGGACGATCGCGCCGTCGCCGTCGACCAGCAGCAGGTGGGGCAGGTCGGACACGCCCATCGCGTCGGCGAACCGCAGCTCCGGGTCGGCGAAGGTGGGGTAGTCGATGTCCTCGCGGCTGGCGAACGTGCGCGCGGCGGCGACCTCGTCGCCGACGTCGACGCCGACGATCACCGCGCGGTCGCCGACGCGCGCCGCGAGCGCCTCGAGCGCGGCGATCTGGCGGCGGCACCCGTCGCACCACACCGCGTAGAGATCGACGAGCATCGGGCGGCCGGCGGCGAGCGCGGTCAGCGACGTCGGCGCGCCGCCGGCGAGCGGCTCGAGCGGATGGTCGATCAGCGTCGCCGACACCGGGCGCGGCGGCGGCGGCGGGCCGCACGCGACCGCGAGCGCCAGGAGCAGGCAGGCGAGCAGGCGAGACGGCACGCTCAGAACTTGTACCCCACGCTGAGCGACGCCCAGGTGATCGAGAGGTCGTTGGTCCGCAGGTAGCGACCGAATGCCGCGTCCAGGCTGGCGCGGCCGAGCGTGCGGAACGGCGCGCGGTCGGCCAGCAGCACGAGCTTGAGCGTCAGCTCGTTCGACGTGAACCGGGCGAGGTCCGAGTCGCTGGTGCGCGGCCCCGTCGGATCGGGGGTGAACACGTCCTGGTAGAACGCGACGCCGTCCTGGTGGTGGATGCGCCAGCCGGCGCGCGCGTAGAGGTACGGCCGGAGGTACTGGTAGCCGTAGAGCTGGACGGTGTGGGCGTCGAGGTCGAAGTCGTCGTGGTAGTAGCGGTACGACGCCTTGGCGGTGGTGCGCGTGCGCAGGAAGTGCTTGGAGACGCGCGCGGTGGCGGCGTGGCGCTGGCGGCCCGGCGGCAGCTCCTCGCGCGCGACCATGCCGTCGTCGGTGGGGACGGCGTTCCAGCTCGTCTCGAGCACGCCGCGCTGCACGGTCAACCCGTAGCCGAGGTCGAGCACGGCGGTGGGCGACAGCACCTGGCTGAGCGACAGGTTGGCGTTGGCCGACCACCGCTGCTGCAGCCCCGGGCGATCGCCGTACGGGCCGTAGGCGTCGAACCAGTCGAGCGTGAAGTTGCCCGAGCCGCCGAGCGTGACGTTGTCGTCGAGCAGGCGCCTGGTGTAGCCGCCGCCCCAGCCCCACGAGCGCAGCGGCTCCTCGACGTGGAACCCCCAGCGGCCGATCAGCTCGTCGGTCGGCGTGATCGCCCAGCGGTGGGTGACGTCGAGCGCGACGGACTCGTTGAGGCGCGAGGCCGACGTCGTCGCGTCGATCGCGTCGGGCGAGGCGGCGGACACGACGTCGATCTCGATCGCGGCCTCGTGGACGAGGGTCGGGCCGGAGCGCAGCCGCGTCCACATCAGCGGCTCGATGATGATCGCCTGCTGGTCGCCGGGCGTGGCGGTCGCGCCGTCGGCGCCGTCCTGCGACTGGAACCCGCGGCCGCCCTGCGCGAACAGCACGGTGCGCCACTCGAACGCCTCGATCGTCTGCGCCGCGGCGGGCGAGGGCGCGGCGACCGCGACGACCGCGGCGGCGAGCGCGGCCGCCGCGATCAGTTGCCGCACGAGCAGCCGCCTCCAGCGGGCTCGCCGTCGCCGCCGCCGGCGCCCTCGCGCGAGGTGTGCAGCTTGCGGCGTGCGCGATCCTCGAGCGTCGACTCGCTCGCCTTCATCGTCGGGTCGTTGAGCGTGCCCTGGCGGTTCTTCGGGACGACGCGGCACGAGGCCGCGGTCGCGACGAGCGCCAGGGCGAGGGCGAGGACGGCGAGGCGGCGCACGGCTGCCGCAGCTTATCAGCGGCGTCGGCGCAGCTGGACGTCCCACGTCACGTCGCGATCCACCCGCACGGTCGTCTTCACCGTCGCGAAGCCGCGCTTGCGCACCTTCAGCACCTGGTCGTCGCCGGTGAGCGGCACGACCACGTCGAGCGGCGTCCGCCCGAGCCGCACCCCGTCGAGCACGACCGTCGCGTCGTCGGGCTCGGAGGTGACGCGGACGTGGACGACGGGGCCGGCCGGGACCGGGGGCGTCCCCGCGCCAGCGTCCGTCGCGCCGTCGTCGATCACGATCTCTGGCGGCTCGTCCGCCCCGCCGCCGGGGCTGTCCGGCGGGCGGCCGTCCCGCCCGGGCGTCTTCGTCGGCGCGGCGGCCGCGACCCCGTCCGCCGCGCCCGCTCCGGACGCGGCGGTGGTGCCTGCCGACCGGCCGTCCGCAGTCCGGGCGCCGGACGCGGCGGCCGTGGCGCGCCCCGTCCCGTTCGCGCGCGCCTGCGGGTCGTGCCCGCCGCCCGAAAGCGCCGCGACCACGCCGATCGTCAGGATCACCCCGGCCGCGGCGGCGACGACCCACCCGGTCCGTCGCCGCGTGAGGTCCGGGAGCGCGTCGATCGCGGGGCGCGTCCCGCTCGCGGTCATCCGCGGCGGCGGCGGCGGCAGCACGGTCACCGCCGGCAGGCCCGTCGGCGTCGTGATCGCCGGCGGGAGCGCGGCGAGCGTGGCCACCGCGACCGGCGCGAGCACCGGCGGGGCCTCGCGCGGCACGACCGGCGTCACCGGCGTCACGGTCTCGAACGAGCCGGACCGGGCGGCGGCCGGCTGGGTCGACGCCACGGGATCGGAGCCGCGCGGCGCGCGGGCCCGGCGCAGCGGCGGGATCGGCGTCGGCGGCGTCGGCCGCGTCACGACCGCCATCGGCGGCGGCGTCACCGGCGCCGGCGGGAGCGGCATCGCCGCCGCGAGCGCGCCGCCGCCGGTCGTCGCGCGCGCCGGGGC
>WYBA01000197.1 GCA_011526095.1 Myxococcales bacterium | reverse complement strand
GCGCGCGCGCTCGGCGCCCGCCGCGCCGCGCCCGGGCGGGACGCCGTGCGCGCGGTCGACGCGGCGCTCGTGCTCATGGCCGATCACGAGCTCAACGCCTCCACGTTCGCGTGCCGGGTCGCGGCGTCGACCGGCGCCGACCTCCACGCCTGCCTCACCGCCGGCCTCGCCGCGGCCTCGGGCCCGCGCCACGGCGGGGCGCCCGAGCGGTTCGCCGCGCTGGTCGCCGAGGCCGGCGCGCCGGCGCGCGCCGCCGCGACGCTGCGCGCCCGGCTGCGCCGCGGCGACGAGGTCCCCGGCTACGGCCACCCGTTCTACCCCGAGGGCGATCCGCGCCTGCCGCCGATGCTGGCGCTCGCCCGCGCGCTCGCCGGCCGCGACCGCCGCGTCGCCACCGCGATCGCGCTGTGCGACGCCGGCCGCGACGTCGTCGGGCTGCCCGCGACGTGCGACGCCGGGCTCGTCGCGGTCGCCGCGGCGGCCGGGCTGCGCGACGGCGCGGCGTCGGCGCTGTTCGCGATCGGCCGCACGGCGGGCTGGGTCGCCCACGCGCTCGAGCAGCGCGCCGCGGGCTTCCTGATCCGGCCGCGCGCGCGCCCGCCGGCGTGACGCCGCCGCGTGGCACAATCGCCGCGATGCGACGCGACCACACGGGGCTCGCCGCCCCGCCCGCCTGGCGGAGCCGGTCGGGACCCACCCCGCCAAGAGATCGTCACACGATCCTCGCGACGCTCGCGCTCGCGCTCGTCGCCTGCAAGAGCGACGGCGGCAAGCGGGACAAGGCCACCGGCGCGCCCGCGCGCGACGCCGGGCTGATCCGGGCCGAGGACGTCAAGGCCGAGCGCGCGGCCACCCGCGCCTCGGCCACCGCGGCGTGCGCCGAGGCGCTCGCGACGCGGTCCACCGCCGGCCCCGACCGCGGGCTCGCCGCCCTGCTCGCCCGCTGCGGCGTGTGCGGCGTGTCGTTCGAGCCGCTCGTCGCGCTGTCGCGGATCGATCCCGACGACGGCCCCGGTCCGGACGTGCCCACCGCCGACGAGGCGCTCGCGGTGCTCGACGCGTGCGACGCGGTGTGCTCGACCCGCGCGCGCCAGGAGCTGTTCGAGCCGCTGCGCGCGGCGCACGACGGCCAGGCGCCGTCGCGGCCGTGGCGCAAGCTCGCCGAGGTCTGCCCCGACGCGATCGGCGTCGACGCACGCACGAGGCGGTTCGCCCGCGGCAGCTGGTTCGCGCTCCACCAGGTCGTGCGCGCGCTGTGGTCGGCCGAGGCGCCGGCCGCGTTCACCGCGGCGCGCGCGGCCGCTGATCTCGAGTTCCCGCTGCCGCCGTACAGCGAGGCGTCGACCGCGCTCGCGCTCCCCGACGTCGACGGCGCCGCGCTCGCCCCGTGGCTCCCGCGCGTCCACCTCACCGTGACCGACAAGGACGTCCGCGTCGGCGCGCTGCCGTGGGTCACCGCGGACGCCGGCCGGCTCGTGCTGGTGCCGGCCCCCGGCGACGACTACCCCGGGATCGCGGTGCCGCTGCCCCAGCTGCGCGCGGCGGTCACCGCGCTCACCGCGGAGCTCGGCAAGACGACGCGCCCGGCGAACGCGGCGCTGCAGCCGGTGATCCTGGCGCCGCGCGGCCTGCCCGCCCGGCGCGTCGCCGAGGTCGTGGCCGCGCTCGGCGGCGGCGCCTACCTCGGCGTGACGCCGCGCGCACCCGGCGCGGTCGCGTGGAGCGAGCCGGTCGGGGCCCTCGCGATCGAGCTGGTGGCCGACGCGCCGGGCGCCGCAGCCGTGGCCGTCCCCGCCGACGCGACCGCGCAGGACGTGGCCACGGCGCTCGCCGGGCACGTCGGGACCGCCGCGCAGGCGACGATCCGCGTCGCGGGCCGGCGCTAAGTTAGCGGCCGTGAGCCGGCCTCGGCCCCCCGCCGCGCTTGACGTCCCGCCGCCGGCCGGGAAACCTAGGCCCGTGCCCCCAGCCGCCCTGCTGTCTGACGATCGCCCCTACGATCTCGTCATCATCGGAGGCGGCATCACCGGCGCCGGGGTCGCGCGCGACGCGGTGCTGCGCGGGCTCAAGGTCGCGCTGTTCGAGAAGGGCGACTTCGCCTCGGGCACGTCGTCGAAGTCCAGCAAGCTGATCCACGGCGGGCTGCGCTACCTCGAGCACGGCGAGATCGGCCTGGTGTTCGAGTCGGTGAGCGAGCGCCGCGTCCAGACGCGGGTCGCGCCGCACCTGGTGCGGCCGCAGGCGTTCCTCGTCCCGATCTACAAGGACCAGAAGCCGGGCCTGGAGCTGATGAACCTCGGCCTGTGGATCTACGACTCGCTGGCGCTGTTCCGCGCGCCGCGGATGCACAAGACCTTCCGCGGGGCGCGCGCCGCCGAGCTCGAGCCGGAGATGCGCAAGGACGGGCTCAAGGGGATCATCGAGTACTACGACTGCGCCACCGACGACGCGCGGCTGGTGCTGGAGAACATCCTCGACGCGCGCGCGGCGGGCGCGGTGTGCCGCAACTACACCGCGGTCACCAGCCTCGACCGCGCCGCCGACGGGCGGATCCGCGGCGTCACGGTCAAGGACGTGTTCACCGGCGAGACCGAGCGGCTGGCGTGCCGCGCCGTCGTGCTCGCCGCCGGGGCGTGGACCGACGAGACGATCAAGCGACTCGAGGTGCCGGTCGAGCGCGAGCTGCTGCGCCGGACCAAGGGCGTGCACCTGGTGTTCCCGCGCGAGCGGCTGCCGGTGACGCGCGCGATCACGCTGATCAGCCACATCGACGGGCGCGTGATGTTCGTGATCCCGTGGCGCGGCCGCACGGTGGTCGGCACGACCGACACCGACTTCGAGGGCACCGCCGACGAGGTGTACGCCGACGCCGCCGACGCCGAGTACCTGTGCAAGGCGACCAACGCGTACTTTCCGACCGCGAACCTGACGCCGGCGGACGTGATCGCGACGTGGGCGGGGCTGCGCCCGCTGATCCGCGGCGACGAGAACGAGGACGAGTCCGAGGTGTCGCGCGAGCACGAGGTGTTCGCGCGCGACGACGGCATGGTGATCGTCGCGGGCGGCAAGCTCACGACGTACCGGCGGATGGCCAAGGAGGTCGTGCGCACGGCGATCAAGTGGCTCAAGGCGCACGACGACGGGTTCGACGCCAGCGGCCTCGATCGCGCCGGGACCAAGGAGCGGCCGCTGCCGGGCGCGCAGGGCCTGGACGATCCGAGCCTGCAGGGCGTCGCGGCGATCGGCCAGGCGCTGATGGAGCGCGGCGTGAGCGCCGACGACGCCACGCACCTGTGCGGCGTCTACGGCGCGCGCGCGCCGCAGCTGGTCACGATGATCGAGGCGGACGCGGCGCTGGGCGCGCGGATGAACGAGGACTGCCCGTACCTGTGGGCCGAGGTCGACTTCGCCGTGCAGCAGGACCTGGCGCGGACGATCGACGACGTGCTGTCACGGCGCGTGCCGCTGTTGCTCGTCGGCCGCGACCAGGGCCTCGACGTGTGCGAGCGCGTCGCGGCGCGGATGCAGGCGCTGCTCGGCTGGACCGACGACGAGCGCGCGCGGCAGGTCGAGAGCTACCGGGAGCAGGTCGCCGACAGCCGGCGGTTCCGCACGGCGTGACGCCCTGCGCGTGATGGAGCGGGAGCCGCTCCGCCGCCGTCACCTGGGCTTGCGCTTGCCCGCGTGCGGCTTGCCGGCCGCCTTGCCCAGCGGCGGCGGCGTCCACGCGAGCGTCTCGACGTGGACGACCCGCGGCAGCTTGCCCAGCGCGAGCACGTCGACGCCGTCGGCGGAGAGCAGGCGCGCCATGGCCTCGGGGCCACCGGGGAGCTTGTCGAGCACAGTGCCGTCGTCGCGGACGACGCGCCAGTACGGGGCCAGCCGCGCGCCGGCGGCGACCCGCTCCTCCTCGGACGCCTCGGCGACGATGCGCAGGAAGATGCCCGTGGTGAGCGGGCACGCGTAGTCGGCCTTGTGGTTGCCCGCGAGGCTGGCGCGCAGCGTATCCATCGTCAGCACGCGCCCCCTGGGGATGCGGCGCACGATCGCGTCGATCTCCAGCGGCGTGGCGATCACCATCCGCCCCGGCGGATAGCCCGGCCCCTTGGGCTCGGTCAGCACCTCGACCTTGGCCGGCGGTGCGTGGTCTCGCTTGTCGATCGCGGTGCGCGCCATACCGCGCGGAGCTTACGGCACCTCGAGCACCGTGACCGAGGCGATCGGCTCGTAGCGCAGCGCGTGCGCGCCGCCCGGCACCCACAGCGCGCCGCCGCCGTCGGTCACGATCGCCGCGCCGTGCGTCCCGGCGCGGGGCTGGCGCATCGGCGACAGCGTCGTCCAGGCGTCCGCCGCGAGATCGTAGGCCTCGGTGACGGCGAGCGCGGCGGCGCCGGCCTCGCCGCCCGCGCAGATCAGCGTCTCGCCGATCACCGCGGCCGCGCAGCCGCCGCGCGCCGTCGGCATCGCGGCGCGTTCGGTCCAGGCGTCGCCGTCCGGCGCGAGCGCGAGCACCGTGGCGCGCGCGCTGCGCGCGTCGAGCGTCGCCAGCCCGCCGACGACGATCACCGCCCCGTCCGGCGCGCGCGCCCCGACCGGGTGCGACCGCGGCTCGGGCAGTGCCGGCAGGCTCGTCCACGCATCGGCCGCCGGGTCGTAGGCGATCACCGAGGCGAGCGCGGCGTCCTGCCCCGCGCCGCCGGCGAGCACGATCCTCACGCCGTCGACGATCACCGCGGCCGCGCCGCGGGCCTCGTCCTCGGGCATCGACGCCACCTCGCGCCACGCCTCGCCGCCCGCGTCCAGCGCCCACGCCCGCCCGCTGGGCGTGAAGTCGGTCCCGACGAGGCCGCCGAGCAGGTACAGCGTGCCATCGACGACCGCGAGCCCCGCGTGCGTCAGCGCCAGCGGCGCCGCCGGCCCGGCACGCCACGCCTCCGCTCCCGGCTCGAGGATCCACACGTCGTCGACGATCCGCAGCTCGTCGTCGAACCCGCCGACCACCCACAGCGCGTCGTCCACCGCGACCACGCTCGCCTCGAGCCGCCCTCCCGGCAGCGGCGGCCCGGATCGCCAGGCCGAGGGCTCGAGGTTGTCACCACAGGCGGCGACCACGACCAGCCACGCGCACGCCGCGGCCCTCACGTCAGCCGGATATCCACCCGCCCGACGACGTTCTTGATCTTCTCCGCGATCTCGGCGAACTGATCGAGCTGGCTGGCCTCGGCCAGCTTCTTGGCGAAGTTCATGACGCGGATGAGGTAGCTGAACAGGCTGCCCTCCTCGTGCTCGAGCCCCTCCTTCTCGACGAGCTCGAGGAACGACAGGTTCTCGTCCTCCATCCGCGCCCACACGTTCTTCTGCTTCTTGCCGCCGTGCAGCTCGGGGTGCGGGACCAGCGAGGAGAACTGCTGGTGGATCTCCTCGACCCGCGACAGCACGCGCGGGTGCGCCTTGTCCCACTCGGCCTCGACGTCCTCCCACGCGACCTGCGGGTTCTCCATGCGCAGCTCGCGCAGGCGCGCGCGGCACCACTCGCGCTTGGCGTCCTCGCCCTTGCGGTCGAGCATGCGCTGGATGACGTCGTGGTCGACGAGCAGCTCGAGCAGCGCGCGCATGTCGACGTAGTCGAGCTGCTCGCGGAACAGGATGTAGTAGACGAACAGGCCGTCGACGCCCTGCAGGTCGCGGATCATGTGGCCGGCGACCTGCTTGCCGTGCTCGTCGATCACGTCGAGCGCGCGCATGTTGGCGACGAGCTGAGCGAGCAGCTTGTGGTGCGCGCGCTTGTCGCGGTCCTCGAGCAACAGGTGATCGATGACCGTGACGATGTTGAGCCGCATCGACGGCGGCAGGCTGGCCTCGATCTCGTCGATCTCGGCCGCGACGGCCGGCGCGCCGCCGGTGAGCACGACGCCGGGCAGCACGGTCGTCGTCAGATCCGGCAGCCCGAGCGCGAGCACCTGCTCGGCGGTGATCTTGGTCCGGCTGCGCAGCTCCGCTGGCTCGCCCTTGACCAGCTCCGCGTGCGCCTCGGGCGACCAGATCACCTCGCCCTTGCGCTGCGCGTCGCTGCGGTGGCGGTTGTAGACGCTCTTTCTGATCTTGGCCTCGTCGAGCCCGGGCCGCTTGCCCGCGTCCTTGAGCTCCTTCTTGAGGTCGCTGACGACGTCCTCGGGCGCGAGCGTGATCGCCAGGCCCTTGTCGTCGAACTGCGGCCGGCCGGCGCGCCCCGACATCTGGTGGTACTCGGCGGCGGTGACCAGCCGCGGCTGCTTCTGGATGTACTTGCGCAGCGACGGGAACACGACCGTCTTGGCCGGCAGGTTGATGCCGGCGGCGATCGTCTCGGTGCACACGACGAACTTGATCAGCCGCTCGAGCGTGAGCTGCTCCACGAGCTGCTTGTAGCGGGGCAGGATCCCGGCGTGGTGGATGCCGATGCCGTGGGCGAGCAGCGGCTTGAGCTCCTTGCTCGCGCCGCTGGGCAGCAGCGCCTCGTCGCACGCCGCCTCGATCTTCGCGCGCTCCTCGTCGGTGGTGAACCGGCGGCAGCTCTTGAGCAGGCGCGCCACCTCGAAGCACAGCTCGCGGCCGAACACGAACACGACCGCCGGGACCTCGCCCTTGTGCGCGAGGTCCTTGACCGTGTCGATCAGGAACTCCTCGCGGTACTCGTGGACCAGCGGGACCTTGCGCTCGCGCGACTCGACCAGCGTCATCGACTGGCGGCGCGTCAGCTCGACCCAGTGGCAGAACCGCTCGGGGTGACCGACGGTGGCCGACAGCACGACGAGCTGCGACCGCGGGTCGAGCCCGATCATCGACTGCTCCCACACGTAGCCGCGCTCGTTGTCGTTGAAGTAGTGGCCCTCGTCCATGATCACGACGTCGGCGGGCGCGACGTTCTTCTCGCTGACGATCCGGTTCCACAGGATCTCGGCGACCTCGACCTGGATCGGCGCCTCGCGGTTGATCTTGAAGTCGCCGGTGGCCATCCCGACCCAGCCGGGGCCGAAGTCGTCGCACAGCTCGCGGTACTTCTCCTCGGTCAGCGCGCGCAGGGGCGTGGTGTAGATCGCGGTCTTGCCGCGCTCCATCGCCGAGAAGATCGCGGCCTTGGCCATGATCGTCTTGCCGGTGCCGGTCGGGACCGAGACCAGCACGCTCTTGCCGGCCATGATCTCGCGGATCGCCTGCTCCTGGACCGGGTACGGCTCGAGGTTGCGGCTCCAGAAGAAGCGGTCGACGAACGCGAGCTCGAGATCAGCGGCAGACTTCGCAGGCGGGGCCACGGCGCACTATCGCACGCGACGGCGGCGCGCGAGCAGGCCGCCGGCCACGACGAGCAGCAGGGCGAGCGCGCCCGCGGCCCCGGCGGGATCGCCGCGCCCGGGGGCGCTGCAGCCGCAGCCGCCGTCGCCGTCGCCGTCGGCCGGCGACCCGTCGCCTGCGTCCGGATCGCCCGGCCCGGGGCCGGCGTCGGGCGCGCCCGGCTCGGCGACCGGCCGCGCGTCGCTGCACCCGACGTTGCCCGCGGCGTCGGTCGCGCACACCCGGTAGGTCAGCCCGGGGTCGTCGAGCACGCTGTCCGGCAGCGCGCCGGCCCACAGGTACTCGCCGCGCCACGCCAGCGCGACGTTCGGCGCCGTGCCGCCGCCGCCGGGGATCAGCTCGACCTCGACGCGGCGCCAGTCGTGCGCCGCGCTCGGGCTCTTGCGGTCGTGGGCGCGCGCGACCACGGCGAGGTCGTCGGCGCGGGCGCCGCGGAGGATCCGCACGACCGGCGCGGCGGTGTCGACCGCGACCTCGGCGGTGGCGAGCAGCACCTTGTCGGACGAGGCGACCTCGCCCTGCCCGTTCACCACGTCGAGCCGGCCGTCGCCGTCGAGGTCGGCGAGCCCGAGCCCGAGCGTGCCGGGCGTGCTCAGCGTGATCGCGGTGCTGTCGAGCGTGAACACGCCGGCGCCGTCGTTGACGAGCAGGCGGTCGGCGGCGTTGAGCGAGCCGATCAGCGCATCGGCGTCGCCGTCCGCGTCGACGTCGAGGAACACCACGACGTTGTCGTCGCTGCTGGCCACGTTCGCCGCGCCGGGCAGCCGCGTCGCGGTCTCGTCGGTGAACGCGCCGTCGTCGTTGATGAGGATCGTCTCGCGGAGCTGGGCGCCGTCGTTGATCGTCATCAGGTCGAGGTCGCCGTCGCCGTCGAGGTCCATCGCCTCGTAGTCGTAGTTGTTGTCCGCCTGGGGCAGCCGACCGGCGGTGACGTTGGTGAACGTGCCGGCGCCGTCGTTGGCGTAGAGCCGCCCGCCGGTGCACAGCTTGCAGCTCACCAGCACGTCGAGGTCGGCGTCGTCGTCGACGTCGACGAGGTCGAGGTCCCACGACATCCCGACGAGGTCGACCGGCAGGCGCGCGGCGGTGGCGTCGGAGAACGTGCCGGCGCCGTCGTTGAGCCACAGCCGGGTCTGGCCGCCGGGCGCGCCGGGGTCGAACGGCGGGCCGCCCCAGTCGGCGAGCACGAGGTCCAGATCGCCGTCGCCGTCGACGTCGCCGGCCTCGGCGTCGCCGAGGAACAGCGCACCGGCCGGGATCTGGCTCGACGCGTCGGTGAAGGCGCCGGCGCCGTCGTTGACGAACAGCGCGCTCGCGGTGCCGTGCGCGCCGCCGACGAACAGGTCGATGTCGTCGTCGCCGTCGAGATCGCGCGCCTCGATCACGCGCGACAGCCGCGTGCCCGCGCCGCCGAAGACCGCGGCGGAGATCTCGGTGAACGCGGCGGCCGGGCCGTCGAAGTCGCCGGTGTTCTTGAACACGCGCTGCGGCTCCGGCGTGCCGGCCTCGGCGTAGTCGCCGCCGTTGGCGAGCAGGATATCGACGCGGCCGTCGCCGTCGACGTCGGCGAGCTCGACCTTGTTCGTCCACTGCGCGGTCGCGCCGATCGTGTCGGCGGTCGCGTCCTGCCAGTGTTGCGCGTGGGCGGCCGGTGAGGATGCGAGCGCGAGGCCGGCCAGGGTGGCGGCGGTCACGGCGGGGAGGCGGGGGGACATGGTGGGCGCATCACACCCCCGCGGGTGCGCGCGGGCAAGGCGGCGCGGCTGGCAAGCCCTCGCGGGCTGCGGCGTCGGGGGCTCGGCCGGGGGGCCCACTCGCCACGCGGGCGGGTGACCGATTCTCGATCGCCGGACGTCCGGCGTCCCGCTCAGCTCGTCGCGGCGATGTGGAGCTGCCGGAACGCCGCCCGCACCACATCCTCGAGAGTGGCGCCCGGTCCGACATGGGACGCGGCGGCCGCGACGGCGGCCCGCGCCGCGCTGGCGGCGTACCCGGTGGAGCGGACCACCTGCTCCGCCTGCTCGATCAACGCGGGCGCAGGGCCGTCGCCTCCAGCCGCCAGCGACCGCGGCGGCGTGCCGTAGGGACGTCCGTCGGCGTGCGCGAACGTCAACCCGGTCGACGGGGTGCCGCCGATGACGAGTCGCCCGGCGTGCGCGGCCTGGTGGTGCGCGAAGCATGCCAGGCAGAGGTTGTCGGCGGTGTGATCGCCCCCGTGTGAGCGGGGCTGGATGTGGTGCAGCTCCAGGTATCGCGACGCGCGGCAGCCCGGCACGACACAGCGGCCATGGTCGCGGCGCCAGACGAGGCGCCGCACCGCCGGCGGGACGTCCTGGGTCGCGCGCTCCGGCACAGCCGCGTCGATGCGCCCGACGTGCTGGGCGTCGCATCGCGCGCGCTCGACGACGTCGGCCGCGACCTCGACGGGGACGCCAGCGCCGTCCTGCCAGCCCCGGTCGCATCGCTCACACACCGTGAGCGCGACCTGATAGGACGCGGGGGCGCGGGCACCGGTGGCGCCGCCCTCGTCGGCCAGCGCGGCCAGCGCCAGCCGGCACACCGTGGCGATCAGCGCGTCGTCGCCGAGGCGCTCGCCCGTGGCGTCGGAGAGGGCGTTGCGCGCGTCGCGCAGCAGGGCCAGCGTCTCGCCAGAGAGCTCGAACGATATGCGCGCGCCGCTCGCCCGGCTGCGCAGGCGTCCCGGGCAGGTCGCCCTTGCGACGACCGGCGACCATCGGTTCGAGCTCGCGCAGCGACTTGCCCGCCGCCGCCGCGAGCCACGACTCCTCGGTCGAGGCGGTCGCGACGCGCGTCAGCTCGCGCACGGCCGAGTACGGGAGCGAGCCGGCGCCGAGCGCAGCGCGGATCGCCGGGAGCTCGACCAGCGCCTGCGCGGTCCGCAGCCGCTCGGCGGCCGCATGCGGCCCGTACCCGAGGACGCGCTCCATGTACTCCTCCAGCGTCGCGAAGCCAAGGTGTCGATGGAGCGCCTCGCGGCGGGCCACGAGCAGCCACCTCGCCTCCTCCAGATCGAGCCCGGCGCGCCGCGCCGCGAGGTCACGCAGCCGACGATCGATCTCGTCCCACGTGGGACGCGGAGTCCGGGCGGCGGACACAGTCGGAGCGGCCGCGAGCTCGGTAGCGCTCGCGTGGACAGCAGACGAGACGGATCCCTCGAACATGACACTCCCCTCGCGCGCGCATCGACTCGTGGCGCGCATGTCACCTCTACCATGCGAAATCAAGGCGCCCTCTGCTGCCCGTGGCGCCCCGAAGACCGCCTCGGGCCGCGAATTCGCCGACGAGCCCGAGATCACCGCGCACGTCGCACGACAGCGCACCAGGCGAGCGACCGCGAGGCGATCCTCGCCCCGCGCCTCGCCGTGCCAGCAGAACGTGTCAAGCACGAAGTGAGCTCTGCGGCGATGTGCTCCCGCACGTCCGGGTTCCGGACATCGGCCACGGCTCCGCGACGGCGTCGGGGCCGTGGATCATCCAGCGAGCAATCGACCTGAAGGTTGCCAAGCTCGGCACGTACCGTGCGCTCGGCGCGGACGAGTACTGGCTGCTCGTGGTCGGGGGACGCGTGCTGAGTGGCTACGTCACCGCGGACGACGCGCGATGTGCCGTGTTCGAGAGCCCGTTCGATCGATCGGTGTTCCTGGACCTGGAGGACGGCGCCTGCGTCATCCTCGAAACGACGTAGCCGCTCGGAGCCCGTTGCGCGAGCCTCAGGGATGCGCCACGAACAGCGCCCACGCCGCGGGCGCGCTGAACGCGGGCCAGCCGTGGCCGCCGAACTGGGCGTCGTCGTGGGAGCAGAACTGGACGGCCAGGCCGTCGTCGCAGCCGTCGTAGGCGATGCACGGCGCCGGATCGATCGACGTCGCCGAGGCCTCGCAGCCCGCGGCGGCGCGCCAGTGATCGCGCGAGCCCTCGCCCTGGGCGTACGGCACGACCGAGTCGACCGTGCCGTGGATGATCACGGCCGACACCGGCGGGGCGTCGCACGCGCCGAACGGGCCGCCGCCGGCGACGGAGGCGATCGCGCGGACCGGTCCATCGCCGGGGCCGTCCCCGTCGCCGCCGCGGAAGCAGCCGAGCGCGTTGCTCATGTAGCCGCCGAAGCTGTGGCCCATCGAGTAGACCGTGCCGACGCAGTGGCTGGCGGCGATGCGCGCGTACAGCGCGTCGAACAGCGCGACGTCGCGGCCGGCCTCGGTCAGCTCCCAGCCGGTGTCGTTCGGATCCGCGCTGACCGAGAGGCCCTGCGGGTAGACGACGATCGCGTCGCCGCCCGCCTGCGCCTCGATGCCGAAGTACTGCCGCGCGACCGCCGCGGTGCTGGTCCGGCCGTGCCAGGCGAAGATCAGCGGGTAGCGCCGGGCCGCGTCGTAGTCGTCGGGCACGACCAGGATGTAGCTGCGGCTCGCGCCGGCGACGTCGATCGTCCCGCTCACCACGCCGGTGGCGCCGCCCGGCGTGCAGCCGGCGGACGGCGCCGCGTCGGGCGCGCCGAGGTCGCCCGCGTCGGGCGCCGCGGGGGCGGCGTCGGGCGCGTCGGACGCGCCGCCGCCGCAAGCGGCGACGAGGAGCAGGAGCGGGGCGCGGCGCGACACGCCGCCATCCTAGCCCCGCCGCGGCCGCCGGTCACGCGCGGTCAGTCGAGCACGGTCACGTCCTCGCAGTGCCCCTCGCCGTCGACGTGGCCGACCGTCGACACCTGGTGGCTGACGAAGCCCCACAGATCGTCGATGTCGAGCGAGCCGACCTGGTAGCGCTCGAACGTGGTGATGTCGACCGCGGCGAGCTCGGCCGGCGTGATGTCGCCGTCGGGCTCCGTCCCGTCGGCGCCGTCGGCGTCGGCGATCGCCTGGAACGCGACGTCCGGCTCGGCCGAGACGGCGTCGTCGTAGAACAGGTGATCGGCGTGGATCGTCGCCTGGGCGCCGCCGCTGCCGCCGTCGATCGTCACGGCGATCTCGCAGTGCGTGATCACCAGGCCGAACGTGAAGCCCCAGTCGAAGGTGAACGTGTCGGTGCCGTCGGTCGCGCTGCCCTGGACCCACAGCGCGTAGCCGGCCGCGCGCATCGCGTCGGCGTCGGCGGCGTCGACGTTGAGCGCCGTCGAGTCGGCGTCGTGCACCAGCGCGTAGCCGAAGTGGTCGTAGGCGCCGCCGGGGACGTCGAGCGTCGCGATCACGTGACCGTCGCCGCCCGTCGCCTCGGCGAGGTCGACGATGGTGTAGGCGTCGGACATCTGCTCGCCGGCGTCGTGGCCCGCCTGGGCCCGGACGCCGCCGACGCTGACGAGGAACCGATCGAACGTCACCGACCAGCCGTCGGCGAACACGTCGGCCGGGATGCCCTCCTCGATGAACTCCTCGCCGTAGACGGACGCCTCGAACTGGCCAGCGGCGAGCGGATCGTCGCCGCAGCCGGCGAACAGGGCGGTGACGAGCAGGGTGGACGCGAAGCGGTGGTTGCGGTGCATGGCTCAGTTCTCCTGGGACTCGATGGCGTAGTGGTCGTGGGTCTGGATCGCGCGGCGCAGGACGTTGGCCGCGGTGTCGCCGGGGCGGATCCGCGCGACCCCGTCGTCGTCGACGGGGAGCGCGGCGAAGTCGACACCGTCGAACGCGGTGTCGCCCTCGGAGGGATCGGTGGGCAGCAGCTCGATCACGAGCGTGTCGGTCGACGTCTCGGTCACCGTCAGCTCGAACACGGCGCCCACGAGCTGCGTCGCGGCCTCGATGTCGAGCACGGCGTCGAACGGCCGGTCGACGCCGCCCTGCGCCGCGACGCCCTCGACGTGGAACGTGTGGCCGAGCAGCGGGTCGTCCGCCGCGAGCCCGTCGGCCTCGGTCGTGGTGCGCCACGTCCAGTTCGCGCCCTGGTAGTCGCCGACGATCAGCGTCGCCTCGCCGAGGGGCGCGCCCTGCCCGTCCCAGTCGAGGATGAAGTCTCCCGGCATCTCGCCGGTGACGTCGCCGCCGGCGGAGTGCCCCGGGTGGAAGATCGCGCCCCCGGCGACGGCGTCGTGCATCTCGCCCTCGATCGTCAGCTCGAGGTCGGCGATCGCGGCGCGCAGCCGGGTGATCGTCAGCACGTGGCCCAGGTCGGTCGTGACGGGCTCGAAGGCGCCGGCGGCCGTCGCGACCGGCAGCGTGACGGTCGCGGCCTCCTCGCTCGCGCCACAGGCGACGGCGAGCGGCCAGAGCGGGAGGACCGGGAGGACCGGGAGGACAGCTCGCATACGATGACTCCTAGTGGTGCAGGGTGAGCGCGAGGCGGGCGCCGAGCGGGCGCCCCGGAGCGACGTGCAGCCGCGGCAGCGCAGACCGCGGCTGCGACGGATCCCAGTGGGACGCGAAGTGGTACTCCCCGTCGTCCCACCGGGCGTCGGTGACGTTGTCGATCGACAGGCCGACCTCGACCGCGCCGCGCCGCCAGCCGACCAGCGCGTCGGCGGACGCCTGGCCGCGACCGGTCGCGCCGTGGGCGAGCGGACGTGCGGCCATCGCGCGCGCCACGACCGTGGCGTGCCACGCGCCGCGCCGGGCGCGCGCCTCGACCGAGGCGTACACCGGCGGGACGCCGGGCACCGGGTTGTGGGTGACGACGAACCGGGCGTCGACGAGGGTGAGATCGGCGCGGACCTCGAGCCACGCGACCGGGCGCGCCGCGGCGTGGAGCTCGGCGCCCAGCCGGCGCGAGCCATCGCGCTCGAGGTTGACGCCGGAGACGTGGTCGAACAGCTGCTCGCGGTCGATCCAGGCGGCGAACGCGCTCGCGCCGGCAGCGAGCCGCGCCGACTCCCACGTCGCGCCGAGCTCGGCGCCGTCTGCCGCGGTCCACCGCGGCTCGCCGCCGTCGTAGAGCCGCTCGTCGGTGTCGCCGGGGGAGGCGGCGCCGGCGGCGCGGGCCTCGGGCGGGCGCACGCCGCGCCCGGCGCCGGCGTGGACGACCAGCCGGCCGCGGCGCCACGCGGCGCGCAGCCGCGGCGACACGGCGACGTCGCCGCGCGCGCCGTCGCGCGTGTCGTCGAGGCGATCGTCCGCGTCGATCGCGAGCGCGTCGACGCGCGCGCCGCCGGTGAGCCTGAGCTGCCCCACCCGCAGCGACGCGCCGGCGCCGAGCGCGGCGAACCGCTGGGTGGCGGCGAGCGCGCGCTCCCACCGCCACGGCACGCCGTCGCCCGTCAGCCAGTCCTCGCGCTGCGACAGCCGGTCGAGCCAGACGCCGCCGAGCGCGTGCGTGGTCACCCGCGCGTCGAGCGCGCGGTCCCACGCGGCGGTCACGCCGACGCCGTGGGCGTCGTGGACCTGCAGCCGGCGGTCGCCGTGCGCGGGCTCGAGCAGGTCGCCGGTGAAGTTCTCGTCGAGCGCGAGCCGGCGACCGCTGCCCCAGGCGGTGGCGCGGACCTCGTCGCGGCCGCGGCGCCAGCGCGCGGTCACGCCGGCGAGCATGCGCGACGACCGGCTGACGAGGTCCGGGGTGTAGCTGCCGTCGAGCGCGATCGCCCCGCGTGCGACGTCGGCGAGCGGGACGACGCCGGGCTCGCCGAACCTGGCGGTGAACGCGGACACGACGGGGGCGAGGCGCCAGCGGCCGAGCACGACCGCGGTCTGCGCCAGCGCGGCGAGCCGCGCGGTCGCGCGCCCGGCGCCGTAGCCCGCGTCGGTCACGGCCTCGACCGCGACGACCTCCTCGTCGGGGCGGTCGACCGGCGCGATCAGCGCGAGCACGCGCAGCCGGCGCGTCGTGCCGCCCTCGACGGTGGCGCGATGGCCGCGCGCGCCGGCGGGCACGCCGACGGTGACGTCGACCGTGCCGGCGGTGGCGAACGGGCCCTGGTCGAGCGCGAACGTGCCCTCGCGCACCTCGATCGCCGCGACCGCCTCGGCGATCACCGGGCCGAGGTCGAGGTAGCCCTGACCGTGGACGTTGGACGGCTCGTTGAGGGCGATCCCGGCGAGCCGCAGCTCGAGGTCGGCGCCGTGGACCGCGTCGAACCCGCGCAGGAAGATCTGCGGGGCCTTGCCCTCGCTGGCGTGCTGGCTGGTGTGCAGCCCGGGGACCAGGCGCAGCAGCTCCTCGGCGGACCGGCGGGGGGTGGCCGCGATCGCCTCGCCGTCGATCCGGCGCGCGCTCGGCGGCGCGGGCGGCGGCGCCTCGGCCTCCACGACGATCGTCTCGCCGCCGACCAGGTCAGGGTCGGCCAGCGCGGGCCACGCCGCGACGTCGCCCGGGGCCGACGGGACGTCGGCGCGGGCGCGCGGAGCATGGGCGAGCGGGCTCGTCGCGGCCAGGGCCGCGGCGAGCGCGAGCGGACGTGGACGCAAGGGTCCTCCGGACGAAGCGTGGGCGGGCGGACGGCGCGAGCGCGCCGCCGCACGGGGCGATGGAGCGGGTCAGCTCCGGCCCGGCGGCCCGCGCGCGCCGTGGGCGCCGCGCGGCGGCGCGACGACCAGACGGTCCATCAGCGCGGGCGGCGCGGCCTCGCGCGCGCGCTCCGCCCGCGGCGCGAGCAGCACCGGCGCGCTGGCGAGCGCGAGGATCTGGAGATGCTCGGGGCTGCCCGCGCCGTGCGGGCCGTCGCCGCCGTGATCGTGCCGGGGCGCGTGTCCGTGCCCGTGCCCGTGCCCGTGCCCGTGCGCGTCACCGTCCCGTTGCCCGGCGGCGACCCGCTGGCTCGCCACCACCCGAACCTTGCCGCCGTACGCCCGTCGCCCCTCCCCGGCGGTCGCGTGCGCGACGGCGTCCTCGACCGCGTGCACGACGACGTGCAGCCCGGGCAGCACCACCGCCGCGAACGCCAGCGCCGCCAGGCACAGCCTGGCGGCGCGACGGCGACGGGCGACGAGCGGGGACATCGAGCGGGACACTGTACGCCCCACCACCCCCACCTGATCAAGCAGGCCGTGCGGCCGGGCCCCGTGTCACGGCGTCACGTCGTCACCGCGTCGGCCGCGGCGCCGCCGCCTTCGCCTGCTGGAGCAACTGCGTGACCTGGTAGGTCACGTTCCACCACCGCTCGTGCCACTTCCGCGCGGCGATGTCCTCGAGCAGCGCGAGCGCCTCGGCGTCGCGCCCCAGCGCGTAGAGGGTCTGCGCCTTGCGCAGCCGCCACGTCGGGTTGGTCTGGTCGATGACCACCGCCTGCTGCCAGTAGCCGAGCGCCTCGTCGAGCCGCCCCTCCTTCTCCATCACCTCGGCGACCAGCGCCCAGCCGTCGCCGTCCGCCGGGTGGCGCTCGATCGCGGTCGACAGCTGGCGCCACGCCTCCTCGCGGTGGCCCGCCGCGAGCAGGACCTCGCCGATCTGGCGATCGAGCGCGGCGTTGTCGGGGTCGAGCGCGCGCCAGCGGTCGGCCACCGCGCGCGCCTCGGCGACGCGCGCGTCGCGCGCCGCGCCGGTGACGAGCACCGCGAGGCGCCCGCGCATCGCAAGCAGGCGCTGCATGTCGGCGCGGAGCTGCGCCAGCGGCACGCCGTCGCCGGCCGCGGCCTCGGCGTCGAGCGCCTGCTCGAGGTGCGCCGCGGCGTCGGCGACGCGGCCCTGGCGCTCGGCGACGTGCGAGGCCAGCCGGTGCAGGTCGGGCGTCGCGCCGCGCGCCAGCGCCGCGTCCAGCAGCGGCACCGCGCGATCGAGCTGGCCGTAGGTCAGCGCGTGCTCGATGATCTCGGCCTGGGCTGCGAGGTCGTCGCCGGCGAGGTCCGCGGCCCGCCCGACGACGCGGTCGAGATCGCCCTCGCCGAGCTGGGTCGACGCGGTGAGCAGCGCCATCACCTGGCCGAGGTCGTCGGCGCCGAGCAGGCGGTTGCGGTAGGCCGACCACGCGAGCTGCCAGCCGACCTGGCCGCGCCGGCTCGACAGCATCGCCTGCTTGGCCGTCCAGTCGAGCGCCGCGGGCGCCGCGTCGAGGTCGTAGCCGGCGAGCAGCTCCGCGAACCGGTCGGCCGCCGCCGCGTGGTCGCCCTTGTTGTAGAGCGTGCGCGCCGCCTCGTAGCGCGCGACGTTGCGCCACGCGCCGTCGGCGACCGCGTCCCACGCCTCGGCGGCGCGGGCCGACCGCCAGCTCCACTGCTGCGCGATCCGCGCCGCCGCGATCACGCGCAGCGTCGTCGCGGCCTTGCCGGCGCGCAGCGCCGCGAGCGCCGCGTCGAGCTTGTCGGCCTCGACCGCGGCGAGCGTCTCGCGGTGGCGCGCCAGCGCCGCGACCAGGCCGTCGCCGGACGCCGCCGCCGCGAACACGCCGACGCGCGGCTTCTTGCCGTAGCTGCGGCTCGCCGCCAGGTACTTGCCGACCGCCACGGCCGGCTCCCCCGCGGCGGCGATCAGGTCGATCGCCTCGCGATCGGCCGCCAGGCGCAGCGCGCCGGAGGCGAGCACGACGTCGCCGAGCGCGAGCCCGCCGTGCGCCGCCAGCTCGCGGACGACCACGAGCGCGCCGTTGAAGTCGCGCTGCGTGACCAGGCCGGCGAGCAGCTGGCGCTGCGCGTCGCGCCACGCCGCGCTGCCCGCGCCCTGGGTCACCGCGGCGACCGCCGTCCGGCCGTGCGCCGCCGGGCGGATCGGCAGCGCGATCTCGACCGCGTCGGCCGCGGCACGCGCGTCGCCACCCAGCGCCGCGACCGCGTCGGTCACCGCGGCCGGCGCGTACGCCACCGCGACGTCGTCGCCGAGCACGGTCGCGCCGATCGGCGCGTCGCCCTGGTAGCGCAGCTCGATCAGCGCGCGCCCGTCGGCGCCGCGCAGCGCGGCGAACCGGCCAGCGTCGTCGAGCACGAGCTCGAGCGTCGGCGCGTCCGGCGCCGCCGCCGGCGCGAGCGCCAGCGTGCGGTCGTCCTTGCGGGTCACGACGTACCACCGCGCCAGGTGATCGGCGTCGAAGCCGAGCACCGGCAGCGCGGTGAGCGCGAGCGCCGGCGACGCCTCGCCGATCGGCCGCGCGAACACCAGGCCGAGCTCGGGGTAGGCGCGGTGTAGCGTCGCGCCGTCGTAGGTCACGACCTCGACCAGGCCCTCCTCGTGGGTCACGCGCCACGCCATCCGGCCGGCGGCGTCGACGGTGATCTCCGGGCCGGCGCCCCAGCGGTAGACGCCGGGCCGCACCAGCGCGCGCGCCGCGGCGAGCATCCGCCGCGCGTCGTCGTCGACGCGGCCGGTCGCGCCGCCCGCCGCCGCGCGCAGCTCGCGGATCGCGCCGTCGAGCGCGTCGCCGAGCATCGCCGGCACCCGCTCGGTGAGATCGTCGAGCCGCGGGTCCATCGCGTAGTGGTAGGCCGCCGGGTACGGCGCGCCGCCGCCCCACCGCCCGTGCTGGTTCCACCGCTCGCCGCGCTGACGCCGCGCACGCCGGCTGTCCTTGGTCTTGCCGAGCACGCCGCCGCCGACCGACCACGTCGCGTTCTTGTCGGCGAGCTCGTCGACGGTGATCGTCTCGGTCACCTCGGCGGCCGCGACCGGCTGCGCCGGGCCGGCGTTGCCGCCGAGGTCGCGGTCGCCGGACAGATCGAACCCGAGCCGCTCGTTGCGCGCGTCCTCGCGCGACGCGCTGCGGCCGGCGCTGCTGCCCTGCCCCATGCCGCCGCCACCGGCCCCGGTGCCCGTCGTGCCCACGACCGGCGCCGTCGTGATCGTCGCGCCGACGTCGAGCGCTGGCTCGGTGCTGTCGACGGTCGACGCCGCGCCGGTGTCGGCGCCGGCGCGCACGCCGCCCTGCGGGTCCGCGACGCTGCCGCGCAGCGCCTCGGCCGGCACGGCGCCGTCGCTCGCGAACCAGCTCCGCTGCTCGACATCGCCGAGGCCGCGCCCGTCCCAGCCCCACGCATCGTAGCGGTAGAACGGGTCGGTCGGCGACCGCACGATGCCGACGTCGGTCGCCGCGCCGAGCGACAGCGGCGGCGCCACCGGCCCGGTCGGGATCGTGTCGGGCGTGACGTAGTGCGCCCAGCCGGGCGCGGCGTCGCGCTCGACCTTGTAGTGCGCGTACATCGCGTCGTTCTCGAGGACGATCAGCGAGGTGTGCGGGGACAGCAGGAAGTACTGCTTGCCCAGCGCGACGATCTCCTGGCGCAGCGCCTCGCGGTGGGCGATCCGCTGGTCCTCGTACGTCGGGCACCGCGCGCCGGGCGTGTCCGGACCGCACGGCTGCGGCGCCGGGGCGGTGTTGCGCTGGACCATCAGCGCGGTGATGTGGCGGTGCGCCCACAGCCGCGGCAGGTAGCCGGCGCCGGCGGGGCGCTCGGCGCCGGCGAGGTCGACGGTGCGCGACCACGGCCGGCCGCCGCGCGCGCCGTCGAGCTGGACCTTCGCGATCGCGGCGCCGACCGGCGCGCGCACCGCGACCTCGACCTCGTCGCCGTCGCCGACCTGACGGCCGCGCAGGTAGGCGATCGCGCCGTCGACCGGCTGGCCGGTGACGTCGAGCGCGCGCGCGGTGAGCCCGACGACGCGCGGGGTGTACAGCGTGGCGATCGCGTCGAGCGCGCGCCAGCCGAGGTCGTCCGCCGGATCGACCGGGACGACCAGGCCGTCGGTGGCGTCGGCGAGCGCGCCGAGCGCGGGCACGTCGGCGCCGTCGCCGACCGCGAACCCGACGAACGTCGCCTTGCCGGCGAGCCGCTGCTTCAGCGCCGCGAGGTCGCGCGCGCCGCCGGTGACGACGCCGTCGCCGAGGTAGACGACGTAGGCCTGCCCGGGCGCGGTGCCGGCGAGCCGCTCGACCGCGGCGTCGAGGGCCTCGCCGAGATCGGTCGCGCCGACCCCGCCGGGCTCCGCGAGCAGCGCCTGGCGCAGCGCGCGGCGATCGACGTCGGCGGCGCGGGTGAAGTCGCCGTGGCGGCGCACCGCGACGTCGAACGTCGCGACCGCGACCTCGTCGTCCTCGTCGATCGCGTCGATCAGGCGGTCGACGAGATCGGCCTGGGCGCGACGCTCGAGCGCGCCGCGCGACGCCGAGACGTCGTCGAGGATGATCCACTTGCGGGGGGCGTACGGCGCGGCGTCGCCGCCCGCGTCCGCCGCGAGGTCGGGACGCGCGCGGACCAGCAGGTACTGGTGCGCGCCGTCGACGACCTGGGCGACGCGATCGGCACGGTCCTCGTCGCGCACGGTGAGCACGAGCGAGTCGCCGACGTCGGCGCCGCTGGCCGCGTACGTCACGATCGCCGCGGCGCCGTCGCGCGCGACCTCGACCGCGTGGCTCGGCGAGTGGATCTCGCAGGCGCCGCAGTCCGCGATCCGGACGTTGAACTTCACCGCGTCGACCGGCGCGTCGAGGTCCGGCAGCGGCACGCTCAGCGTCCAGTCGTCGTAGAGCCGCGGCAGCGGCTGCGTGTAGGCCAGGATCACCCGCTTGTCCTGCTGCGGCGGCAGCGGGAAGATCCGCAGGTCGACGCGGCCGGCGCCGGTCCACTCCGCGAGCGCCGGGTCGAGCCGGCGGTAGACGATCTCCTCGTAGATCCGGCGCGCGGCCATCCGCTCGACCACCGCGGCCTCCATCCGCTTGCCGTCGACGTACATCGCCAGCCGCGCCAGCGCGGCGTCGGTCGGCGTCGTGAACCGGTAGACGCCCTCCAGCGTCTCGCCGCGCGGGTTGTGGAACGTCTGATCGAGCGCGACGCGCGCGACCTGGTTCTCGACGAACACGTCGACACCGAGCTCGCGCATCGGCAGCGGGAAGTCCTGCGACTGGACGTTGGGGTTGCGGGCGTAGAGCGTGCCCGAGCGGCGGCGCGGGCCGGGGCCCTCGGCCTGGACGCGCGCGGTCTGCGCCCAGCCGACCAGCGACGACAGCCGCGGCGCGGGGCCGCGCGTCGGCGGCTTGCCGGCGATCATCGTGCCCTGCTGGCCGGCGTGGAGCACGGCGCCGTCGCCGCCACCGGCCTGCTGGACGACGCCGCGGACGACCGCGGTCGTGGTCGCCGCGTCCTGCGCGTCGACGACGAACCGGGTGCCGAGCACCTCGAGCGGGCCGTGCGCGGTGTCGACGACGAACCGGCCGGCGCCAGGCGCGACGTCGAGGTAGACGCGGCCGCGGACGCGGACGTGGCGCGGGCCGAGCACGTCGACGGTCGCGCCGTCGGCGACGACGACGCGGGTGCCGTCGGTCAGCTCGAGCCGGCGGCCGTCGCGCGCGGCGATCTGCCCCGCCGCCGGGTGCTCGCGATCGACGAGCTGCGCGACGACCGCGGCCGCGGCCGACGCCGCGACCAGGCCGACGCCGGCGAGCATCAGCGCGGACCGCGGCGATCGGCGTCGCCGCGCGGCCGCGGGCCGCGCGGCGGACGCGCCGGCGATCAGCTGCTCGCGGATGCGGACGCGCGCGTCGCGCGCGATCCGCGGCGGATCGTAGGACGAGCCGAGCAGCGACTCGACGTTCTTCTCGAGCACCTCGTCGCGCTCGCGCGACGAGCCAGGGGCCTTGGGCGTGGTCATGGCGAAACCTCCACGAGCGCGGGGCCGAGCGTCGCGAACGTGTCGCGGAACGCGCGGCGGGCGCGGGCGAGCAGACTCTTGACCGCGTCGGGCGACAGCCCGAGGTCGCCGGCGAGCGCCTCGATGCTGTCGCCGTCGACGTACTTGCGCGCGAGCACGACGCGGTACGGCTCGGGCAGGTGGGCGATCGTGACGTTGACGAGGTGGCGGATCTCGGCGTGCTCGAGCGCCTCGCCGGGCAGCGGCGCGCGCTCGAGCCCGTCGAAGATCTGCGCGAGCGACGCGTCGAGCCGGTCCCACGTCGCCGCGAGCTCGTCGCTGCGGCGGTGGGCGCGGAGCTGGTCGCGGATGACGTTGCGCGACAGCGTGCACAGCCACGCCATCACCGAGCCGCGCGCGGCGTCGTACTCGCCGACCCGGGCCAGGGCGACGGTGAACGTCTCCTGGACCGCGTCCTCGGCGAGGGCGGCGTCGCGCCCGACCCGGTAGAACACGAACGCGTAGAGTGCGTCGACGTGGGCGTCGTAGAGCCGGCCGACCGCCTCGGCGTCGCCGCGCGCCGCGGCGCGCAGGTCGGCGTCCGGTCGGAGCCGTGGTTTGAACAGCCGGGCGACGAGCCCGGCGAGGGGGAAGGTCATGCGGGGGCCTCGCTGGGCTCTGTCAACGAGGCGCCCCGGGGTGTCGCGCTATTTTGACGGGGCTCGCCGCCCCGCCCCGCGGGCGAAGCCCGCCGGGCCCCACCCCGCCAGGAGCTCCGACCGGGCGCGCCACCCAGGCGATCCCGTCCAACAATGCGAGATCACTAGCCTGCGCCACCGGGCCGCGCTCAGCACTCGATGATGTTCACCGCGAGCCCGCCGCGCGCGGTCTCCTTGTACTTGCTCGACATGTCGGCGCCGGTGGCGCGCATCGTGCGGATCACCTTGTCGAGGCTGATCTTGTGGCTGCCGTCCCCCTGCAGCGCGAGGCGGGCGGCGTTGATCGCCTTCACCGCGCCCATCGCGTTGCGCTCGATGCACGGCACCTGGACCAGCCCGCCGACGGGATCGCACGTGAGGCCGAGGTTGTGCTCCATCCCGATCTCGGCGGCGTTCTCGACCTGCGCCGGCGTGCCGCCCTGGACCTCGGCGAGCGCCGCGGCGGCCATCGAGCACGCGACGCCGACCTCGCCCTGGCACCCGACCTCGGCGCCGCTGATCGACGCGTTCTTCTTGTAGAGGATGCCGATCGCGCCGGCGGTGAGCAGGAACCGGTGCGCGCCGTCGTCGTCGGCGTGGGGCAGAAACCGCAGGTAGTACTCGAGCACCGCGGGGATGATCCCGGCGGCGCCGTTGGTCGGCGCGGTGACGACGCGCCCGCCGGCGGCGTTCTCCTCGTTGACCGCGAGCGCGAACAGGTTGACCCAGTCCATGATCAGCAAGGGGTCGGTCGAGCTGGCGTCGGCGCGCAGCTTGCGATGCAGCGATGCGGCGCGGCGGCGAACCTTGAGGCCGCCGGGCAGGATGCCCTCGCGCTCGCAGCCGCGCCGGATGCACGCTGCCATCGCGCCGCGGATCGCGGTGAGGCGCGCGCGGACCTCGCTCTCGGGGCGCAGCGCCTTCTCGTTCTCCAGCATCACCGTCGAGATCGACAGGCCGTGATCGACGCACTGGACGAGCAGCCCGTCGCCGGTGTCGAACGGGTACGGCTGCGCCACGACCTCGGGCAGCGGGCCGTCGGCAGTGCCGTCGGGCCCGACGACGAAGCCGCCGCCGACCGAGTAGTAGATCTTCTCCGCCACCGGCGCGCCCGCCGGGTCGAACGCCGTGAACCGCATGCCGTTGGAGTGCAGCGGCAGGCTCTGCCGGCGGTGGAACACCAGCGCGGTGGCGGGCGCGAAGTCGACCGAGCGCGCGCCGAGCAGCCGGATCTGGCCGGCCGTGGTGACGGCGGCGACCCGCGCCGGGATGCGATCGATGTCGACGGTCTCGGGGTCCTCGCCCTCGAGGCCGAGGATGACCGCCAGATCCGAGCCGTGGCCCTTGCCCGTGAACCCCAGGCTGCCGAACAGCTCGGCCTTGACCGCGGCCGTGCCGTCGAGCAGGCCGGCGTCGCGCAGGTGCTCGGCGAACCGCCGCGCCGCCCGCATCGGGCCGACGGTGTGCGAGGACGACGGCCCGATGCCGATCTTGAAGATGTCGAACACCGACAGCTGCATGGACCCCAGCAAGCTACCAGGGGCCGCCCGCCGCCGGGGCCGGGCCGGGTGAACGACGCGTGAATCCTGCGGCAACCGTGCCGGCCGGACGGTAGTCTGTAGGCTGTGCGCTGGTTCACGGTCCTGGCGGCGTCCCTCGCCGGTCACACGGCGGTGCTCGCCGCGGTGCCGGCGGGCGGCGCGCGCCTGGTGCCGCGGACGCTGGCGCAGCGAGTCGCGCCGGTGGAGGTGCAGGTGGAGTGGCTCGACGTGGCCGTGGAGGAGGCGCCGCCGGTGGAGGTGGCGCTGGTGGAGCTGCCGGCTGCCGCGGTGACGGTGACGGTGACGGAGGCGGAGACGGTGGCGGTGACGAAGACGGTCACGGAGGCGGTGCCGGAGGCGGTCACGGTGACGGAGGCGGGGACGGAGGCGGGGACGGCGACGGCGATCGTGACCGGGCATGCGACGGGGTCAGAGACGGGCACGGGCACGGGCACGGGCACGGGCACGGGGGTCGAGACGGAGACGGGGGTCGGCGCGATGTCCATGCGCCAGGGCAAGCCCGACCTCTCGCTCCCCACCGGCTCGGGCGTCATCACCGCCATCATCAACCGCCCCTCGCCTCCTCCCGAGGACATCGCCGCCGAGCTCGAGCCGCAGCGCGACGGTACGCACGTCAAGAACGACCTGGTGTTCGTCGCCACCGTCGAGCCCGACGGCAACGTCAAGTTCGAGGACAAGCCCAACTTCCGCTACAAGTTCCACCTGCCCAACCCGGTGAAGATCGCGCGCGGGGTCAAGCGCCACCTCGCGAGCTGGGCGGAGGACCCGACCGGCGTCGCGACCGACCGCACCAAGAAGAACCGCGACGGCACCGACGACGACCACGACGGCAAGCTCGACGAGGGCGACACCGTGACGATCCTCAGCGGCGGGTTCGACCTGACCGACTGGGCGATGCGCAGCCAGGGCGACGACCCGTACACCTCGCGCAAGATGGCGTTCCTCGACCGCACGCGGACCGACCGCGTCGCGATCGGCGGCAAGTACCGCGCCGACCAGCTCGACGCCGCCGACCAGTACATGCTCGACCACCTGCGCGCGCTGTGGAAGCGCGACGACCTCGACGCGGAGGCGCGCCGCGCCGAGGTCTTCGCGCTGTGGGACGACTGCGCCGAGGCCGGCGAGGCGCGGGTCGTCGAGGCCGCGGCGCGCGCGCGCGCCGCGCTCTACCGGTTCGTCGCGACCAAGCTGCCCCCGGGCTCGCGCGACGCCTACACCGCCGACGAGCTCGCGCGGCTCAACGCGACCCGCAAGAGCCGCGCGACGTTCGCGCCGTACGACTGACACCTGCCCGGCGGTTCGCGTCGGATCGCGTCAGTCCTCGCCGGGCCGGCCGAGCACCTGGCGCGCGCGCCCGACGACGCGGTCCCACAGCGCGCCGGCGTTGCCGCTGCGCACCGCCTGCCCCGCCGAGATCTGCTTGACGCCGTCGCCGACCCGCCGCATCCACGCCAGCTCGTCGTCGGACAGCGGGCCGCGGTCGAGCGCCGCGAGCGCCTCGTCGAGCTCCTCGCCGTCGCGCGGGCCCGCGAGCACGACGTCGACCTCCGACCGCGTCAGCGCGAACCGGTAGCAGTCCGAGCCGCGCGGCAGCCGCTCGCCCGCCGGCACCAGCCGCGGGTCGAGCAGGCCGCCCCACCGCGTCGCGGTGTACGCGACCACGCCGGGCGGCGGCGCGCCGCCCGCGCCGACGTGCGGGAACACCTCGCCCTCGGCGCCGCGGTGCGCGGCGTTGTAGCGGACCATGATCGCGCCCCACACCGGATCGGCGATGAACGTCGCGAACGTCGGCCGGTGATGGCACGACACCATCAGCGCGCGGCACTTGCCAGCCTCGCGCAACTCGAGCGCGGCGTCGACGATCCGCTCGGGCGGCGGCGCGTTCCACCACCCCAGCAGCAGCACGTCGGCGTGGTCGAGCCGCAGCCGGCGCAGCGCCAGCTCGAGCGACGGGCGCAGCGCGATCGCCGCGCGCGCGTAGCTCTGGACGACGACGACCGTGCCGGCGCGATCGCGCCGGCACGCGCGGGTGATCGCGCGCCCGAAGTCGCCGTCGCGGCGCGAGCCCCAGTACAGGTAGTTGACGCCGCGCTCGACCGCGCGATCGACGTCGACGCCGCGCACGCCGTAGCTCGAGCCCAGCCCGAGGCGGCTCACCATCAGGCCGGTGCGGCCGAGCGGCCGCCGCTGCCACCAGTCCACCATGCCGCGCAAGGTACCGCGATCACGCCGCGGCCGCGCGGTACCGCGCGAGCGCGCTCGCCACCACCGTCGCGGCCGGGCGGATCGCCGGCTCGAACGACAGGCAGCGGTCGATCAGCGCGATCACCTCGCGCGGGCCCTCGGGCCAGCGCGTCGCCAGCGACGGGATCTCCGCCGGCGTGCCGCCGCCGAGCAGGCTCAGCACCGGCGCGCGCTGGAACGGCTTGGCGCCGGTGAGCAGCTCCCACGCGATCACGCCGAAGGCGAACAGGTCGGAGGCGGTCGCGACGCGCCCGTGGCCGTCGGCGACCTCGGGCGCGATGTACGCCGGCGTGCCGACGAGGAACCCGGTGCGCGTCAGCCCCGCCGTCATCACGCGCGGCGACGCGGGCCCGCCCGCCCCGCCGAGCCCGCGCGTCTCCGCCGTCGGGTCGGCGCCGAGCCACGCCGCCTCGCCGGTCGTGCCGTCGCGCGGGCGGGCCAGCGGCTCGGCCGCGGTCTCCTCGCCGTCGAGGATCAGCGCCGCGACCGCCCGCGCCTCGCGCAGCGCGCCGTCGCCGTCGTCGGGGTCGGCGTCGCCGGGCCCGCCGCCGGGCAGCGGCCGCGACACGCCGAAGTCGGTGATCTTGACCCGGGGCGCCCGCCCGCCGCCGGTGAGCAGCACGTTGGCCGGCTTGAGGTCGCGGTGGACGACGCCTGCCTCGTGCAGCGCCGCCAGCCCGGCCGCGACCTGCGCGAGCAGCGGCAGCGCCCACGCCGGCTCGCCGTGGCGCTCGTGCAGGTCCTTGAGCGACCGCCCGTCGACCAGCTCCATCACGACGTAGAGGAACCCCGACTGCGACACGTCGACGTCGACGACCCCGACGACGTTGGGGTGGTGGATCCGGCTGGCGATCAGCGCCTCGCGCGCCAGCCGCGCCAGCGCCGTGCCGTGCAGCTCGTGCGTCAGCTTGAGCGCGAACCGCGCGTCGTCGACGAGCCGCCGCACCTCGTAGACGATGCCCATGCCACCGCGGCCGAGCTCGCGCACGACCTCGTAGCGGCCCTGGATCTGCTCGCCCGGCCGCAGCTCCGGCGCGCCGCCGCGCTTGCCCCCGGCGATCGCCAGCGCGCTGAACAGCTGGGCCGAGCGATCCTGGATCTGGCGCCGCAGCTCGACGTTGAGCTGCTCGAGCTGGGCGCGCCCGCGCTGGGCCTCGTCGCGGTGCTCGGCCTCCTGCTGCAGCGCGACGATGTGGCGGCGGCTGAGCAGCAGCGACAGGCACAGCGTGAACAGGAACAGGCCGGCCGACGCCGGGCGCGCGCCGCCGAGCGGGCTGCCCAGCGAGAGCCAGTGCATCACGTCCGGCGGCATCGAGATCGCGAGCAGCACCCACGACGCGAGCAGGAACCGCGCGGTGAGCCGGTCCGGATGTCGCATCGCCAGGCGCGTGCACACGACGAGCTGGTACCCGACGAGCGCCGTCACGACGGCGACGGTCACCGGCCCGGTGATGCCGGTGGCCACGAACGGATCGCGGCACACGACGGCGGTCGCGATCCCCGCCCCCGTCACGACGAGCCACCACCGCGGCGGCGGCGGCTCGTCGAAGAACTCGCGCGTGAACCACAGGCTGGTCGTGATCGCGAGGATCAGCGAGATCGCCAGCCCGGGCGCGTCGTAGATGCCGAGCACCGGCTGGGTGAACCCGAGGACGAACAGCGGGTAGTACGCCGCGAACAGGTTCTGGACGCCGAGCCACAGGTAGCCGCGCCGTCGTCGATCGAGCGCGTAGATCGCCAGCCCGGTCAGCCCGAGCTGCAGCAGCGCGACGACCGCGGCGCCCGCGACGTAGAGGTTGAAGAACCGCACCGCGAGCGCCGCCGGCGGCGTCGCCCCGGCCGGCGCGAGCAGCGGCACCGTCCCCCACCACGCGCTCTGCGTCCAGCGGTGGTCGACGTGCAGCGTCAGCTCGAGCGCGCCGTCGGCGGTCGCGGCGGCGGGGAGCTCCCACACCACCGGCCCGCGCATGCGGTACGTCGTCCCGAGCGGCGCGTCGGTCGCGACCGGCGCGCCGTCGACGTCGAGCGACGCGACCGCCTGCAGGTCAGTGACCGTGAGCGCGAGCGGGCGCCCGCGCCAGGCGTCCGGCACCTCGACGCGCGTCGTCAGCGTGTAGCGCCCCGGCTGGTCGGCGAGGTCGAGCTCGGCCGGCAGCTCGACCGGCCCCGGCGCGCGCGCGACCTCGCCGGCGAGCGCCCAGCGGCGGACCTCGACCGCGCCGCCCGCGTCACAGCCGCTCGCGACGAGCGCCACCACGACGAGCGCCAGGGCTCCCGGCAGGGGGCACGCGCGCGACACGCGCTCATCGTCGCCGGGCCGCGCCGCGGTGACAAGCCGGTCGTCGCGAGGTCACGACGCGGTGGCGAGCTCCTCGAACAGCGCGGCGAGCGGCCGCCGGCCGTGGAACCCGGGCACCTGGCGGACGACGTGGCCGCCGCGCACCGCGAGCAGCGTCGGCAGGCCGCGCACGTTGAACCGCGTCGCCAGCCCCGGGTCGGCCTCGGTGTCGACCTTGACGACCTTGACGCGCCCGGCGTAGCTGCCGGCGAGCTCGTCGAGCACGGGGCCGAGCGCGCGGCACGGGCCGCACCACGCCGCCCAGAAGTCGATGACGACGGGGATCGGCGAGGCGAGCACCTCGGCGTGGAAGTTGGCGGAGGTGACGGGGATCGAGTGGGCCATGTCCCCCCAGAGCCATCACCCGGCCGGAGTGTGTCAGCCCCGCCCGCCGGCCTCGTCCGGGCCATCGGGCGTGTCGTCGATCACGTCCGTCACGTCCGTCACGTCCGCCAGCGCGGCGCGCAGCCGGCGGTGGGCCCGTGACAGCCGGGTCCGCACCGCGTCCGCCGTCATCCCCAGGCGCGCCGCGATCTCCGGCCCCGTCCAGCCCTCGCCGTCGGCGAGCAGCACGACCGCGCGGTCGCGCGGGTCGAGGCCTTGCAGCGCGAGCCCCAGGCGGCGCAGCAGCATCGCGCGCGCCGCCTCGGCGTCGGGACCATCGTCCGGCGCGGCGATCGTGTCGTCGAGCGGCGCGTGGCGCGCCGGGTCGTGCTTGCGCCCGCGCCGCATCCGGCCGCACGCGCGCTGGACCATGCGGACCAGCCAGCCCTCGAGGCTGCCGTCGCCGCGGTAGTCACCGAGGTGCTCGCCGGCGGCGAGCATCGCGTCCTGGACCGCGTCGCGCGCCAGCTCGGCGTCGCCGCACGCGCACCGCCCGACCGCGAGCAGGCGATCGCCGAAGCACCGGGTGAGCCGGTCGAGCGCGGCGAGATCGCCGGCGCGGACGAGGCGCTCGAGCGCCGAGGGATCGCAGTCGAGCGCGACGTCACCGCCGTCCATGGTGGCTCCAGCGTACTCGCCCCGCCGTTGTGCGCTACACCCGGGGGCGATGTCGTTCACGGGCCCGTTGCTCGGCGGTCGCTGGCGGCTCGGGCCGCGGCTGGGCCGCGGCGCGCAGGCCGAGACGTTCCTGGCGCAGGACACGCAGGCGAGCCGTGGCGCCCGCGACGCCGAGGTCGTGGTCAAGCGGCTGCTGCTGCGCGGCGGGTGGAAGACGTTCGAGCTGTTCGAGCGCGAGGCCAAGGTGCTGGCGCAGCTCCGCCACCCGGGGATCCCGCGCCACGTCGCGACGCTCGAGGAGCCGCCGGGCACGTTCAACCTCGTCATGCAGTACATGCCGGGCGAGAACCTGCGCGAGCTGAGCGCGCGGCGCCGGCTGTCGGAGGTCGAGCTGCGCGACGTGCTGGTGCGCGCGCTGGAGATCCTCGATCACCTGCACGGCCGCGCGCCGCCGGTGGTGCACCGCGACCTCAAGCCGTCGAACCTGGTGCGCGCGCCCGACGGCCGGCTCGCGCTCGTCGACTTCGGCGGCGTGCGCGACGCCGCGCGCGAGGACGGCGGCTCGACGATCGTCGGCACGTTCGGCTACATGGCGCCGGAGCAGCTCCACGGCCAGGCGACGAGCGCGACGGACCTGTACGCGCTCGGCGCGACGATCGTCGCGCTCGCCGGCGGGGTCGAGCCCGAGGACGTGCCGCGCAAGGGCCTGCGCATGGACCTGGCGCGCCACCTGCCGAACCTCGACCCGGGCCTGCGCGCGGTGCTCGAGGCGATGACCGAGCCGGATCCCGAGCGGCGCCCGCAGCGCGCGCGCGACGTGATGAAGCTGCTGGCGAAGGCGCCGCCGCGCGAGCGCCGCGACGACCGCGACGAGCCGCGCGCGCTCGCGACGGTCGAGCGCGCGCGCCCGCCGGCGCGCCGGATGTTCGCGACCGCGCCCGAGCCGCTGGGGACGCTGCTGCGCCTGAGCGTGCTGGCGTTCGCCGCCGGCGGCTGGGTCGGGATGGAGGCGGCGCGGCTCGCGGTGCTGGTCACGGCGTGGCTGGTCGCGCCGCTGGCGTTCGGCAAGCGCCAGACCGTGCGCGCCGGCGCCGGCGAGGTCGGCGCGATCCTGGCCGAGGGCCGCGACGGCTTCGGCGATCTCGCCCGCCGCTCGGTCGCGCGCCGCCGGTGAGCGGCCGCGTTCAGGCGGCGCGCAGCGTGTGCACCGCGACCTCGGCCGCGGTGCCGCGCCCGACGCGGACGCGCGGCCCGGAGAACCCGACGCCGGGCGTGACGTAGAGCCGCGCGCGCGCGCCGAGATCGTAGTGGCCGCGGCGGTAGCGCAGCCCGACGCGATCCATGATCGCGTGGGTCAGCTTCGGGACGTTGATCTGCCCGCCGTGGGTGTGCCCGCACAGCACGACGTCGCCGCCGCGCCCGGCCAGCTCCGCGCCCGCCGCGTCGAGATCACCGCCGTGGCGCGCCGGGTAGTGCGTGAGCACGACGCGCGTCCCGTCCGGACGCACGCCGTCGAACGCGGCCGCCGCGTCGTCGTGGCGGGTGATCGGATCGTCGATGCCGACGAACGTCAGCGGCGCGCCGTCGACGTCGACGACGCTGTGCTGGTTCTTGAGCACGTCGTAGCCGTGCTTGCGCAGCGCCGCGGTCACGCCGCGCCCCGACGTGAAGTAGTCGTGGTTGCCGAGCACGCACACCACGCGGCGCGCGGTCAACCCGGCGAGCTGGTCCTCGGCCATCGCCACCTCCTCGCGCCGCCAGCACACGTAGTCCCCGGTCATCACGATCACGTCCGGGCGCGCGGCGTTGGCCAGCTCGATCGCGGCGCGGACGTGGGCGCGCGGCGTCGACCGGCCGACGTGGATGTCGGAGAGGTGGGCGATGCGCACGCCGTCGTGGCGCGGATCGAGATCGGGCAGGCGGAGCTCGCTCTCGGTCACGACGGGCAGTGCGGGCATGGGCGCCACTGTGGGTCCTGCCGGCCCTCGCGGCAAGCGCGGGCTGAATCGGCGGGAATGACGAGGCGTCGATGCGTGTAGCAATCCGCGCGTGGGCGATCGCGGCGGCGAGGGCCGGCCGGGACAATCACGTTGCGCACCCACCCCCTACCTGGCAGCATCGACATGTTCATGGCATCGGCGGGTCGTTCCCAGCGCGCGACGCCTCCCGACGAGGCGCGCGCCGCGTGCCCGGTGTGCGGCGGGCAGATCCACCCGATCGCCGGCAGGTGCAAGCACTGCCGCGCGGACCTGGTGAAGCTGCGCGGCCGGGCCCGGCCCGCGCCGCCGGCGGTGCTCGCCGCGGCGTTCACGCCCCGCGGCGACGGGACGCCGTCGCCGTTCGCAGCGGCGGGCGCGGCGCCGGGCGCGCCGCCGGACGCCGGCGCGCCGCTGCCGCAGATCGCGGCGCCGGCGCAAGCGCCGGCAGATGGCACGGCCCCCGCGGCGATGCCCCAGGCCGCGGCCGCGATCGCGCCGAGCCCGGTGCTGTACGAGCTGCCGCCGCTGCCGACGGCGCGCTCGCGGTGGCCGCTGCTGGTCGCGATCGCGGCCGGCGTCGCGATCATCGTCTGCCTCGCGCTGCTGCTCACGGGTGACGACGAGGCCGCCGCCGGCGGCGCGGTCAAGAAGCGCGCCGCGCCCGCGCCCGATCGGATGGACACGCAGCCGGCGCCGCCGCAGCCCCGGCCGCCGGCCCAGGGCAACCCGTGGGGCTCGTCCCCGGGCCCGCAGGGCACCGCGCCCGACGCTCCCGATGATCCGCCCGATGATCCGCTCGCCGTGCCGTCGACGCCCCCGCCGCGGCGGCCGGCGCCACCGCCCGGCGGCGCCGCGCCCGCGCCCGACCAGTTCTACACCCGCGCGTTCGAGGTCGCGTGCGTCCGCCTCGCGCAGTGCCCCGGCATGGACTCGATCGGGGACTTCTGCTCGCTCGCCGGCATCCTGCCCGGCGGCGACGACTACGCGCAGAGGATCCGCGCCGGCCAGTGCACCTACGACGAGCACGCGGCGCAGCGCTGCCTCGCGGGGCTGCAGTCGATGCCGTGCCTGTCCGGCGGCAGCCTGTCGCTCGACCTGTCCCAGCTCGAGGACCTGTTCGGCCAGTTCTCGTCCCAGCTCGGCGACTGCGCGACCGCGCTGCAGTGCCAGTAGCGCGCCGGACGTCGCCGCGCGTGATCGCGCGCCCGCGGCGGGGCTAGACTGCCGGGCATGAGCACGCTCGTCTCCCGCAGCCCGGCGACCGACGAGGTCGTCGGCGAGGTCACCGTCACGCCGGTCGCCGACGTCCCCGCCGCGGTCGCGCGCGCGCGCGCCGCGCAGCCCGCGTGGGCCGCGCTCGGCGTCGCCGGCCGGGTCGAGCGGCTGCGCCCGCTCGCCGGCCGGCTCGGCGCGCGGCTCGACGAGCTGGCGCGGCTCGTCACCCGCGAGATGGGCAAGCCGCTGCGCGAGGCGCAGGGCGAGCTGCGCGCGATCGTCGACGGCCTGCCCCACGAGCTCGACGAGATCGCCGCGGCGCTCGCGCCGGAGACGGTCGACGACGGCAAGGTCGTCTCGACGATCCACCACGACCCGTTCGGCGTGTGCGCGGCGATCACGCCGTGGAACTTCCCGGTCGCGATGCCGCACTGGATGGTGTTCCCCGCGCTGGTCGCGGGCAACGCGGTCGTGTTCAAGCCGAGCGAGGAGACGCCGCTGTCCGGCCAGGCCTACGCCGAGCTGCTCGCCGGCCTCGTCCCCGACGGCGTGCTCGTCACGGTCCACGGCGACGAGGCGCAGGGCAAGGCGCTGGTCGCCGCCGACGTCGACCTGATCGCGTTCACCGGCTCGCGCGCCGCGGGCAAGCAGATCATGGCGGCCGCGGCGTCCGGTCTCAAGCGCGTGATCCTCGAGCTCGGCGGCAAGGATCCGCTGATCGTGCTCGACTCCGCCGACGTCGACCGCGCCGCGGTGTTCGCCGCGCGCAACAGCTACCGCAACGCCGGCCAGATGTGCGTCTCGACCGAGCGGATCTACGTCGCGCGCCCGATCGCCGAGCGGTTCGTCGCGCGGCTGGTCGCCGAGACCGCGAAGATGACCGTCGGCGACGGCCTCGACGAGGCGACCAAGGTCGGGCCGATGGTCAACGCGCGCCAGCGCGACCACGTCCTGCGCCAGCTCGCCGACGCGCGCGCGCGGGGCGCGCAGATCGTCGCCGGCGGCGGCCACCGCGAGCTGTTCGTCGAGCCGACGGTCGTCGTCGGCGTCGATCACGCGATGGACCTCGGCCACGAGGAGACGTTCGGCCCGGTCGCGTGCGTGACCGTGGTCGACGACGACGACGAGGCCGTGCGCCTCGCCAACGACACCCGCTACGGGCTCGGCGCCTGCGTGTTCGGCGCCGACGACGCGCGCACCGCGGGGGTGGCGCGCCGGCTGACCGCCGGCATGATCGGCGTCAACCAGGGTGTCTACGGCGCGCGCGGCACGCCGTGGGTCGGGGCCCGGGAGAGCGGCTACGCGTTCCACTCCTCGCGCGACGGCCACCGCAACTTCACGCAGACCCGCGTCCTGTCCCGCCCGAGGTGACACGCCCGGGGCTCCGCGCACGGAGCGCGCCGGACGGCGAAGCGATCAGCACACGGTCGGCGAGCACAGCGTCGCGCCGGTGTCGACGTCGATCGCGACGTGGTGCACCGACGACGCGGCCGGCTTCGCCGGCTTGGTGGCGCGACCGATCGGGGTGGCGCCGGCCTCGCGCAGTGCGAGCAGCGACAGCACGAGGAACACGGCGATCATCACCGCGAACGCGGCGTCGCGGATGCGACCCTGACGCTGGCGGGTGGCGATCTCGTCGAGGCGGGTGGTGGTGGTCGAGGTGGTCATCTTCGTTCTCCTGAGATGCGGCGTTCACCGCCGCGGTCGACGGAGCCCTACTTCAACTGCCGTGCCGACTCTCGCGGCGCGCGCGCCTCACCCGCGACGAACCGGCTTCGCGTCGCGTGCACGAGCAGTTACGCGCCCGTGGCGTGTGCAGCGCGCAGCGACTGTCATCGCGTGTTGACGATCGCGCGCGTCGCCGGCCGTTCCGATCCAGGAATTGCCAGCGGGGTGCGACGTCGCAGGGTGTCGCAGGCCGCCCGATCGGATGTCGCAGGCGGCGACTCGGGACGCCGTGACGGGCCCGCGCTGTGACGTCCGGATCCGGGTGGGCGGCACCCACACGCCGGTCGCGGCGAGATCACGTGGCGCGACGAGGACTTGCGCGCCGGCCACCCCACTGGCCAGGCGGTGGCGCCGCCGTCATCCGGAACACGGCGGCCGCGGGCCGACCAGCACAGATGTCACGATCGGAGGAATACGACCGTCACACCGTCGCCGCCCTCGGAGGCGCCGCCCGGGCGGAACGACTGCACCGCCGCGTGGCCCTTGAGGTGCGCGCGGACCGCCGCGCGCAGCGCGCCGGTGCCGTGGCCGTGGATCACGAAGATCGTCTCGCGGGACAGCAGCATCGCCTCGTCCAGGAAGCGGTCGAGCGCGCCGGTCGCGTCGTCCGCGCGCTGGCCGCGGACGTCGAGCGTGGTGTCGAGGGTGCGGGCGACGGCGCGGCCATCGGTGGCGCCGTCGACGAGCTGGACCTCGGGCGCGGGGCCGCGCCCGCCGTCGCGCCGATCGGGCCGCCGGCCGTCGCGCCCGTCGGGCCGGCGCTCGGCGCGCGCCGGCGCCGGCTGGGATGCCTTGCGGTGGACGTCGAGCAGGACCTCGGCGACCGGCACCGAGGTGTGCATCGCGCCCAGCCGCACCGCGACGCGACCGCGCTCCGGCGCCGCCACGACCTCGCCGCGCCCGCCGAGGCCGGGCAGGATCACCGGCGTGCCGGGGACCAGCTCGCCGTCGCCGGGCGCGCGCCCCGGCGGCAGGTTGTGCTCCGGCTGGTTCGCGTGGACGGTCTTCGACGCGGTGGCGATCTTGCGGCGCGCGCGCTGCAGGTCCTCGGCGCGCGCGCGCTCGGCCGCGGCCTTGGCGCGAAGCTCGGCGCGGACCTGATCGACCTCGCGCCGCGCCTCGCGCAGCGACACCACCGCCTCGCCGTACGCGCCCTCGGCCTGCTTCGAGGCGCGCGCGCGCTGGTGCTCGCGATCGGCGCGCACGGCCATCCGCTCGGCCTCGAGCGCCTCGAGCTCGGCGAGCTGCATCGCGCGCTCCTCCTCGAGCCGGCGCCGCTGGTCCGCGACGCGCTCGAGCAGCAGCTCGACGCTGATCCCGCCGCCGCCGAGCAGCGCCGCGGCGCGATCGACGACCTCGTCCCCCAGCCCCATCGTGCGCGCGACGGTGAACGCGCCCGAGCTGCCCGGCACGCCGAGGTGGAGCTTGTACGTCGGCGCGAGCCGCTCGAGATCGAACCCGACCGAGGCGTTGGCGAACCGCTCGTCGCCGGCGCCGAGCGCCTTGAGCCGCTCGTAGTGGGTCGTGACGATCGCGGTGACGCCGCGCGCCGCGAGCGCCTCGAGCACGGCCTGCGCCAGCGCGGCGCCCTGGTCCGGGTCGGTGCCGACGGCGATCTCGTCGATCAGCAGCAGCGTCCCCGGCCCGCACTCGGTCAGGTACGTGCGCAGCGCGACGAGGTGGCCGGTGAACGTCGACAGGTTCGCCTCGAGGTTCTGGGCGTCGCCGATGTCGGCGCGGACGTCGACGAACCAGCCGATGACCGTGCCCGACTCGGCAGGGAGGTGCAGCCCGGCGCGCGCCATCAGCGCGCACAGCCCGGCCGTCTTGAGCGCGACCGTCTTGCCGCCGGCGTTGGGGCCGGAGACGAGCAGCGTCTGGCCGGCGTCGACGGCGATGTCGTTGGCGACGCACCGCCGCTCGGCGAGCAGCATCCCGGGGTGGCGGGCGTGGAGCAGGCCGAGCCGCGGCGCGGCGTCGAGGACCGGCGCCGCGGCGACGAGGTCGTCGGCGAGGCGCGCGGCGGCGGCGATCACGTCGAGCCGCTCGGCGTCGACGAGGCCGGCGTCGAGCGCGTCGGCCTCCTCGGCGACCCAGCCGCTGAACCGCGCGAGGATCCGGCGCTCTTCGTCGAGCACGTCGCACTCGGCGAGCTTGAGCTTGTTGTTGAGATCGACGATCTCCTCGGGCTCGATGAACAGCGTCTGGCCGGAGCCGGAGGTGCCGTGGACGATGCCCTTGACGAAGCCCTTGCCGTCGTGGCGCACGGGCAGGACGTAGCGGTCGTCGCGCTGGGTGTAGAAGGTGTCCTGCAGGTACGGCGCGAACCGCTCGTCCTCGACCAGCGACTTCATCCGGCGCTCGAGCTGCGCCTTGATCGACGCGAGCGCGCGGCGCAGCGGGCCGAGCGCGTCCGAGGCGTGATCGACGAGCCGCCCGTCGGGGCCGAACGCGTCGAGGATCGGGTGGTAGACGTGGCCGAGGTCGGCCAGGTGGGCGCCGCGCGCGAGCAGGCGCGGCGCGACCTCGCCGTGCTGGCGCAGGTGCGCGCGCAGCCGCGCCAGCGCCTTCGCCGTGCCGGCGACCGCGATCAGCTCCGGCGCGTCGAGCGCCGCGGCCTTGCGGACGCGGGCGATCGCCGCGGCGCAGTCCTCGATCCCGCCGAGCGGCAGCGCGGCGTCGCGCGACGCGAGGTCGCGCGCCTCGGCGATCTCGGCGACGCGCTCGCGCGCGGCGTCGAGGTCGTCGAAGAAGCCGTGCGCGCGCACCGCGGCCGCCCCGCGCGCCGAGGCGCAGCGGCGGGCCCAGTGGTCGACGACGCCGGACCAGCCGAGGTCGTCGAGGGTCTTGGCGGGGATGGCGGACACGAGGGGCGAAGTCTTAGCAGACGCGGGCCGCGCAGGGGACTGTCAGCATCCTTCGACGCCGGGCTCGCTGGCGCTCGCCCTTCGCTCAGGATGAGCGGAGCCTGGCCGCCTCATTCCCCGTCCCCGCCTCCGTCTCCGTCTCCGTCTCCGCCTCCGCCTCCGCCTCCGCCTCCGTATCGGTCTCCGCCTCCGCCTCCGTCTCCGCCTCCGCCTCCGCCTCCGTCTCCGTCTCCGTATCGGTCTCCGTCTCCGTCTCCGGGTCCGCCTCCGTCTCCGGATCCGCCTCCGCCTCCGCCTCCGTCTCCGCCTCCGCCTCCGTCTCCGTCTCCGTCTCCGGTATCCGGCACGCTCGAGCCCGACCGGCACGTGATCAGGCTGGACCGCGCGAGGAAGGCCGGCGCCGAGGCGCTGGGGGGGACCCGAGCCGGAGCGTACTCACGTACGTGAGGACGGCGGGGGGACCCAGCAACGAAGGCGCCGGCCTCCGCAGCCGGTCCGCCCGCTCGAGCCCCCCGCGCCTCAGTAGCCGCGGACTTCGGCGGGCGACGGCACGACGCGATTCCGCCCGCCCCGCTTGGCCGCGTACAGGTTGTCGTCGGCGCGCTTGATCAGCGTCAGCAGGTCGACGCCGGGCTCGTTGAGCACGCACGCGACGCCGACGCTGACCGTGACGGTGAACGCCTGGCCGTCGAACACGATCGGCCGCTCGTTGATCATCGTGCGGACGTGCTCGGCGAACACGACGCTGCCCTCGAGGCTGGTCGAGGTGAGGATGCAGGCGAACTCCTCGCCGCCGTAGCGCGCGAACAGGTCCTCGCGGCGGATCCGCGACTTGACCCGCGCCGAGATCTCCTTGAGCACCGCGTCGCCGCACAGGTGACCGCGCTCGTCGTTGACCTTCTTGAAGTGGTCGACGTCGAACATCACCAGGCCGAGCGGGTGGCGGTGGCGGTGCGCCCCGGCGAGCTCGCGCTCGAGGAACTCGAGGAAGTAGCGCTTGTTGTGGATCCCCGTCAGACCATCGAGGATGGTCATCCGGTAGATCTCCTCGTGGTAGGCGCTCTCGATGTTGGCGCCGGAGAGGAACTTGAAGATCGCGTCGCCGAACCGGATCTGATCGCCGTCGAGCAGCCGCTTGCGGGTGATCCGCTCCTCGTTGACGAACGTGCCGTTGGTCGAGCCCATGTCCTGGACCCACCACTCACCGTCGTCGTCCTGGACGAGCTGGCTGTGCTGGCGCGACACCGAGCTGCGGCTGATCACCAGATCGACCTCGGCGTCCCGCCCGACCACGTAGGTCTTCTTCGACAGCGGCGTGCGCTTGCCGATGTCCGGGCCCGGCGGGTGCAAGAGCACCAGGCACGCCTCACCCCGCTCCCGCGGCTTCGGCATCTCGACCGGCCGCGCGATGATCAGGGTTCCGCTGTTGCGTTCGGCGCTCACCGGGCACTGACGGAAGGGAGGCTCCCGTCAGTCGGTTATACCCGCGATCGGGGCGAGGCCGCCAGTTTGCGCACCACGCGCGCCCCGGCGTTACCCGGCGCCTAGCTGCCGCCCGGCCCCTCGGGCGGCGGCGGCGGGGGTGAGAGCTTCTCCCACGGCGCACTCACCCCGAGGTACTCGCCCCACTCGAACCCGCTGTCGTAGATGGCCCGCTGCTGCTCCGGCGACAGGATCCCGCCGACCTTGCCCTCGGCGCCCTGCAGGATCTGCCCCAGGCCGCCGGCGTACTCGAGCAGGCCGGCGACGTTGCGCTCGTACGGGTCGAGCTGGCCGTCGGTGACCGCGGCGTTGGTGTAGGTGAGCAGCTCGTCGTAGACCTCGCCGAACGCGGCGTCGAGCTGCGCGCTCTGCTCCGGCGTCACCCCGGCGAGCGCCTCGACCTCCTTGCGCATCTCGGCGATGTTCTCGCGCGGGCGGCTCAGCGCGGCCTCGACCAGCGGCGCGACCCGGGCGCGGTAGTCCTCCTCGCTCTCGCCCGGATCGCGGCCGAGGAACCCGGCGATCTCGGCCTGGCGGCGCAGCCGCCGCTCGAGCCGCGTCTCCTTCGGCGTGTCGGCGAGCGCGGGGCGGTCGCCGCGGTCGAGGTTGCCGCCCAGCCCGCGGGTCACGCCGTCGAGGCTGGCGCGGGTGCTGTCGTCGGTCGATCCGCCCGGGGCCCCCGGCGCCCACGGATCGCTGCCCGCGGCCGGCGCGGGCGCGCGCCGGGCCGAGGCGAGGCGGTCCTCGAGGTCGCGACGGTCGAGGTAGAGCCACACCGACGTGGCGGCGAACAGCGCGGCGAGGGCCGCGGCGATCACGGTCGAGCGCGACATGGCGCCCAGGCTAGCACCACCGGGACCGGGCGCACCTCGGCGCCAGACGTCCCGTCACAGCCCGATCCAGTAGTTCGCCTTGAGCATGACCACGTGCTCGCCGTCGGCCCGCGCCAGCTCGCCGAGGGCGTGGCCCGGGCGGAACCGGCCGTCGGCCTCGAACGCCGACCGGCCGTGGCTCCAGATCGCGAACACCGCCGAGCCCGGTCGGTACTCCCACCGCATCACCACGGTCGACCGCAGCTCGCGGAAGTCGAAGTCCGGCTTGTCGAAGCCGAAGTCCATCGCGCCGTCGCCGTCGGCGTCGACCAGGACGACGTCGTCGTCGGTCACGGTCACGGCGTCGTCGCCGTAGGCGCGGAACCGCCGGGCGTAGTCGGGCGCGTACGGATCGCCCGGCTCCTTGTACTCGCCGTAGGCGCCGGTCGCGACGAACGGCTGGGCGTAGAGCTGCAGCGACAGCTGGGGCGAGAACGTCCACGCCGCGCGGACGGTCGTGGCGACCACGACCTGATCGAGGTGGGCGAGCACGTAGTGCGGCGCGTCGGCCGCGTCGTACGCCTCGGTGACGTACTGGGTGTCGTCGGCGGACACGAACACGCTGGGCTCCAACGCGATCTCGAGGTTGGAGCGCGCCTGGATGCCGAGCCCACCGCCGACGCTGGCCGTCCACGACCCGCTCTCGGGTCGCTGGCCGAAGCTGGCGTTGACCCCGGCCGAGACGCGCTTGCGGCCGTCGGTGGAGACGTTGACCCAGCCGTTCCAGCTGTCCTGGCCGTGGACCCGCGGGCCGCCGCGCAAGAGCGCCGTGTTCCACAGCGTGCGCTCCAGGTTGACCCCGGCGCCGAGGTTCCAGTGGTTGGTCAGGGTCGCGTGGACGGACGTGTTGCCGCCGAACCCGCCGAGCCGCGGCTCGAAGTCGGACCACGCCCACGCGTTGGCGTTGACCTGCCACGCCAGCACGTGCGCGCCCGGCTCGTTGTCGCGGTAGCCGAGCCAGGCCCACTGCACCGCGTTGTCGCCGCCGTGCTGGAACCCCAGGTCGTTGACCTCGAGCTCGGGCGTGCGGAGATCGCCGCCGACCGCGAACACCCAGCGCGGATGGTTCTGCCGGCCGAGATCCCACAGCAGGCCCGCGCCGTCGAGCGACGTCCGGGTCGGGTCGTACGTGAGGTGCGCCGCGTCGGTGCGCTGGAACAGGTGGCGGATCTGCTGCTGGTCGCGCGCGATCGACTCGGGCGCGCCGTGGACGTACGAGCCGAACAGCTTGGCGCTGCCGCCCCACGCGTCGCCCCAGAACCGGTGCGAGACGTCGACGCCGGCGGTGTAGCCCTGGTCGTGGAGCAACCACTCGAGGTCGGTGCCGTCGAGGCGGCGGTGGACGGCGGTGACGATGCCGCCGAGCTGGGTGCGGCCGCCGCGGTAGTCCTTGAGCACGCGCAGCACGGCGTAGTTGGTGAGCGGCTCGACCACGCGCGCCTCGGGCATGCCGTCGCCCTCGTCGATCCGCGCCTGCTCCTGCCCCGTCACCGCCTCGAGCAGGCCGATCGACCAGCCGCTCGACGTCTTGCCGCCGATCTTGGCCGCGCCGTAGATCGTCGTGGCGTCGGGCGTGTCGTGGTAGGTCGCGAAGTCGCCGCCGGAGACGTGCGGGGCGGCGCCGATCCGCCGGGTGTAGAACAGGCCCTCGATCGCCTCGTTGCCGTCGCCCTGGCTGAGGCCGTAGCGGTAGATGTCCGTGCCCTCGAGGAAGAACGGGCGCTTCTCGGCGAAGAACGACTCCTGCCCCGACAGGTTGACCTGCGACGGGTCCGCCTCGACCTGGCCGAAGTCGGGGTTGAGCGCGGCGGCGAGCGTGAACGACGACGACAGCCCGTACTTGACGTCGACGCCGCCGGCGAACCGGCCCTCGACCGGGTCGTGGAACGGATCGTCGGGGTCGCCGAGCGGCGACTGCACGCCGAACGAGGTGTACGGCAGGATCTCGAGCCGGCGCGCCGGCCGGACGCCGTCGATCGCCTCGAGCGTGCCGAACACCGAGACGACGCGCGCGCCGGCGCGCGGCCACGGCGACCACGTCGACTCCTCGCCGGTGCGCGCGACGATGCGGTGGATCTGGAACCCCCACTCCTGGTGGTCGTCGCCGGAGAACCGCAGCTGCGACAGCGGGATCCGCAGCTCGCTGCTCCACCCCTCGGCGTCGATCGTCGTCGCCGACGTCCACACCGCGTCCCACCCGCCGTCGGTCTCGGCGTCGTTGAACACGAGCATGTCGCGCTGGACGCCGGCCGGGTTGATGCCGAACACGAACGCGGTGCGGCGGTCGTGGTAGCTGTCGAAGCCGACGAGGATCCAGTCCGAGGCCGACTCGATGTCGCGCCGCGTGAGCAGGCCGCGGATCGCGTCGGGCTCGCTGTCGTACGCGCGCACCGCGACGTAGATCGCCTCGTCGTCGTACGCGACGCGGAACTCGGTCGGATGGGTCGGCGCCGCGCCCTCCTGGGGGAACCGCTGGACGAACCCGCCGGTCGCCGGGACGCTCGCCCAGCCGGCGTCGCCGAGGGCGCCGTCGATCGTGATCGGCTCGACCCGGCGGGCGGCGCGGGTGCGCGCGACGGCGGCGGGCGGCGCCCCGGCGGGCGGGGCGCCGTCGTCGATGGCGGCCGCGGCGGGCGCAGCGACGGAGGTCAGGGCGACCAGCGCGGCCGCGGTGGCGAGCAGGGGGGGGCGCGTCATGGGGGGTTCCGCCTGGATCCGCGACCTCGACGCCCGGTGGACGCGCCGCGTGGCGGGGGGACGAACCGGCGCCCCGCCCCGAGCATTCCCGCGGTCAGCCCCGGGCGGCCTCGTCGCGCAGGCGCGCGTGCTCGAGCAGCAGGTTCGTGGTGCCCGCCCCGATCTCGTCCGACCCGATCACCTCGCAGCTCGTGAACTCGAAGTGGCCGTGGATCCAGTCGAGCACGGCCATCAGCCGGTCGCGCGGCGCCATCGTGGCCTCGGCGGTCTCCACCTTCACGACCCGGCCCTCGGCCACGAAGATCCGGGCGGTCCCGACCGTGCCGAGGACCAGCAGGATCCCCGACTTGCGCTCGAACTCGAGCAGCGACAGCAGGGTCGGCAGGGAGATCTCCGACAGGCTGCCGCTGAGCATCGTCGCCTCGCCGGGCCCGCGCCCGTCGTGCAGGATGATCCGCCCGACGCGGATCACCAGCTCCTCCTCGATGAACGGCTTGGTGATGTAGTCGCGGACGCCGAGCCGGTAGGCCTGCAGCCGCGTCATGTCGCTGGGGTCGTCGGACAGGAACACGACCGGCACGTCGTGCAGCCGCGGGCTCGCGGCGAGCTGCTTGAGCAGCGTCCAGCCGTCGAGGTCGGGCATGTCGGCGGCGGCGACGACCAGGTCCGGCCGCTGGGACGCGCACGCCGCGTAGGCGTCGGCGCCGTCGAGGAACGCCTCGACCGTGTACCCGGCCTGCTCGAGCGCGACCGCGATCCGCTCGAGCAGCGGCGCGCCGGGCTCGGCGAGCACGATGCGCACGCCGACCGGGATCGCCTGGGGCGGCGGCGTCAGCTCCTCGAGCAGATCGTCGAGGTACTGGATCAGCGCCTCGCGCCCGTGCGAGTCGGACTCGAGGAACTGAAAGCCCATCCCCGGGTGGCGGCCGAGCGCGCGCGCCGCCGACGGGGACAAGAGGTGCGCGACCCGCGCGATCACGCGGAACCGCGCGCCGTCCGGCAGCGCGAGCGTGACCTCGGTGACGGCGCCGACGGGCAGCAGCTCCTCGGTGCGGACGAACACGCCCGAGCGCGACAGGTCCTCCGACTCGGCGGACACGAGTCGGTCCATGCGCTCGAACTCCACCCGACAGCGGGTGACGAGGCGCGGCTCCCTCACTTGGCGCTGGCGCGACACCGGGCACCATCCTACTCCAGCCGCGCCGAAAACCGGATTCATCTCCCGGCCTTGTCGTGGGGGTGGACGAGCGTTTTGAGATTTCGTAAGTTTCACGAATCTTTGAAAGCTAGCGAAACATCTCAGCTCGCGACGCTCTCGAACCGCCCGATCTGATCGACTGAATCGACTGACAGGAGACCCCATGGCCCAGGCAGCGCCCCGACCCTCGAGCCCGCCCCCGCCCCCGGCGCCTGCCCCGACCAGCGGCGCGCTGCTCGGCACGCTCGGCGGCGTGTGCCGCGACCGCGGCCTCGGCGAGCTGGCGAGCCGGCTGCTCGAGCTCGACGCGTGGGTGCGCGCCGAGCTGCGCGAGTTCGAGCACGAGCTGCGCACGGTCCCCGACGGCGCGCGCGCGGTGCAGCGCGCCGCGCACCACCTGCTCGACCTCGGCGGCAAGCACCTGCGCCCGATGTGCGTCGTGCTGGCGAGCAAGGTCGGCGGCGGGTTCGGCCCCGACGCGCGCCAGCTCGCGCTCGCGGTCGAGCTGGTCCACACCGCGACCTTGCTCCACGACGACGTCGTCGACGTCGCCGACGCGCGGCGCGGCCAGGCCACGGCGCGCACGCTGTGGGGCAACGCCGCGTCGATCTTCGCCGGCGACTGGCTGCTGGTCGAGGCGCTGCGGCGGATCCGCGGCGCCGGTGACCTCGCGCTGCTCGACCGGATGCTCGCGATCATCGAGGAGATGATCCTGGCCGAGTCGCTCCAGCTCGAGCGCCGCGGCAAGATCACCGGGGAGGTCGCGGACTACTTCCGCGTGTGCGAGGGCAAGACCGCCGCGCTGTTCCGCTGGGCGATGCTCGCCGGCGCGCGCGCCGGCGGGTGCGCGCCCGAGCACGCCGCCGCGCTCGAGCGGTTCGGCCACGAGCTCGGCGTCGCGTTCCAGGTGATCGACGACTGCCTCGACTTCGAGGGCGACTTCGCGGTCACCGGCAAGGCGCTGTTCGCCGACCTGCGCGAGGGCAAGCTGACCTACCCGCTGCTGGTGGCGCTCGACCGCGACCCGGCGATCGAGGGCGCGGTCGCCGCGCTGCTCGCCGAGGACGCCGAGCTCGGCGCCGCGTCGCCGGCGCGGTGCGCGGAGGTCGCCGCGGCGCTGCGCGGCACCGGCGCGCTGGCCGAGGCGCGGCGGCTCGCGACCGCGCGGATCGCGGCCGGCATCGCCGCGCTCGCGCCGCTGCCCGACGGCCCGGCCAAGGCCGCCCTGATCACCGTCGCCGAGGCGACCGCGCTGAGGGAGAAGTAGATGAGCACCGAGCTCCAGCCCGTCCCCGGCCCCGACGTCCGACTCGGCTCCGGCGCGATGTTCGACGCGATCGCGCCGCGCTACGACCGGCTCAACCGGATCATGTCGTTCGGCGTCGACCGGCGATGGCGCAAGAAGACCGTCGCCGCGCTCGCGCTGCCCGACGGGCCGTGCCGCGTGCTCGACGTCGCCACCGGCACCGGCGATCTCGCGATCGACATCGCGCGCCGCCACCCCCAGGCGCGCGTCGTCGGCGTCGACCCGTCGCTGGGGATGCTCGAGATCGGGCGCGGCAAGGTCGCGGCGCGCGGCCTGGCCGACCGGGTCGAGCTGCTCGCGGGCGACGCCCAGGCGCTCGATCACGACGACGCCAGCTTCGACGGCGCGACGATCGCGTTCGGGATCCGCAACGTGCCGGACCGGCGGCGCGGCCTGGCCGAGATGGCGCGCGTCGTCCGCCCCGGCGGCCGGGTGTGCGTGCTCGAGCTGGGCGAGCCGCGGCGCGGCGTGATCGCGCCGTTCGCGCGGTTCCACGTCCGCGTGCTGGTGCCGCGGATCGGCGCGCTGCTCAGCGGCAAGCGCGAGTACCGCTACCTGCAGCAGTCGATCGCGGCGTTCCCGCCGCCCGAGGAGTTCGCCGCGCTGATGGCGGACGTCGGGCTCGAGATCGAGCGCGTCGTGCCGCTGACGTTCGGCACCTGCCACCTGTACGTCGGGCGGGTGCCGGCGCGGCGCGGAGCGGCGGCGTGAACGCCGGCCCCGCGGCCGCGCGGACCGGCGCCGACGGCGGCGTCGCCGACGCGATGCACGCCGCGCTCGACGCCGGGCTGGCGGCGACGCGCCCGGGCGCGCTCACCGCGATCGCGATCGCGGCGCCG
>WYBA01000196.1 GCA_011526095.1 Myxococcales bacterium | reverse complement strand
GTCGGCTGGAAGTAGACGCCATAGGAGCCATTGCTGCGGACGACGCTGTTGGTCAGGGTGAGCGAGGCGGTGTCGGCGACGACGACGCCGGCGCTGCTGTTGGCGCTGGCGGTGAGGGCGTCGACGGTGGGGCTGCCGGCGCGGACCCACAGGCCGTAGGTGGAGGCCTCGGTCACCGTCACGTTCGCCACGTCGAGCGCGCTGCCGGGCGCGTACGACACGATCGCGTAGCGCGCGTCCTGGACGATCGCGTGGTCGATCGTGACGGCGTCGGCGTCGGCGTCGGCGACGATGCCGTACCACGTGCCGCTGCTCGTGCTCGAGCTGCGCAGCGTCACCGGGTTGCCCGCCGCGCCCGCGATCGTGAGCGTGCCGTGGACGATCAGCTCGACCCGCGACGTGTCCGCGCCGGCGGCCTGGCTGTCGCTGTTGGACTGGGCCTGGACGACGACGCCGGCCTCGATCGTCAGGAACGCGCCGTCGGGGACGATCACGTCGCCCTGCACGACGTAGGGCGAGCCCGCGACGGTCCACGTCTGGTTGATGACGTTGCCGCCGGTGACGATCGTGTCGGCGGCGGCGGGCGCGGCGAGCGCCGCGAGCGTGAGCAGGGTGGTCGCGCAGAGCGCGGACAGACGATGGTGCATGGTTCCCTCCGGCGCGCGCGAAGCTACCGCGGCGCGCCGGGGATCGCCCGCGATTCGTCGGTCGCGCGCGAGGCCGACGGCCCGGGAGTGGCGTCGATCACGCACCGCGTCGTGGCTCGCCTCCGAAGGGTGGCGTCACAACCGGGCCGGTCGGGATCACTCTCCCTGGATGACACCTCCCCCCTCCCGGCGGCTGGCGATGGCGCGGACCGGCCGGTTCGTGGTGCTCGGCGCGCACGACGGGCTCGAGCTGGTCGACGCGCTGGGGACCGCGCCTCGCCACCGGGTCAAGGCGCCGGCCGGCGACTTCGCGTGCGTCGGCGGGGCGGTGTGGATGCTCGACGGCGCCGCGGTGCGCCGGCTGACGCTGGAGGCGCGGCGCGAGCTGGAGCCGGTGGCGCTGCCGTGGGCGCCGCAGCGCCTCGCGCCCGTGGCCGACGACCCGACCGCGGCGTGGGTGTTCGGCGCGGGCCGGGCGGCGCTCGTCGTCGCCAGCGGCGCGTCGAGCGCCAGCGCGCGGTGCGAGGAGCACGACGTCGGGGACGCCTGGCCGCTCGCGGCGCGGCGGCTCGCCCGCGCCGGCAGCGGTGGGCTCGAGCTGATGGACGTCGGGCGCGGTGTCGTCGGGCGGATCGGGCTCGACGGCGCGCCGCGCGGCGCCTGGCCGCTGTTCGCCGGCCGCGCGATCGCGACCCTCGTCACCACGCGCGACGGCGGCGGCGAGCTCGTCGTGTGCCGCGCCGACGGCGCGATCGTCCACCGCCTCGCGGTGCCGGCCGGCGCGCGCGTCGCCGTCGCCGATCAGCGCGGCACGGCGATCGCCGCGCGCGATGGCCGGATCGTCGTCGCCGACCTGCGCTACGGCCGCCTCGTCCACGAGCTCGACGCGCCGTTCCCGATCGCCGAGCTCGCGATCGACGCCGACGGCCAGTACGTCGCGATGGCCGCCGCGCCCGAGGCGGAGCGGCCCGGCGCGGTGCTGCACGTCCCGCTCGCCGAGCTCGTCACCGGCGCGGCGCGGCGCGCGGCGTCGGCGGCGCCGGCGCCGTCGGCGGCGCCGACCGAGGCGACCGAGGCGACCGACGCGACCGACGTCGGCCAGCTACTGCGTGCGGTGGCCGCGGCGCCGGTCGACGCCGCGGTCGAGGTCGCGGCCGCCGCGGCCAGCGCGCCCTCGGCGCCGCCCGACGACGAGGCCACGCCGCGCGCGCGGACCAGCGACGCGCCGCTGCCCGACGCGCCGCCGGTCGCGCTCGGCGCGCCGGCCGTCGTGATCGCCGCGGCGCCGGCCCCGGGGTTCGAGCCCTACCCGGCGCCGCACGCTCACCTCGACGAGCTCCTCGACCTCGTCGCCGCGATGACGGCGCGCGCGATCGCGGTCGGCTGGCACACCGGGCGCCTGAGCGCGCCGACCGCGGAGGGCCAGCCGTTCGAGCGCGAGGTCGTCGCGCTGCTCGGCGGGGTCGCCGGCCTCGCCTCCGATCAGCTCCGCGACGCCGACGCGCGCGTCGCCGAGCTCGATCGCCGCGCCAGCGGGCGCGCGCGCGCCACCCTCGCCGCGGGCGGCGCGCTGCCGCTGATCTCGCTCGCCCACGAGCTGCAGCTGTCCGGCGTCGAGACCCAGATCCTCGCGGTCGCCGTCGGGCCCGTCGTGCGCGCCGAGCTGGCGCGGCTGTGCGGCATCCTGTCGAACGACGAGCACCGCGCCGTGTGCGACGTCGCCCTGGTCGAGGAGATCGTCGCTGGCGCCGATCGCGACACGCGCGCGCGCGTCGCGCAGGCGCTCGCCGACGACGCGCCGCTGGTGCGCCACGGCCTGGTGCGGATCGGCGCCGCGGCGAGCCGCCCGTTCGCCGCGGTCACCGTCGACGAGGTGCTGGTCGAGCGTCTGCGCGGCGTGCCGCCGTCGGCCGGCCTCGGCGACGTCGCGCGGCTGCGCCACGCCGACCGCGCGCTCGACGAGCTGCGGATCGCGCCGGCCGCGGTGCGTGCCGCGGCGCTGGCGTGCGCCGAGCCGCGCGCCGCCGACGAGCCGCTCCGGCTGGTCCTGCGCGGCCGCCGCGGCGCCGGACGGACCTCGCTGGCCGCGGCGCTCGCGGCGCGCGTCGGCCGCGGGCTCACGGTGATCGACGCGTCGCGGATCGCGCGCGGCGGTCGGTCGCTCGCCGCGCGGCTCGCGGTCGAGCTCGACCGCGCGATGCTGCGGCGCACCGTCCCCGTCGTGACGGGCCTCGACGGCGCGCTCGACGGCGGCGACGTCGAGGGCCAGGACCTCGTCCGCCAGGCGCTGCGCGCGCACCCCGGCCCGGTGATCGTGCGCGCCTCGCCCGAGGCGTCGCTGCCGCTCGATCCCGGGTACGTCACCGTCGCGCTGCCGCCGCTGGCCGAGGGCGAGCGGGCCGAGGCGTGGGCCGACGCGCTCGCGCGCGCGGCGGTGCCGTGCCGCGATCCCGAGGCGCTCGCGGCGCGCTACCGCGTCGGCCCGGGCACGATCACGACCGTCGTCGCGCAGGTCGCCGCGCGGCGTCGCGGCGAGGGCGCCGCCGCGCCCGCCGACGCCGGCGAGGCGCTCGACGAGGCCGCGCGCCAGCACGTCACGACGCGGCTCGACCGCGTCGCGTCGCGCGTGACGCGGCTCGCGACGTGGGAGCGCGTCGCGCTGCCCGACGACCTGCTCGACTCGCTGCGCGAGTTCATCGGCCGCGTCCGGCACCGCCGCACCGTCTACGAGCGGTGGGGGTTCGACGAGGTCATGGCGAGCTCGCGCGGCCTCACCGCGCTGTTCTACGGCCCGCCCGGCACCGGCAAGACGATGGTCGCCGGGCTGATCGCGCGCGAGCTCGGGCTCGACCTGTACCGCGTCGACCTCTCTCGCGTCGTGTCGAAGTGGATCGGCGAGACCGAGAAGAACCTCGCCGAGGTGTTCGACGCCGCCGAGGACGGCCAGGTCGTCGTCGTGTTCGACGAGGCGGACTCGCTGTTCGCGCGTCGCACCGAGGTCAAGTCGTCGGTCGACCGCTACGCCAACCTCGAGGTCAACTACCTGCTCCAGCGGCTCGACAGCTTCGAGGGGATCGCGATCCTCACGACCAACCTCGAGGGCTCGATCGACCCGGCGTTCAAGCGCCGCATGTCGCTGCGCCTGCAGTTCCCGTTCCCCGACGAGGACATGCGCGTCCGGCTGTGGGCGTCGCACGTCCCGGCGAACGTGCCGATCGCCGGCGACCTCGACCTCGTCGAGCTGGCGCACCGCTTCCCGCTGTCCGGCGGGTACATCCGCAACAGCGCGCTGCGCGCCGCGTTCCTCGCCGCGCAGGAGGACGTCGCGCTGTCGCACGATCACCTCGTCCGCGCGATCCAGCTCGAGTACCGCGAGCTCGGCAAGCTCAGCACGTCGGGCCGGATGGAGTAGCGGCGCGCTCAGCAGCCGGGGAGCTGACCGCCCGACATCGCGAGCGCGCCTCCCACGACGACGACGTGGTCCGGCGGCAGCCAGCGGCGCCGCTCCAGCTCGTGATCGCGGGCGCGCTCGCACGCGGCGAGCGTGAGGTGGTAGGGCAGGGTGATCTCGACGGTGTCCTCGGCGAGGATCTCGACGTGGCCCTGGACGGTGCAGCCGAGCGCGCGCGTCCACTGCTGCGTGCCGTCGGCGGAGGTCCACGTCTCGCCCGGGCCGAGCAGCGTCATCCACCTGGCGCCGTCGTACGCGTAGCTCGTCCCTTCGACCCCGCGGTTGCCGTCGGCGTCGACGAGGGCGCGCCGGAGCTCGCCGGCGATCGCCTCGGCGTCCTCGTCGGGGACGACGTCGAGGCGGCGGCACGTCAGCACGCCGTCGGGGTCGCCCGTCGCCGTGAGCCCCTCGGCCAGGCTCCACAGCCCGCCGCCGTCGCGCAGCCGCTGGATCAGGCGCGCGCGGCCGTCGCGCTCGACGCCGGCAGAGACCGCGTGGCGTGGGACCGTGCACGCGCCGAAGTCGGTCGCGACCGGATCGCCCGCCGCCACCGCCGCGGCGCACGCGTCGGCCGTGGGGAACCACGCCGCGCCCTGGACGTCGATGCGGTCGGCCAGCCGCCGCGCGGTGAGGCTCGTGAAGCAGCCCGTCGCGATGCCCGCGCCGGAGGCGTCGTCGAACGTGGTGTCGCGCGACGCGCCGGTGATCCGGAGCACGTCACCGTCGCTCGCGTACGAGTGGGTCAGCACGGCGGTCGCGGTGCCCTCGGTCCAGCGGGTCACGAGCAGGCCGTTGCCGTGGACCTCGGGATCCGGGACGACCTCCCAGGCCTCGCACCGCGCCACCCCGGCGTCGACGACGATGACGTGGAGCGTACCGGCCGTGGCGAGCTCGGGCATCGGGCGCGGAGGGACGTCGGGGGCGCGCTGGAGGCGGGGCTCGACCAGGGGCGCGCGGTCGTGCTCCTTCGCGACGGGCGGCTCGTCGGGGCCGGCTGGCGCCTCCGCCTGCCTGGCGGGCGGCTCGGCCGGGACCCGCGAGGCGGCCTGGGGCCTGCAGGCGGCGGCGGCGACGAGCGGGATCGACAGCAGGAGCGTGGCGCGCACGTCGCTGGGACAACGCGCGCCCCGATCGGTTGCGCGTCGGTTGCGCGTCGGTTGCGCGTCGGTTGCGCGTCGGTTGCGCTTCAGTCGGCGGCCACCTTGGCCCCGTCAGTGATCCGCTCGCTGGGGTGGTAGATGACGCGGTCGCCGGCGGCCAGGCCGGACACGACCTCCGCGTCGTTGCCGCCGCGCGCCCCGAGCTCGAGGTGGCGCAGCTTCGCGCGGCCGCCGTCGACGACGTAGACCGCCCACCGCTCGCCGTCGCGGAACAGCGCGCCGAGCGGGACGAGCACGGCGTCGTCGACCGTGGCGGTCGTGATCCGCGCCTCGACGCGCCAGCCGTCGCCGAGCCCCTGCCACGCCGCGGGCGGGTCGACGAGGTCGACGATCACCGCGACGCGCTGCTCCTCGACGCCGAGCGCCGAGATCCGCGTCGTCGCGCTCGGCTCGACCATCCGGACGACGCCGCGCAGCGGGTCGCCGCCCCACCCGCGGACCTCGACCTCGGCGCCGGGGCGCACCTGCACCGCGTCGGCGGTCAGCACGTCGACCGCGAGCTCGAGCCGGCCGGCGTCGCCGAGCTCGAGCAGCGGCGTGCCCGGCGCGACGACGCCCTCGCTGGCGGTGTAGACGCGCAGCACGCGGCCGGCGATCGGCGCGAGCACGGCGACCTCTTCGCCCGCGGCCGCGGGCTTGCCCAGGCGCGCGGCCAGCGCCCGCGCCGTCGCCAGCTCGTCGCGCGCGATCGCCGCGGCGAACCGCATCGACTCCAGCTCGCGCGTCGCGGCGTCGAGGTCGAACTGGCGCCGGTCGAGCTCGACCCGCGGCAGCGCGCGCTGGTCGACGAGCGCCTTGATCCGCGCGTGCTCGGCCTTGGCGTAGTCGTGGGCGACCTGGACGCGCTGGATCGCGGACGCGGCCTGCTTGACGCGGGCCTGGGCGATGCTGACCCGGCCGTCGATCTCGGCGCGGGTGCGGGCGTCGAGCAGGGGCGACGGCAGCGGCGCGATCCGCGCGACCGTGGCGCCCTCGGCGACCGAGTCGCCCGGGTGCAGCTCGATCCGCGCCAGCGAGCCGGCGAGCGGCGCCGCGACGACGTGGCGGTCGATCACGCGGGCGCGGCCGTCCTCGTCGACGGTGACGCGCAGCGCGCCGCGCCGCACGCTCACGACCTCGACCGGCGCGGGCTTGGGCAGCATCGCCCACACCAGCGTCGCGACGATCGCGGCCAGCACCGCGACCACGGCGCCGCGCTTGACCCATCGCAGGAGCGAGCCACGCGGCCTCGGCTTGGTCGTCTTCGTGTGGGTCGACATGTCAATCCCTCGCCTTCAGCGCGCTCACGATGTCGGTCCGGTCGAGGCGGCGGCGGACCACCACCGCCGTCGCGATCGCCGAGCCCAGCACCACCAGCGACGCGAACGCGAACGTCGCCGGGGAGGTGATCACGGGGAACCGGAACTGCTCGGGGTCGGCGCTCTGCATCAGGCTCGCCGCCATCAGCCAGCCGAACAGCATGCCGATCGGCAGCGCCAGCACGACCTGCACCGCGAGCTGCCCGAGCAGCACGATCGCGACCTCGTCGCGGGTGAACCCGAGCACGCGCAGGGTCGCCAGGTCGCGCGAGCGCTCCGACAGCATCACGCGCGCGGTGTTGAACACGACGCCGACGGCGATGACGCTGCCGAACACGACGACGATCAGCGTCCACACCAGCATGAACTGGCCGCTCTGCGCGTCGAACGCCTCGCGGATGCCGCGCGGCTCCATCACCATCATCACGCCCGGCACGGTCGCGAGGTAGCCGTGCAGCCGGTCGCGCTCGGCGCGGTCGACGCGCAGCAGCACGGTCGACATCCGCGGCTCCTCGTCGAGCGCGTCGGCGAGCGCGTCGAGGTCCATGTACGCGTTGAGCCCCATCCGCTCGTCGACCAGCGCGGCGACGGTCAGCGGGATCCGCGCGTGGCTGCCGTCGAGGCGCTCGGCGACGACGGTGTCGCCGACGCCGACCCCGAGCCGCTCGCCGAGCAGCGCGGTCAGCATCACGCCCTCGGGCGGCAGCGGCCGCGGCCGCGACCGGCCGTCGAGCACCTGGCGCATCTCGGCGTCGCGCGGCCACGCGGTCAGCGGGACGTCGCGCGATCGCGCGCGCGCATGCAGCCGCACCGGCACCATGTGGACCGGCTCGGCCGCGAGCACGCCGGGGGCGTGGCGGAACCACGCCAGCTCGGCGCGCGGCACCGGGCGCGCCAGCGTCACCGCCGCGTCCTCGCGCAGCGCGCGCGCCAGCACCACGTCCATCAGGTGGTCCATCGCGTCGACGGAGAACCGGCCGAGCACGACGATCCCGCCGGCGAACGCGATGCCCGCGACCGACAGGCCGGTGAGCACCGGGCGGCGCTCGAGGTCGCGGACGATCATCCGCCCCATCGGCCCGGCGACGCGCGCCAGGCCGAGCCGGGACAACAGGCCCCGGCGGTAGCGGGCCGGCGCCGGGGCGCGCATCGCCTCGGCCGGCGCCAGCCGCACGACCCGCCACGCCGCGGTCATCGCGCCGCCGATCGCGGCGACGATCGCGACGAGCACCGAGACGCCGACGATCGTCGCGTCGAGCCCGGCCTCGAGCACGGGGAAGTGGAAGAACGTCGCGTACAGCTTCGTGATCGCGCCGGCGAACCACCGGCCGAGCCCGAGCCCGACGACGACGCCGCCGACGGTGATCACCGAGGCGAACGCCAGGACGTGGCGCGCGAGCGCGCCGCGGGTGTAGCCGAGCGCGCGCAGCACCGCGAGCTGCTCGCGCTGGAGGTGGACGATCCGCGACAGCACGACGTTGAGCAGGAACATCGCGACCAGCAGGAACACCGCCGGGATCTTCGTCGCCATGCTCTCGAGCTGGTCGAGCTCGTTCGACACCGCGCGGTTGGAGACCTGCTTGTCGCGGCCGAACGCGCCGCCGCCGCCCCACCGCGCCAGCTCGCGGTCGATCGCCTCGATCACCTCGCGGCGGTCGGCCGACGGCGTCAGCCGGAACGTCACGCTGTCGAACGCGCCGTGCTTGCCGGTGGCGCTGGCGAGGGCGTCGCGCGTCATCCACACCACGCCGAAGTCGCCCGGCATCATCCCGCCCTCCATCGGGAACACCCACTCCGGCGACAGCACCAGCCCGACGACGCGCAGGTCGAGCTCGTGGCCGGCGATGACGACGTCGAGCTCGTCTCCCGGGGCCAGGTTCGCGCCGCGCGCGAACGACTCGAGCAGCAGCACCTCGTCGTCGCGCGCGGGGTCGAGCAGCCGGCCGGCGCGCAGCACGAGGTTGGCCTCGGCGCGGCTGCCGGGCTCGATCGAGATCGCGCGGCCGGGCTGGGCGCGCTCCTCGCCGGCCAGGCGGAACGACGCGCCCTCGACCAGCCGCGTCTCGAGCGAGGTGACGCCGTCGATCTCGCGCAGCCGCGACGCGACCGCGTCGGGCGCGCGCTCGAGGTGGACGAACACGTCGGGGAACGCGTACTGCGCGTAGTAGGCGTCGCGCGACCGCGCCAGCGCGCGGTGGGCGCCGGACAGGCACACGTAGGCCGCGATCCCCGAGGCCAGGATCAACGTGATCGTGATGACCTGGCCGCGCATCCGCCACAGGTCGCGCCGCAGCTTGGTCGACAGCGCGCGCATGTCACCAGTCCAGCGTGCTCGGCGACACGCGGTGGGGGTTGCGGTGCTCCGACGCGATCCCGCCGTCCTTCATCGTCACGACGCGGTCGGCCATCGCCGCGATCACCGCGTTGTGCGTGATCAGCGCGGTCGCGGTGCCGAGCTCGACGTTGACCGTCGCGAGCGCCTCGAGCACGAGCCGGCCGGTCTTGCCGTCGAGCGCGCCGGTCGGCTCGTCGCACAGGAGCAGGTCCGGGCGCTTGGCGATCGCGCGCGCGATCGCGACGCGCTGCTGCTCGCCGCCGGACAGCTGCGACGGGAAGTGGTCGAGGCGGTCGCCGAGCCCGACCATCGCGAGCGCGTCCTCCGGACGCATCGCGTCGTCGACGAGGTCGACCACGAGCGCGACGTTCTCGCGCGCGGTGAGGCTCGGGATCAGGTTGTAGAACTGGAACACGAACCCGACGTGCTCGCGGCGGTAGCGGGTCAGGTCGTCGTCGTCGGCACGCGCCAGGTCGTGGTCGCGGTAGCGGATCGTCCCGGCGGTGGCGGTGTCGAGGCCGCCGACGAGGTTGAGCAGCGTCGACTTGCCCGAGCCGGACGGCCCGAGCAGCACGAGCAGCTCGCCCGCGTCGAGCGTGAAGTCCACGCCGGCGAGGGCGTGCACGGCGGTCGGACCGCTCCCGTACACCTTCGTGAGCCCGCGTGCTTCGAGGACGGCCGGCATCACTCCTCCACGGTTGCGTGCAGCGTGCCAGAGCCGGGCCTGCGGGTGCGCGGATCGGACGCAGAAGCTGCGCGATCGCGCCCCGGCGCCGCAACCCTTGCTGTTCGCGCGCCCGGCGTCGCCCGCGATGCCGGCGTGGCGCGATGGGGGGGCGCCGGACTACTATCGGAATCACACGACAAGGGGGGCCATGTCGATCCGGAGCCGTATGCGTGCTCACCTCGTGGGAGTGGGCCTGATCGGGTGCCTGGGGGCGTGCGGCGCGCCGCCGATCGCGCCCGCGCGCGCCGAGCTGATGGCCGCGGCCGACCGCCGGCTCGCCGCGCGCGAGCCGGCCGCGGCGCTCGCCGACTACCTGGCCGCGGCCGAGCTGGGCGCGCTCGACGCCGGCGCGGTCGCTCGCCGCGACGAGGCGCTCGCCGCGGTGGTGGCGACCGCGCTCGTGGCCGCGGCCGCGCTGGACGACGCGGGCGAGATCGGGCGGTTGCTCGCGCTGCGGCTGGCGCTGGCGGGCGCGGAGCTGGCCGCGCCCGCGGCGCTCGACGACGCGCTCGCCGGGCGCGCCGACGCGCAGCTCCAGCGCGCCGCGCGGGCGAGCGACGCCGGCGACGTGCGCGGCGCGCTCGACGCCGTGCGCCTGGCGCGCCGGGTGGCGATCGCGCTCGCCCGCCCGCCGCTGACCGAGCTCGTCGACCGCGTCGCGCGCGCGCTCGGCGAGGCCCACGTGCGCCGCGCGTTCGAGGCGGTCGACGCCGGCCAGCTCGTCGTCGCCGATCTCCACCTGCGGCTCGCGGCGAGCCTCGGCGTCCCGGTGAGCGACGACGCGCGCGCGCTGCTCGACGCGATCTCGGCGAGCCGGGGCGCGCGGTTCCTGGTCGAGGGGAGCGCGCCGTCGTGTGACAGCCTGGTCGAGGATGTCCGGCAGTACGTCCGTCGCGACTCGGAACCGAAGCTCGCCGAGCTGTCGTTCCAGGTCCGGCTCGAGCTCGCGTGCAGCTACGACGCCGGGTGGCGGACGGCCTCGATCGACGGCGAGACGCAGTCCGGCTTCGCCTATGAAGTCCGGTTCCGCGGCACCATCGGCGTGCAGCTGCTGGGCGTGACGGACGCGTCGGCCGTGGACGAGGTCGGGCGCTACGGCCTGACCGAGACCGACGAGGGGGCGTGGGGACGAGGTCAGGCGTTCCACGACGCGACGCGCGCGATCTCGCGCGGGCTCGAGGAGATCCGGACGCGCGCCATCGCGCGGGTCGCCGAGGACGCGCGTGCCCGGTTCGCGACGGCGACCGGGATGGACCGCGAGCAAGCGGCCCTGGTCCTGTGGCTCGTGGCGTCCGACGCCGACGCGCTCGTCGAGGTGCTCGGCGTCGATCGAGACGTGATCGAGACGCTGTACGTCGGCGCGGACGTGCCGCCGCTCCACCCGGAGTCGCCGGCGGACGAGCGCTACGCGCTGCCGGCGCCCGACGCCGGGCCCGCCGTGCGCGCGCTGGAGGCCCACCGTCTCGAGTACGGCGACCGCTCGAAGATCGCCGCCGAGCAGCGCGTCGTCGGCTTCTTCTGGCCCCACCTCGGCGTGGCGGTCGAGGCCGCGAGCTCGCCGCTGCCCGGCGTCGCACGCGCCGACACCGTGTCGCTCCACCTCGGCGGCGGGCCGGCGTGGTTCTTCCTCGACGTGACGCGGCCGGAGGCCGGCGGCGACGCGCGCGGGTGGGCGTTCGGCTGGGCGCCGCGGATCCCGGTCGCGGACGCCGCGGCGATCACGTTCGGGCTGCAGGGCGGGCGGGTGACGGGCCCCGACGGGACGAGGGCCAGCCACCTGTCGACGCCGCTGCACCTCAACGTCCCGCTCGGGCCGTACGCGCTGGTGTCGACCGGGATCGACATCAACTGGTACCAGGTGTTCGGCGGGACCGACGGGCCGCCGGGGTCCTATCATCTCAGTCCGTGGACCACCGCGCTCGAGGTGCCGTTGCTGTGGGGACCGTGGCTGTACGTCAGAGGGGACGCGACCCGGTGGACCGGCGCGCCGGACCCGTGGACGTTCGGCGTCACCGTCGGGTGGCGGGTGGTGGCGCGATGAGGAGCGCGGATCGCCCCCGCCCGCGCGGGCGCCTGGCGGCGCTGGTCCACGCCGTGGTCGCGCTGTTCTCGCCGCTCGGGCTGACCGGCTGCGTCGTCGGACCGGCGTTCGGCGCGCTCGGGCTGTGCAGCGAGCAGGAGCCGGACATCGCGGTCACGATCACCTCGCCGCAGGACGGCGCGACGTTCGACGGCGTGCCGGTGCGGATCGAGTTCGAGCTGTCGGAGAACCCCGACGGCGTGCCGGTCGAGGAGTGGCTGCTCGGGCTCGGCCGCGTCGACGTCCCCGCCGGCGAGCTGCGCGGCGCGCTCGAGGGCATCCCGACGAGCGGCTTCAACGATCCGATCACCGGCGAGCCCCAGCCGCTGCCGACCGGCACCTACGAGGTCCAGATCGTCGCCTCGTCGCTCCACGATCGCGAGGACCGGGTGACGATCGAGTGGGTCGCGCCGTGGCGGGTCGCCGGCGCCCAGGTGTGCTCGCCGCACCTGCTGGCGTGCGCCGAGCTGTCCGAGCAGGAGGCGCTCGCCGGGCGGATCGCCGTGACCCCGCGCGTGCTCCAGGATCCCGAGCGGCTGGTCGGCGCCGCGCTCGAGCTCGACGGGGTCGAGCTCGCGTCGTCGACGACCCCGCCGTTCACGCTCGAGGTCGACCTCGACGAGCTCCCCGACGGTGCGGGGACGCTCACGGTCGTGGTCGAGCGCGACGATGGCCGCCTCGCGACGCTCGACCACGACCTGGCGCTCGCGAGCTGCGCGCGGCTGCCCGTGACGTCCGAGCGCTACGTGATCTACGCCGACGACGCGACGCGCTACCAGGCGACGCTGGATCTGACCGCGTCCGACCTGCTCGACGCGACGTCGCGGACGTGGGTCGGCGGTGACGGCGAGCTCCACCGGCTGTTCCACGACGGCGACCAGACCGTCTACGCCGGGTACATGGAGGGGGCGACCTGGCTCTACGCGTTCGACGTCGCCGCCGCCACGCTGTCCCCGACGATCGTCGCCGAGCTGCCTGGCAGCGGTGGCGTGTCCGGCATCGCCCGGGCGGCCGACGGCGCGATGCTGGTGACGACCGGGTTCCCGCACTTCTCGCCGGTCGGCAAGCAGCTCTACCGCGTCGCCGGCGGCGTCGTGACCGAGGTGACGACCTCCCCGCTCGGCCCCAACGACGTGCTCGTCGACGACGATGGGACCCTGCTGGTGCCCGCCGGCGACACGCTGTGGCGGTTGACCGTCGTCGACGGCGTCGAGGTCGCGCGCGTCGCGGTCCTGTCGCGCCCGGGCCGCGAGCTCACCCGCGTCGCGCTCGACGAGCTGGGCCGCCTCTACGTGGTGGCGGTCGACCCAGATCCGTTCGCGGGCGTGGGCGGCGAGGTGCTGCGCTACGCCACGCCGACGAGCGCGCCCGAGGAGCTCCACGCGGACCCGCTGTGGCGGCTGACGCCCACCGGCGGGGCGACGATCCCGCCGCCCTCGATCTCCTTCCTCCGGGCGCCCGCGCACTGCCACGGGCTCTCGCTCGACGGCATGGGGAGCTTCCCGGGGCCGAACCACGTCCTGGTCGACGTCGGCGAGGTCCGCGGGCGTCCCTGACGCCAGCCGCCCACGCGCCATCGTCACCGGGCGGTCACGGCACGCAGCGCGTGTCGCAGCGCAGCCCGATCCCGCACAGCTCGGTGTCGGGAGACGGTCCGCAGTACTCGTCGACGAGGCTCCACCTGGCGAAGCAGCGCGATGGGTTGAACCCCAGGTTGCACTCGTAGCCCGGCGCGCACGGGGACACGTCCGAGCAGATCGCGCCCTCGGTGAGCGCGTCGGCCGCGACGCAGATCCCGGGCCACGGTCCGAGGTACGCCCACGGATAGAACGGATCGAACCCGCTGATGTCCGGCCCACGCGGCCGCGCGATCGGGTCGCAGGTCCCGCTCGCGCAGGTGCTGTCGGTGATGCACGGTGTCCCGTCCGCGCCTTGCCCCGGCGCCGCGCACGTTCCGCTGTAGCCGCACGGGCTCCCGTCGTCGGGGCAGAACCCGGCGGGATCCACGCCCTCGGCGGACGGGATCACGGGCGGCGGCGGCACGCACACCAGCCCGGCCTCGCAGCCGTGCTGCTCGGCGTCGACCGGGAACGGGTCGACCCCGGTCCAGAAGCACGGCCCGCCGGGGGGGCTCGGCGGGCGACACTCGCCGATCGTCGGGTCGTCCGGCACGTAGCCGAGGTGGCAAGCGCCGTCGAGACACTCGGCGTCGCGTCGGCAGCGCGCGCCTTCGGCGCCGAGCGGCGCGCACTGGCGCGAGATGCTCGAGCACACCAGGCCCTCCTCGCACGGCAGCAGGTCGTAGTTGTCGGGATCCCGGTCCGGATCGCAGTCGTCACCCTCGCCGAGCGGGTACTCGCACGTCGCGCTCGGGCCGCAGACGAGCCCAGGCTGACACTCCCCCGTGGGCGTCGACATTCCGTCGAACGTCCCGCCCGTGTTCGTCCGGCACTTCTCGCCGAGCTCGAGCGGGTGGGTGCATGCGAGCGCGAGCGCCGACAGCGACGCCACGGCGAGCGCGGCTCTCCACGACTGACGGCTGGCCATCACCGACCAGCGTATCGCGTCCGGTCCGCACCGTGACAGCGCGTCGCGCCGGGTCCCGGGACATGCGACGCACGGTCCTGGGACCGACGGCGGCACGACGTGCGCAACCCCCTGGACTCACACGCGACAGGCACGGCCCGCCGGTTGCTCAGGCTGCGGGCATGAGCATCCTCGACTGGCTGCTGGGCCTGTTCGGCGGCGGCGCCAAGCCCGACTTCGCCGCGTTCAACCCCGACGACTTCGACACCTACCACCGCGCCCTCGGCGCGATCGATCAGGCGGAGCGCCGCGGCGCGGCCGACCTGCAGGCGACGCTCGCGCGGTACGGGCTGCGCGACCTCGAGCACTGGGAGCGCGTCCAGTCGAGCATGAACGACCGCAACGGCCGCAACCCCGAGTGGGCGCTGTCGGCGGCGCGCGTCCAGTTCGAGAGCCAGGTCGCGTCGCTCACCGCGAGCTACCCGCTGCCGTCGCAGTACACCGCGCCGCCGCACGGCATCTCGCTCGACCGGTTCGCCGCGATCCGCGCGCGCTGCGCGCTCGGCGAGCCGATGGGCGCGGTGCTCGCCGCGTACGGCATCGACACCGCGCGGTGGATGGAGGTCGAGCAGACGTGGTCGTGGCGGATGGGCCCGCAGGCCGATATGACCGCCGCGCAGTTCTACAACACCGGCTACCAGTTCCTGTACGACCAGGCCCACGCCGCCTACGGCGCGCGGGCGAGGGCGGCCTAGGCGCGACGCGTGGATCGCCGGCTGCGGGTGCGAGCCCGACCTGCGATGATGCGACGACCGTGAGGAGGCAGGCGGCATCGACGGTCGAGGCGACGCTCGTCGTCCTCGGGATGGTGGGTTGCGGCCCGTCGGGGGCGCCCACGTCCGTCGCGCCGCCGCCGCCCGCGTCGCCGGAGGGCGCGGTGCTGCTCGACACCGAGACCGGTCTCCTCGCCGCGGACGTCGCGACCGGGGACGAGGTCATCCTCGGGCCGCTCGGCGGTGGACGGCCGTGGATCGAGGCGAGCGCGCACACGGCGTGGTGGTGGAAGGACGACGGGGCGGTGGTGATCCGGCGCGATGGCGGGCGCACGACGTCCGCGCCGTTCGCGGATCGGGTCGAGGCGGTCTCGCCGGACGCGCGTCACGCGCTGGTGCGGTGCCTGCTCGACGAGCGTGCGTGGTGCGTCGGGGAGCTCGCGGCCGAGCGCGTGCGCCGGCAACGGCCGATCGCGCTGCCTGGTCACCCGCTGGGATGGGGTGAGGTGGGCCTGATCGTGGAGCACACGCTCGACGAGACCGAGCGCGGGCTGCGCGTCGTCGACCCGGCGACGGGCGACGCGGGGCCGCGCATGGCGCTCTCCGGCTATCCCGAGGCGGTGTCGGCCGACGGCGCGCGGTTCGCGATCGTCGGCGCGCACACCGACGCGCGCGGGGATGCGCTCGCGATCTCGATCGTGATCGGGCGGTTCGTGGAGCCGTCCGGGCGCCAGCCCGTCGTCCCCGTCGGGACCGTGCGGATCGACGGGCGCCGCGACGCGAACTGCGTGTTCGCCGCCGATTCGGCCGGGACGCTGGTGTGCGTGTCGGGTGCGGCGCCGTCGGGTCCGCACGCGCTGATCGCGGTGGTGCCGGATAGGCCGACGCGCACGCTGCTCGATGGGCTCGCCTCCCCGGACCTGGTGCTGTCGCCCGATGGCCAGTTCGCCGCCGTGCGCCGCCCCATCGGCGAGCAGGACCAGCTCGTCGTCGTCGAGCTGGCGACAGGGCGCGCGACGGATGTTGGTGAGCCCGGGCCGCTGCGCTCGCCCGTCGCGTGGCTGACCGACGGCGCCGGGCCGCCCCCGACGCCCGCCGTGACCTGGCCCGACGCGTTGCCGCCGGCGCGGACGGAGGCGCCGCCGCTCGCAGAGCTTCGCGCGCCGGTGCGGGTGCCGTACGCCGACATGGGCGCGCCCGACGTGCTCGTCGACGCCGAGGTGCGCGCGCCGCTCGACGCGCTGCTCGCGTGGGCGCAGGCCGACGGCGGCCTCGCGCCGGCCGGGTGCGAGCTGCCGCGCTTCGATCCGGACGCGGTGCGCTACGCCGCGGCGCTCGCGCTGCGCACCGCGGCGCCGGAGCTGGATCACCCGCACGTCCTCGCGGTGTTCTACCTGGCGCGCCGCCTCGTCGCGGACGCCGTCGGCGTCGACGAGCGGCTGGCCGCGGCGGACGTGCTCGACGAGCTGCGGACGTGGGCGACCGAGCGCCGGCTCGAGCTGCCGGCGGCGTTCGCGCGCGTGACGTGGCCCGACGACGCGCTCGCGGCCGCGGTGCTGACGGCGACGGGCTGCTTGCGCGCCGAGTACGAGCGGCTGGCGCCGCGGCTCGAGCATGACTTCGGCCGCGCGGACGTGCACGCGACGCTGGCGCTGTTCGACGCGCTCGACGCCGCGGCGCGCGCGCACCTCCGCGACCGCGCGGCGCTCGTCGCCGAGGTCACGCGGATCGCGTCCGCGGCGGTCGCGGACGCGGCGAAGCGCACGCGCGTGCGGCTGCACAACACCACGTACACCGCCGAGCGGCTGCGCGGCGAGATCGCCGGGCTCGCGCGGCGGCTGGACGGCGTGCCTGCCGGCGGCGAGCCGCCGTGATCACGGCGCGGGCGCGGGCGTCTTCGCGATGTGCTCCGCCGCGATCTCCGTCAGCTCGCCGAGCAGCTTCTCCAGCCGCGTCGCGTGGACCTGGGCGCGACCGCGGTAGAGCCTGCGGCACAGCGCGTACGTGCCGCCGAACCACGCCACCAGCGCGACCGGCACGGCGAACGGGCTGAGCATCGCCGCGGCGATCGGCAGCGCGACCCCGCCGCCGCCGACGCCGCCGCCGACGCCGCCGTAGATCGCGCCGATCGTCTGGCCGAGCCGCTGCTCGAGCGTGAGCTTGGTCTTGCCGCGCCGCGCGGTGACGTAGATGTTCACCGTCGGCGTCAGGTTGTTCTGGCCGCCGGCGATCGACCACGCGAGCGAGCCCGGCAGCACCGTCGTCGTCCCGGCGACGCCGAACGCCCGTCGCATCAGCTCGATCATCTCGGTGTGCGCGTCCGCCGGGCACTCGCCGTCGAGCTCGCGCTCGAACCGCAGCTGCGCCGGCGCGCCGAGCCACCGCGGCGCGGCCTGACCGCCGGCGTTGCCGCGCACCAGCGCCTGGTCGCCGCCGCTCACCTTGACCAGCGCGCCGCCCTTGGCCTCGGTCAGCTCGCGCTGGGTCCGCGCCAGGTCCGTCTCCAGCGCCGCGATCCGGGCGTGGGCGGCGTCGAGCTCGTCGCGATAGCTCACGGCGCGAGCATACGCTGGCGCGGCACGCCTCGCCTCGCCTCTCAGGATCCAAGACATCTCGGAGTTCTCGTCGGGACCCAAGATCCGTGCGTCCTGAGCGGTCCGAGCGAAAGCGAGGACGACTCAGGGCGAACGGGTGGGAATCACACCTGGTTCGGTGACCCGAGAAGTGATCAATCCCGAGCGGCTCGCCTAGAACGTCGCCTGCGCGCGCACCGTGACCTCGCCGGCGTGCTGGCGCTCGCCGGTCGCGTCGTCGAACGACGTGATCGTGCCGAACGCGCTCCACCGCAGCCGCGCCAGCGAGGCGTTGAGCCCGAGCGAGGTCATGCGCCGGACGTCGCCGGACACGTCGAGGTTCGGGTCGAACCGCTCGTAGCGCGCCGCGAGCTGCAGCTCGTGCCCGGCGGGCCGCGCCGGCAGCGCGTACGCCGCCTCGACGCTGAGGCCGAGCGCGTCGCGCGCGGCGGGGCCGTCGACGGCGCGCGAGCGCAGGTACATCGTCTCGGCCTGCAGCCACGCCGGGCCGCGCGCGACGGTGAGGTCCGCACCGGCGAGCATGGTGTCGCGCTCGACGGCGATCGGCGCGAGCGTGCGACCGAGGACGCCCGCGGCGAGCGTGGCGTCGGCCGCGGCATCGCCGGTGTCGATCGCGGGATCGTGCGACCGCGCGAGCGTGACGCCGCCGACGAGGCGGTCCTTCGCGCCGCCGAGCGCGCGCGGGCCGGCGTCGACGAGGACGCGGCCGCCGACCAGGTAGGCGTGGGCGTCCGGCGCGCGCGCGGCGCCGGCGCCGTGGCGACCGCTGCCGCTGGCCGCGACGACGCGGTAGTGGAGCAGGCCGTCGGCGAGGCCCGCGGGGCCGCTGTGGACCATCACGCCGACGTCGCGGAACGCCAGCTTGGTCATCGCGTAGACGTAGCTGGGGCGATCGAGCATCACGAGCTGCGGCGCCAGCGTCGTCGCGGACGCGCCGAGCGGCAGGCGGAACTGGCCGAACGTGACGCCGATCTCGGGCCGCGGCTGGTAGGTCGCCGCGAGGTCGAGCAGCGGCGAGCCGGGCAGCATCAGCCCGACGCGGGCGAGCACGCTGACGTCGCGCGCGGGCCGGGCGTCGACGCGCAGCACCGCGAACCGCAGCCGCACCGCGTCGGTCGCGGCGGTGGGCGAGGCCTCCGACCACGGGGTCCACCACGTCGTCACGACGCCGTGGACCTCGACGCCGGGCGTGCGCGGCGCGGCCGCGGCGGGCGGCGGCGGGAACGCGGCGATGTCGACGGGCGGCGGTGGCGGCGGCGCGGGCGCGGCCGGAGGGGGTGTCGGCGCGGGCGCGTCGTCGGCGCGCGCGAGGGTCGGCGCGGCGAGCGCGGCGGCGATCGCCATCGCGAACAGGGCGTGGCGCATCTCAGTACCTCGCGTCCCGCGGCTTGCCGCCCTTGGGCCAGTCGTTCACCTTGCCAGCGAAGTCGGGGCGCGGCTGGTGGATGATGAAGTCGGCGAGGTCGTAGGCGTCCTGCGGCGACAGCGTGCCGCCGGCGCCGAGCGGCATGTTGCCGTGGATGAACGCGGCGGCGGTGTCGAGGCGCGCCATGCCGGCGCCGACGTTGAACGACTGATCACCCCACAGCGCGGGGAACGCGTAGACGCCGCCGGGCTTCTGGCCGGCGCCGTCGGCGCCGTGGCAGCTCGCGCACGCGGTCGCGTACAGCTCCTCGCCGTGCTGGCGGTCGGGCGTGGGCGGGTCCTCGAGCTTCTTGAACCCGCGGCCGGGCAGCGACTTGCCGCTCTCGACGCCGCGCGAGATGTAGCTCATGTACGCGAGGATCGCGTTCATGTCGTCGCCGGTCGGGTCGAGCGCCGTGCCGTTCATGCTGCGCTCGAAGCAGTCGTTGACGCGCTCGGCGAGCGTGTTGACGCGGCCGCTGCGCGAGCGGTACTCGGGGAACAGGCCGGGCAGGCCGACCCACGGACCGGCGTTGGGCACGGTGCCGCCGCCGATGTGGCAGCTCGTGCAGTGCAGCTCGTTGCCGACGTGATCCGGCAGCTCCTCGTAGGTGCGCTCGACGAGCAGCTTGCCGCGCCGGACCGCGTCGCCGAGCGGTCCCTCGGGGATCTGCTCGGTGTTGACGGGACGGAACGCCGGCGGCGGCACGACCGTCGTCGTCGAGACGTTGCGCGGCGCGGCGTCGTCGGAGGCGGCGCGCTCGCATCCGGCGGCGCCGAGTCCGAGCCCGAGCGCCGCGAGGGCGAGCAGTGGCATCGAGCGGTTCATGGAGCCTGCTCAGTGCAGCGCGCGTGCCGTGGCGGTTCCCTCGCCGCGCGGCGGAACGTCGCGTGGATCGCGCGTGTCGTGCATCAACCTGAAACACGCTCGCCGCGGCCGTTGCACGCGGCCGTCCGGAACGCCGAAGGGCCCGCGCGGCGCGCGGGCCCTCGACGGAGCACCGACGGTGGAGGAGGTCCGTCAGCGCTCGACCGCGTAGCGGCGCTCGTTCCACGCGAGCATGCCCCCGCGCATCGACGCCACCTTGGTGAAGCCGAGCGCCCGCAGCGCGTCGGTCGCCTTGGCCGAGCGGCCGCCGGAGCGGCAGGTGATCACCAGCGGGCGATCGCGCGGCGTGTCGGCGAGCGGGCCCGGCACCTGCGACAGCGGCAGCAGCTCCGCGCCGGGCACGTGGCCGAGCTCGCCGCGGTACTCGTCCGGTTCGCGGACATCGACGATCCGGACCTCGGACGCGTGGGCGACCAGCCACTCCGGCGCGACCTCGGGGATGCCGGCGAGGTTGGGCTCGATCGGCGCCCACGTCCGCTCGAGCGGCGCGTCGCCCGAGACGACGTGCGGCGGCAGCCCGCAGTGCGCGTTCGCCGGGACCGCGACGTCGATCTTCTTGGGCTTGGCGAGCCCGAGGTTGTCCATGATCTGCACGAACTCGGCCTCGGTCTTGCCGGCGCCCAGCCGCGGGTTGAGCCGCTTCTCCTCGCCGACCGTGCTCACCGTGCGGCCCTTGTAGTCGTGGCCCGGGTAGATCAGCGTCGTGTCGGGCAGGGTGAACACCTGGTCGTGGACCGAGCGGTAGAGCGTGTGCGCGTTGCCCTGCTGGAAGTCGGTGCGGCCGCAGCCGCGGATCAGCAGCGCGTCGCCGGTGAACGCCATCGCCTGGTCGGTCGTGACGAACGTGAGGCAGCCGTCGGTGTGGCCCGGCGTCTCGCGGACCTCGACCCCGTACTTGCCGAACGAGATCACGTCGCCCTGCTTGGCCAGCACGTCCGAGCAGCCGACGGCGGCGCGCTCGGCCTGGACGGTCTTCGCGCCGGTGCGCTCGCGCAGCGAGCCGAGGCCGGTGACGTGGTCGGCGTGGACGTGGGTGTCGAGCGCGTAGCGCAGCGTGAGGCCGAGCTCCTGGATCAGCCCGAGGTCGCGGTCGACCTGCTCGAGCACGGGGTCGATGAGGATCGCGTCGCCGGACTCCTCGTCGGCGAGCAGGTACGTGTACGTGGAGGTCTCGGCGTCGTAGAGCTGGCGGAAGAGCATGGCGATCTCCTTGGGTGCTGGCCGGGACCAGTGCACCCGGCGGGCCAGCCCGGGACGCCAGTGGCGGCGAGGGGTTGGGCGGCGGCGGGGGCGGGCGTCGTGACGGTTCGCAGCGCCGCCCGTTGCCGCGCGATGTTTCACGCCGTTGCGCCGGCGCGCGTCACCACTCGTCCATCGGGCCGAGATCGCGGACCTCGTAGCCGGCGCCGGCGAGCTGCTGGGCGGCGCGCTTGCTGCGGTTGCCGCTGTAGCAGTAGACGACGACCGGCTTGTCCTTCGGCAGCTCGGCCATGCGCGCGCCGAGCTCGTTGACCGGGATGTGCACGGCGCCCTCGATGTGCCCGTCGCCCCACTCCTCGGGCGAGCGGACGTCGAGCAGCGTCGCGCCGGATGCGACCAGCTTGCGCGCCTCGGGGCCGGTGATCCGCGCGCTGCGGGCCGGCGCGGCGGCGGGCGCCGTGCCCGCGGCGGGCGCCTTGTCCTTCGGCGGCTCGCCGGCGCCGCCGGCGTCGCACGCCGCGGTGGCGGCCATCGGGATCGCGAGGAGCAGGGCGAGGAGGGAGGACTTCATGCCGGCACCTTACAGCAAGAGCTGTTCCAGCCTTCGTGCGGATCACGAGGGTGGCCCGCGCCGGCGGCCCGTGCATCACGGGACCCGGGCACGCTCGTCTCCGCTCCGCGGCGGCCCGCCGCACTCCTCGGCGGCCGTTGCGACGTCGACTCGTGCTAGGCACGAACCGATGAAGACGCTCACGCGCCCCACGACCATCGCGCTGGCGCTGGCGCTCGCGCTCGCCGCCTGCAAGGGCGACGAGCCGGCGAAGGCGCCGCCCGCTCCGGCGACCGGGACCGCCGCCGCGACCGCGACGCCCAGCGTCCCGGCGCCCGCTGCGGATCCCGCGGCCGAGGGCAAGCGCGTCGTCGGCGAGCTCAAGAAGCGGCTCGTCGGTCGGCTGACCGAGGCGATGAAGGTCAGCCCGGCCTCGGCGATCGAGGTGTGCAACACCGAGGCGCCGGCGATCGCGGCGTCGCTCGCCCAGGGCGGCGTCACCGTCGGGCGCGCGACGCGCAAGCCGCGCAACCCGGCGAACCTCGCCGCCGGCTGGCAGGCCGAGGCGCTCGCGCAGTTCGAGCAGCAGGTCGCCGGCGGCGGCAAGCTCGACGGCGCGACGTGGACCAAGGCGCTGCCCGACGGGCGCGCCGCCTACGCCGAGCCGCTGCTGATCATGGAGCTGTGCGTGGCGTGCCACGGCGCCGCGGACGCGCTGACGCCCGAGGTCAAGGCCGCCCTCGCCGCGCGCTACCCCGACGACCAGGCGACCGGCTACGCGCCGGGCGACCTGCGCGGGATCGCGTGGGTCGAGCTGCCGGCGCCGGCGAAGCCGTAGCGCGGGCGCGGCCGCCCTCACACCTCCGCGGTCGCTCGCGCGAACGCCTCGAGCGCGCGCGATACGTCGTCGTCGTCGGTCGTCCAGTTCGACACCGAGATCCGGATCGCCGCGGCGCCCCGCCAGGTCGTGCCGCTGGGGTAGCACGCGCCGCCGGCGATCACGCGCGCGAGCACGGCGCGGGTGCGGGCGTCGTCGCCGAACCGCACGACGAGCTGGTTGAGCACGACGTCGTTCATGACCTCGACGCCGGGCAGCCGCGCCAGGCCCTCCGCCAGCCGCGCCGCGTGCGCGCACGTCCGCTCGACCAGCTCGGCGACGCCGCGCCGGCCGAGCTGGCGCAGCGCCGCCCACAGCGCGAACCCGCGGGCGCGCCGCGACAGCTCGGGGGCGTGATCGAACGCGGTCCGCACCGCCGGCACGTCGTCGGGCAGGTACGCGGCACCGCCGCGCATCACCCGGCGGTGCGCCGCCGCGTGCCGGGTCAGCGCGATGCCGCAGTCGTACGGCGTGTTGAGCCACTTGTGCGCGTCGGTCGACCACGAGTCGGCGAGCTCGGCGCCGTCGGCGAGGGCGCGCCGCGCCGGCGCCGCGCGCGCCCACAGCCCGAACGCGCCGTCGCAGTGGACCCAGATCGGCGCGTGCGCGCGCGCCTCGGCGACGACCTCGCCGATCGCGCGCAGCGGGTCGAACGCGCCGCCGTTGACGTTGCCGGCCTGCGTGCACACCAGCGCGGGCGCCCCGGGGTCGACGGTGAGCGCGCGGGCCAGCGCCGCTGCGTCCATCCGGCCGTTGCGATCCGCGTCGACGACGGTGAGGCCGCGCGCGCCGAACCCGAGCAGCCGCAGCGCCTTGTCGATCGTCCCGTGGCGCTCGGCCCCGACGAGCACGCGCACCCGCGGCGCGCCGTGCAGCCCGTCGGCCTCGACGTCCCAGCCGGCGCCGCGCAGCACCTCGCTGCGCCCGATCGCCAGCCCGACGAAGCTCGCCATCTGCGCGCCGGTCACCAGCACCGCCGACGCGACCGGCAGCTCGAGCAGCTCCGCGACCCACCGCAGCGCGACCTGCTCGATCACCGCCGCGGCCGGCGTGCCCTCGGCGCTGCCCGCGTTCTGGTCCCACACCGTCGTCAGCCAGTCGGCGGCGACCGCGGCGGGCACGCCGCCGCCGATCACCCAGCCGAAGAACCGGCCCGACGGCATCGCGGTGAGGCCGGGGTCGGCGCCACGCACCAGCTCGTCGATCACCGCGCGCGGGTCGGTCGGCTCGTCGGGCACGGCGCGGTCGAACGTGGCGTGCAGCGCGGTGGCGTCGCGCGCCGGCGCCACGGGCCGGTCGGGCAGGCCATCGAGGAACTCGGTCGCGAGCCGGCGGGTGTGGTCGAGCAGCGGGCCCCAGTCGGTGCGTTGCATCCGGTCAGCTTGGCGCGCCACGCCCCGCGGCGACGCACACAGCCGCCCCGCGCGCGCACCGGAACAGCCTGCTACCGTGGCGCGATGGACGCGATCCGCCTCGCCGGCCCCGCTGACGCCGCGGCGTGCGCGTCGATCTACGCGCCGGCCGTGACCGACAGCCCGGCGTCGTTCGAGCTCGCGCCGCCGCCGCCCGACGAGATGGCGGCGCGGATCGCCGGCGTTCAGACGTGGGCGCCGTGGCTCGTGCTCGAGCGCGACGGCGGCGTCGTCGGCTACGCCTACGCCGCGCGGCACCGCGAGCGCCCCGCCTACCAGTGGGCCGTCGACGTCACGGTCTACGTCGCGCCTTGGCATCACGGCGCCGGCGTCGGGCGCGCGCTGTACGGCGCGCTGCTGCCGCTGCTGGTCCGCCAGGGCTTCTACACGGCCCACGCCGGGATCACGCTGCCCAACGCCGGTAGCGTCGCGCTGCACGAGCGCTGCGGCTTCACCCCCGTCGGCGTCTACCCCGCGGTCGGCTACAAGCACGGCGCGTGGCACGACGTCGGGTGGTGGCGGCTGGCGCTGCGCGCGCCCGCGGCCGAGCCCGCGCCGCCGGTCCCGCTGCCGGCGCTGCGCGCCGCGCCCGACTGGGACCCACGGCTCGACGGCTGACGCGGCGCGCGGCTCACATGTCCGTGCCGGTGTCCCAGCTCGGGCACGCCGACGGCTGGCGGTCGCAGCCGCCCTCGGCGCAGTCCATCGCCTCGCTGTAGCAGGGGCCGCCCTCCTCGAGCTGGAGCACGCGGATCTGCTGGCCCTCGGCGAAGCCGCCGGGGCACGCGACCACCGCGGGCGGCGGCGGATTGCACGTCGCCTCCTCGGGCGGCGGGCAGTCGACGTCGAGGTAGGCGTCGCACATCTCGCCGCCGCTGCTCTGCACGGTCCACGTCTGGTACGGGTCCCCCTCCGGCGTCACCACGTCGGGCGGCGGCGGGTTCTCGGTCCGGATCGTCGACGTCGCGGGGTCCGGCCTGGTGCAGCCCGGGACGGCGGCGGCGATCGTGAGGATGAACGGGGCGGCGAACGTGCGGCGTGGGCGGTTGCGCATGCCCGGGGAACGTACGCCGGCCGCGGCGCTTACGGCAGCTCGAGCGCCTCGGCGACCGAGGTCACGATCAAAGGACGGCGCCCGACCCGGCGTCCGGATGCGTTCACGACCGGCACCGCGCCGCCGAGCTCGCGCAGCCACGCGGCGAACCGCTTCAGCCGGGCCACGTCGACCTGGTACGTCCGGCCGGTGCAGGTCGTGCAGAAGTCGTGGAACGTCAGCACCAGCCACCGCCGCGCGGCGAGCGGCTGCTCGACCGCGTCGGCCGCGGCCGCGAGCACCATGCGCTGGAGGTCGAGATCGGTGCAGCTCGCGCGGATCGACGCGTGCGAGCGGATCGCGTAGGCGTCGCGCGGCGGCAGCGTCTCCGACGCGGGACGGCTCAGGCTCGACGCCTCCGTGCCGCAGAACCCGGCGTCGCCGTTCCACGGGTCGGCGTTGCGCAGCCCGCCGATGTCGCGCGCGCCCTCGAACCCGCACGCCGCGGCGGTGGCGCGGACCGCGGCGTCGTCGGCGCCGAACGGGTAGGCGAGCGTCAGCGCGTCGTGGCCGAGCGCGGCGAGCGCGGCGCGGTCGCCGCACATCTCGAGCTGGCGCGTCGCCTCGTCGAGGTCGGTGAGCCGCGGGTGGGTCAGCGTGTGCGCGCCGACGTCGTGCCCTGCGGCGACGAGCCCGGCGAGGTCGCCGTCGGTCATCCACCCGGGCGTCGAGACGCGGGACGAGTTGACGTAGAAGGTGGACGGCAGCCCGTCGAGCAGCGCCGCGATCTCCGCCTGCTCGTCGTAGGTGTCGTCGAACGTCAGCGTCACGACGAGCGGCGCGTACGCCGGCGCGCGCGGGCCGATCCACGCCAGCTCGGCGTCGAGCGCGGCGTGCGCGGCGTCGGCTGGCTCGGCCGGCTCGTCGGCGCACGCCGCCGCGGCGAGGGAGGAGATCAGCAGCAGCCCGGCGCGCACGTTCCCGCCAGGACACGCGATCCGCGGCCACGCCGTCAAGCGTCCCGTCGCCGCCCTCGCGGGGCGCGAGCCAAGGTTCGCGCCCCGGGTCTGCTACGGTGGCCGCGATGTCCGGCAAGAAGCCACCCCGCCCGCGCACCGAGCGCCGGATCGCCGAGCGCGACGCGCGCCGGCTGGTCCGCGACCGCGAGCGCCTCGCCGCGCTCGAGCGCGGCGGCGCGCCGGATCACCCGATCGAGGTGCCGTCGTCGTCGGTGATCGAGGTTCGCGCGCGGGCGACGCCGTGCCCGCAGTGCGGCGGCGAGCTGGCGGTCGACGATCACGCGTCCGAGGCCGGCGTGCGCGTCGTCGCGGTGACCTGCCGGCGCTGCCACGTGGCGCGCCGGCTGTGGTTCCGCATCATCGGCGTCGACGCGAGCGGGCCGAACTGACGCCGCGGGATCAGCCGCCGACGAGGTCGGGCCCGCCGGCCTCGAGGCACGCGGCGAGCTGGTCGGTCTGGGTCCAGCCGCACTGGCCATCGGCCTGGCGCTCGCACGTCGCGCCGTCGTAGCAGCCGTAGACGTCGAGGTACTCGCAGGTCGTCATCAGGCTCTCGGCGGCGTCGGCCTCGACGCACTCGACGCCAGAGCAGCCGGCGGTCGCGCAGCCCTTGGCCTCGGCGGGCTCCTCGGTGCCGGTGCCGGCGCCGGCGCCGGGATCGGCGGGCGGGTTCGACTTGCCGCCGCAGGCGACCAGGGACAGGGAGACGAGCAGGGACAGCAGGAAGGTACGCATCGCGGCCGATGCTACACGAATCGCTAGACGAACCAGCTCGTCGCCAGGTTCGCCGCGATCACCCCCGGCGCGAGCGCGATCGCGCACGCCAGCAGGTACGCGCCGAACCGGATCGGCGTGAACGCCAGCGCGTAGCTGATCGGCGGGTTGAACCACAGGATCAGCCGCAGCACGATCACCGAGCGGTACGGGTGGGTCTCGAGCTGGTCGAACGCGCGACGCAGCGCCGGGCGCTTCGGCCGCCACGGCGTCTGGCGGTTGCGCCCGAGCAGGCGCGCCATCAGGAACGGCAGCGAGATCGCGAGCAGCCCGCCGCCGTAGCCGAGCGCGAGCCCGAGCCACGGCCCGAACGCCAGGCGCGCGCCGACGACGAACGCCATCCCCGGCAGGCCGAGCGTCGTGCCGACGCTGAACGCGCCGACGAAGATCACCGGGCCCCACGGCCCGAGCGACACCAGCCACGCCTTGATCGACGACGGCGTCACGGCGCCGGTGCGCCACGCGTAGACGGCGATCGCGACGAACACGACGACGAGCGCGCCGATCCCGGCGCGGCGGTACGGCCGCCAGCGATCTGGAGCACGGTCGGCCGGCGCCTCGGTCACGGACCTCAGATGATAGGGCGGCGCCCGCCCCGGGCCGGCCCGCCGGGCCCGGTCACGCCCCGAAAAGATCGGGGTTGACATGGTTCGATAGTTGTCGCATTGATGTGGCCGTGTCCCAGCCCGACGTCAAGCGCCTCGCGCGGGTGTTCCGCGCGCTCGGCAACGAGAACCGGCTGCAGATCTTCCTGAACCTCATGGAGGAGAGCCGGCTGGACCTGGCCAAGGGGCGCGTCCACGACTGCTTCCTCGCCAAGCTCCTCGGCGGGCTCGAGGTCGGTGCGCCGACGGTGTCGCACCACGTCAAGGAGCTCGCCGACGCCGGCCTGATCGACACCGAGCGCGAGGGCAAGCAGCTCATCTGCTCGATCAACCCCGAGGCGATGACCGCGCTGCGCGCGCTGTTCGCCGTCGAGGCCTGACCCGGGGCGGCCGCCGTCGGCCGCCTTTTTCTACGCGTTTTTACTTCGACATTTCTCGAACCATAGAAACTCCGGAGACCCCGCCATGACCCACCAGCAGATCGCGATCGAGAAGTACGGCGCCGCCAGCACCCTCAAGCTCCGCGAGGTCGCCGACGAGGCGCCCGGCGACGACGAGGTCGCGATCGACGTCGCGTACTCGGGCGTCAACTTCGCCGACATCCAGATGCGCCTGGGGTTCTACCCCGACGCGCCCAAGCGCCCGTTCGTCCCCGGCTACGAGGTCGCGGGCAAGGTCGCCGCGGTCGGCAAGAACGTCACGAACGTCCGCCCCGGCGACCCGGTCGCCGCGGGGACGTACTTCGGCGGCTACGCGTCGCGGGTCAAGGTCGCCGCGAACCAGGTGCTGCGCAGGCCGGCGGGGCTCGACCTCGCGGCCGGCGCCGCGCTGCCGGTGAACTACTTCACCGCGCACCTCGCGCTGCACGAGATGGCGCGCGTCCGCGCCGGCGACCGTGTCCTGGTCGAGTGCGCCACCGGCGGGGTCGGCGTGCTCGCGATGCAGATGGCGAGGCACGTCGGCGCCGAGGTCACCGGCCTCACCACGACCGCGGCCAAGAAGGACTTCATCCGCGGCTACGGGGCGACCGCGTACACCCGCGAGGAGTTTCGTGCCGACGCGACGCTCACCGGCTACGACTTCATCCTCAACGCCTCGGGTGGCGCCGAGATGGCGTGGCAGCGCAAGCGCCTCGGCATCACCGGCCGCATGGTGTGCATCGGCGTGAACTCGGGCGTCAAGGACGGCAAGCGTAACCTGCCGCGGATGGCGCTCGCGGTGGTGCGCACGCCGCGGATCTCCGTGCTCAAGCTGTTCGACGAGAACTCCGGCATCTTCGCGCTCAACGCACTGCACGTGCTGAAGGACCCGACGTGGGTCGAGCGCCTCACCCGCGCGTTCGCCTCGGTCGAGCAGCTCGGGCTGCAGCCGCACGTCGGCAAGGTGTTCCCCGCCGCCGACGTGGCGTCCGCGCACCGCTTCCTCGAGACCAAGCAGGCGACCGGCAAGGTCCTGCTGGCGTGGTCGTGAGCGTCGCGAACGGACCCGCGGTCTACGCCCACGTCGCGCCGGTGCGCACGCGCTGCTGGAACCACCAGCGGTGGCCCTCGAGATCCTCGGCCTCGTAGCTGCGGTCCGCCCAGTAGTCGTCGCCGTAGTCGTGGGTCGCCGGCTCGGTGACGATCTTCGCGCCGGCGGCGCGCGCCTTCGCGCAGTGGGCGTCGGCGTCGTCGACGCACACGCACAGCGCCTGGGTGTTGGCGCCGCCGAGGCCGCGCGGGCTCGTGGACCGCCGCTCGGGATGCGCGCCGGCCTGGCCGACCATGATCAGGCCGTCGCCGTACGTCAGCTCCGAGTGGGCGACCTTGCCGTCCGGCCCGTCGACGCGGAGCCGGACCTCGAAGTCGAACACCCGGCACAGCCAGGCGATCGCCGCGGCGGCGTCGTCGTAGAACAGCGCGCTCGAGATCCGGGGCCAGCCCTTCGGCGTCGGTTGCATGACCGGATGGTCCGCGCCTCGCGCCGCGCGCGTCAAGCGCCGGCGAGCGCCGTCGCGGCGAACCGGACGTGGTCCTCGGCGAACGTCGCGACGAAGTAGTAGCTGTGGTCGTAGCCGTCGTGCAGGCGCAGCGTCAGGTCCTGGCCGGCGGCGGCGCACGCCTCGCGCAGCAGCGCGGGGCGCAGCTCGCGGTCGAGGAACTTGTCGGCGAGGCCCTGATCGACCAGCGGCGCGCGCGGGAACCGCCGGCCGGCGGCGAGCAGCGCGCAGGTGTCGTGCGCCGCCCACGCCGCGCGATCCGCGCCGAGGTAGCCGGCGAACGCCTTCTCGCCCCACGGCACCTGGGACGGCGCGACGATCGGCGCCAGCGCCGAGGCGCTGACGAAGCGCCCGGGGTGGCGCAGCGCCAGCGACAGCGCGCCATGTCCGCCCATCGAGTGGCCCGTGACCGCGCGTCGCGCGCCGTCGATCGGGAACCGCGCCTCGACGACGCGCGGCAGCTCGTCGACGACGTACGTCTCCATCCGGTACGCGTCGCGCCACGGCGCCTCGGTCGCGTCGAGGTAGAACCCGGCGCCCTGGCCGAAGTCCCACGCCGCGTCGTCGCCGGGGAACCGCGCCGCGCGCGGGCTGGTGTCGCACGTGACGATCGCGATCCCGAGCGCGGCGGCGACCCGCTGCGCGCCGCCCTTGATCACGAACGTCTCCTCGGTGCACGTGAGCCCGGCGAGGTAGTAGAGCGCGGGCACGCGCGCGCCGGCGATGGCCGCCGGCGGCAGGTAGACCGCGAACCGCATCGGCCCGGCGCACGCCGCGCTGGCGTGCTCGTAGAAGCCCTGCACCCCGCCGAAGCAGCGCTGCTCGCTGCGGACGGCGACGCCCTCGGCCGTCACGTCAGAACTCCACGACGGTGCGGATCGACGTGCCCGCGTGCATCAGGTCGAACGCCTCGTTGATCCGCTCGAGCGGCAGCTTGTGGGTGATCAGCTCGTCGATCGCGATCTTCTTGTCCATGTACCAGTCGACGATCCGCGGCACGTCGGTGCGGCCGCGCGCGCCGCCGAACGCCGAGCCCTTCCACACCCGGCCGGTGACGAGCTGGAACGGCCGCGTCGCGATCTCCTGCCCCGCGCCGGCGACGCCGATGATCACGCTGACGCCCCAGCCGCGGTGGCAGCACTCGAGCGCCTGGCGCATCAGCGTGACGTTGCCGACGCACTCGAAGCTGTAGTCGGCGCCGCCGCCGGTCAGCTCGACGAGGTGCCCGACGACGTCCTTGACCTCGGTCGGGTTGACGAAGTGGGTCATGCCGAACTGCCGCCCCAGCGCCTCGCGCGCCGGGTTGATGTCGACGCCGATGATCTTGTCGGCGCCGACCATGCGCGCGCCCTGGATCACGTTGAGCCCGATGCCGCCCAGCCCGAACACGACGACGTTGGCGCCGGCCTCGACCTTGGCGGTCCACAGCACCGCGCCGATCCCCGTCGTCACGCCGCAGCCGATGTAGCAGATCTTGTCGAACGGCGCGTCGGGCCGGACCTTGGCCAGCGCGATCTCGGGCAGCACCGTGTGGTTGGCGAACGTCGAGCAGCCCATGTAGTGGTGGACCATCCGGCCGCGGTACGAGAACCGGCTGGTCCCCGACGGCATCAGCCCCTTGCCCTGGGTCGCGCGGATCGCCGTGCACAGGTTGGTCTTGCGCGACAGGCACGACTTGCAGCCGCGGCACTCCGGCGTGTAGAGCGGGATGACGTGATCGCCGGGCTTCAGCGAGGTCACGCCCGCGCCGACCTCGAGCACGACGCCGGCGCCCTCGTGGCCGAACACCACCGGGAACAGCCCCTCGGGATCGGCGCCGGAGCGGGTGAACTCGTCGGTGTGGCAGACGCCGGTCGCCTTGATCTCGACGAGGACCTCGCCGGCCTGCGGCCCCTCGAGGTCCAGCTCGTCGACGACCAGCGGCTGGCCCACTTCGAACGCGATCGCGGCACGGGTCTTCATGGCCGCGCAGCGTACCGCGGCGCGCGCGCGGTCACGCCGTGATCGCGGCGATCTTGCGCGTGAGCTGCTTCTGCGGCTCGCTCGGCTCGACTGTCTGCATCGCGACGAGCTTGGCGAGATCGCCGTCGACCTTGATCTCGCCGGCGAGGAACGCCTGGACGCCGGCGCCGACGTCGGCGTCGACGAAGATCTTGCGGGCGAGGTCGGCGGCGAGCGTCAGCGTCGTCTCGACGCCGGGCTGGTGACCCTGCTGGAACAGGCCGTCCTTCATGAACAGCCGCGTGTCGCCGGCCGGCGAGGTCACGGTGACGTTGACCTCGACCGCCTTCATCGCCGCCGGGATCTGCAGATCGCCCGCGGACGCGACCAGCGCGTCGACCTCGGCGAACCACTCGGGAGACAGGAATGCGTGTGCCATGCGCGGGACCCTAGCGCGGCGGCGGTGGCGAGCGGGGCTCAGGAGCGTGGCCGCGCGGTCACCGTGCGGTCGGCGGCAGCATCGCGGCGAACGTCCCGGCCGCGAGCGCGGCGAGGGCGATCGAACCGGTGGCGTCCGATACGAAATGCGCGCCCACCGTGATCCGCGCCAGCGCGACCAGCCCCAGCACGACGAACGCCGGCACGCGCGCGCGCGGCCACAGGTGCGCGACGACGAACGCCAGCGCGGCGTAGTGGCCGACGTGCCCCGACGGGAACGAGATGCCGCCCGCGAAGAACGTGTCGCCGAGGTCGCCGCGCGCCAGCGCCTCGGACGGACGGAGCCGGCCGAACACGGACTTCAGCTCGCTGCCGAACGTGCGCGCGACCGCGTGCGTCAGCCCGAGCAGCAGCAGCGCGCGCCCGGCGTCGCGCCGGACCCACCACAGCGCGCCGCCGCCGACGATGCACGCGGTGACGAGCAGGCCCTTCGGCAGGTTCATCCCCGAGACGCGATCGAGCTGGTGCAGGCCGCGGTCGAGCCAGGTCGACACCGCGCCGAGGTCGCGCGCGAGGAACAGCCGCGCCACCGGCGCGTCGACCGTGACGATCGCCAGCAGCGTCACCGCGGCGGCCGCGGCGGCGACGACGAGGAGCTGACGGGCGGTCACGCGGTGAAGGTAGCGCGACGTGTGCGCCCCGGGCGAACCCGTACGGCCGGTTCGCAGCGTTCGCCGTTGGTGAGGTCCCTGCCGATCCACGGGCGCGAGATCCGCCACCGACGGAGAACATGTTCCACCCCGTGGCCGATCGCGCGACCGCTTACGTTCGGCGACGACGTACACCCGCGTTCACCACACTAGGCGCGCGTCGCCATTCGTCACGACTTTCACGTTTGCCGAGCCATCTTGATCAACCGCGCGCGATCCGCGAGAAGGCTTGTGATGGTGGATCTCGCCCCTTCGCGGGTGGCTCGTGTCCTGGAACCGGGGACCATGCTCGGCCGGTTCGAGCTGCTCAGCCTGCTCTCCGTCGGCGGCATGGCCGAGATCTACCTGGCGCGCACCGCCGGGATCGCGGGCTTCGAGAAGCTCGTCGTGATCAAGCGGATGCTGCCGCACCTGGCGCTGCAGGCGGACTTCGTCGACATGTTCCTCGCCGAGGCGCGGCTCGGCGCGATGCTCGATCACCCCAACGTCGTCGCGGTCCACGACATCGGCGAGGAGACCGGCAACTACTACTACGCGATGGAGTACGTCCGGGGGCCGGACCTCCGCAAGCTGATGGCGGCGCAGATGGCGACGGGCTCGCCGCTGCCGCTGCACTGCGCCGTCGCGATCGGGCTGGGGATGTGCGCCGGCCTCGACCACGCCCACGGCCTCACCGACCACGACGGGCGCCCGCTCGGCGTCGTCCACCGCGACGTGTCGCTGTCGAACGTGCTGGTGTCGTACGACGGCACGGTCAAGGTCACCGACTTCGGCGTCGCCAAGGTCACCGCCAGCGACGCGCGGACGCGGACCGGCTCGCTCAAGGGGAAGATCGGCTACATGTCGCCGGAGCAGTGCCGCGGCGAGACGCTCGACCGGCGCAGCGACGTGTTCGCGATCGGGATCATCCTGTACGAGCTGACGACCGGCCGCCGGCTGTTCCGCCCCGACCAGGGCGACTTCGCCGTGCTGCAGCGGATCGTCAAGGAGGACGTCGAGCCGCCGTCGCGCCGCGACCCGGGCTACCCCGCCGGGATGGAGCCGATCGTCCTGCGCGCGCTGCAGCGCGATCGCGACAAGCGCTACCAGAGCGCGCGCGAGCTGCAGCGTGACCTCGAGGCGCTCGCGCGCGGGGCCCGCCTCGCGGCGTCGCCGCGCGAGCTGGGCGAGCACGTCACCGAGCTGGTGCCGCCGGCGCCGCCGGTGGTCGAGCGGTCGCGCGCGTCGACCGGCATGAGCGTCGTCGCGCCGCTGCCGGCGAAGCCGGCGCCCGCGCCGGTCGCGAGCCCGGCCCCGGCGCCGGCGCCGGCCGCGAGCCCGGCCGCGTTCGCCTCGACGATCACGCTCGACACCCGCGCGCTGCAGCCCGACTGGGCGGCGGACGCGCCCAGCATCCGGATCGCCACGGCGGTGCCGCCGCTGCGCCGCCGGGTCAGTCCGCGCCGCGCCGTGCTGGTGGTGCTCGGCGCGGCGATCGCCGGCGCGGTGCTCGGCGCCTACGCGATGACGCCGGGCGAGGACGCCCAGGCGCACGCGCCGACCGCGGCGCGTGCGGCTCGGCCCGCCGCGCGGCCCCGCGCCGCGGTCGAGCGCCCCGCGCATGCTCCGTCCGACCGTCCCGTCGAGCACCTCGCCGGTGACCCGACCTTGCCCGGCGCCCTGGTCGACGCGGCGGTGCCCGAGGCCCCGGCGCCCCGCACAGGCACCGCGCCCGAGCCTGCGCGCCCCTCACCCCGCGAGCCGTCGCGCTCGCGCCGCGATCGCGACGAGCCGCGCCGGCGCCCGG
>WYBA01000195.1 GCA_011526095.1 Myxococcales bacterium | reverse complement strand
CTCCGTCTCCGTCTCCGTCTCCGCCTCCGTCTCCGTCTCCGCCTCCGTCTCCGTCTCCGCCTCCGTCTCCGTCTCCGTCTCCGTCTCCGTCTCCGCCTCCGTCTCCGTCTCCGCCTCCGTCTCCGTCTTCGTCTCCGTCTCCGTCTCCGTCTCCGTCTCCGCCTCCGTCTCCGTCTCCGTCTCCGTCTCCGCCTCCGTCTCCGTCCCCGGCGGTTCCGCTCGTCCTGAGCAGCGCCGAGCGCCAGCGAGGCGCGTGTCGAAGGACGGTGACAGTCCTTTGCGCCACGAGCCGACGGCGCCGTGCCCTCACGCCGCGCGCAGGCCGCGGCTGCGCTTGCCGGACAGCTCGCAGGCGAGCTCGCCCACCAGCTTCACCGCCGCCTCGGCCTTGGGGCTCCACGGCATGCCGCAGCTGATCCGGACGAAGTTGCCGAACCGGTTGCGCGCCGAGAACACCGGGCCGGGCGCGATCACGACGCCGCGCGCGACGGCGCGGTCGAGCATCACCAGCGAGTCGACGCCGCCCGGCATCTCGATCCACAGCACGAACCCGCCGCGCGGCGCCGACACGCGCGTGCCCTCGGGGAAGAACTCGATCACCGCGTCGCGGTAGCGCTCGACCTGCCCCGCGAGGTGACTGCGCAGCCGCCGCAGGTGACGGTCGTAGCCGCCGGACCCGAGGAACTCGGCGACCGCCATCTGCGTCAGCGTCGGGCACGCCAGCGACTGGCTGTACTTGAGCCGCACCACCGCGTCGTGCAGCCGCCCGCCGGCGATCCACCCGACGCGGTAACCGGGAGCCAGCGTCTTCGACACCGAGCCGACCAGCAGCACGCGGCCGTCGTCGTCGAACGCGCGCAGCGGGCGCGGCCGGCTGCCGTCGAACACGAGCTCGCCGTAGACGTCGTCCTCGATCACCGGCAGGTCGTGCCGTCGCGCCAGCTTGATCAGCCGCTCCTTGGCGTCGTCGGGCATCACCCCGCCGAGCGGGTTCGACACGTTGGGCTGCACCATGATCGCCTTGACGCCGCCGGCGCGCAGCGCCTCGTCGAGCGCATCGAGGTCCATGCCGGTGCGCGGGCTCGCCGGGATCTCCAGCGCGCGCATGCCGAGCCCCTCGATCGCCTGGAGCACGCCGAAGTACGTCGGCGACTCGACCGCGATCACGTCGCCGGCGCGCGCCACCGCGCGCAGCGCCAAGGACAGGCCCTCGGTCGCGCCGATCGTCGTGACGAACTCGTCCTCGCGCAGCGGCACGCCCCAGTCGACCGCGCGCCGCGCGAGCTGCCGCCGCAGCGTCAAGAGGCCCGGCGCCGCGTCGTAGCGCGCGCCGGCGGTCGACGCCTCGCGCGCGAGCTGCGCCAGCATCCGGTTGAGCGCCGTCACCGGCAGCATCGACGGGTCGACGTACGCCGAGCCGAGCGGCACGACCGCGGGATCGCGCAGCGCCTCGAGGATCCGCGCGACGGCGTCCGACACCGACACCCGCGCCGGTGTCGCACACTGGCGCGGCGCGCGCGGCTCCGCCGTGAGCTCCGTTCGCCGGCGCACGAAGTGACCCGACTTCGGGCGAACCTCGATCAGCCCGGTGTTCTCCAGCCGCAGGTACGCCTGCAGCACCGTCGCGACGCTGACCTGGCGCTCCTCGGCGAGCCGTCGCACCGACGGCAGCCGGTCGCCCGGGCGCAGCGCGCCGCGCTCGATCGCACCACCCAGCTCGGCGGCGAGCTGTTCATAGAGGAACGTGTCGGCGTCGACCATGCGCGCAACTGTACTCCTCGCCCGGCCGACGTACCGACACAGATTTCCGGGCGGGCCGACCAGCACAGACAGCCAGCGATCGGGCAGCGGTGGGGGAACTGTCTGTGCCGGTCGAAGGCCCGGAGAATTGATTCTGTACCGCAGCCGCGGCGATGCCATCCTGAGGGCCCGTGGCGCCCCGCATCGAGACCTCGCCGCCGTTGCCCTCGGGTCCCCTCACCGCGGACGGCGCCGTCGCCGCGCTCGGCAGGCTGAACCTGCCGCTGCTGCTCGCGCTCGCCTCGGTCTACCTGATCTGGGGCTCGACCTACCTCGCGATGCACATCGCGGTCGAGGAGCTGCCGCCGCTGCTGATGGGCGCGGTGCGGTTCGTCGCCGGCGGGCTGATCCTGCTCGGCGTGGCGGCGCTGCGCGGCGAGCGGCTGCCGACCGCGCGGCAGTGGCGCGCGGCGCTCCCGATCGGCGCGCTGATGTTCCTCGGCGGCAACGGGTTCGTCGCGATCGCGATGCAGACGATCGACTCCAGCGTCGCCGCGGTCGTGTGCGCGACGATGCCGCTGTGGGTCGCGGTGCTGTCGACCGCCGCGGGCGAGCGCCCGAGCGGCCGCGAGTGGCTCGGCCTCGGCGTCGGGTTCGCCGGGGTCGTCGCGCTGTTCGGCGGCGCCTCGCTCGGCGGCGACCCGGTCCACGCCGCGCTGATCCTCGCCTCCCCGATCGCGTGGGCCGCGGGCTCGGTGCTGGCGCGCCGCCTCCCCGTCGCGACCGGCGTGTCCGGCTCGGCGCTGCAGATGATCACCGGCGGCGTCGCGGTCGGGCTCGTCGCGCTCGCGCGCGGCGAGCGGTTCACCGCCGGCGCCTCGGCCGAGGCGTGGCTCGCCGTCGCCTACCTCGTCGTGTTCGGCTCGCTGATCGCGTTCACCGCCTACAACTGGCTGCTGCGCAACACCCGGCCGGCGCTCGCCACCAGCTACGCGTTCGTCAACCCGGCGATCGCGGTCGTGCTCGGCGCGGCGATCGGCGGCGAGCGCCTCGGCGCCGACGCGATCGTCGCGACCGGCCTGATCATCGGCGCGGTCGCGCTCGTCGTCACCGGCAAGCGGCGCTAGGCCCGCTGGCCGCTCGCCCACGCGCTCTGCAGACGCGCGCCGAGCTTCACGCTCAGCGTGGGCACGAGCCGCATCAGGCCCCAGGTCATCCACGCCTCCGGGGCGACCGGGACGATCGGCCGGTTCTTCGCGACGGCGTCGACGATCGCGGCGGCCACGCGCGACGGCGGCGAGCCCTTCTTGTGGAAGGTGTCGGCGACCTTCTGGCGGACCGCCCCCATCGCGCCGTCGATCCGCGACCCGTGGATGATGTTGGTCGCGATCATCCCGGGGCAGATCGCGGACACGCCGATCCCGTGCGGCTCGAGCTCGGCGCGCATCGACAGCGACAGCCCGAGCACGCCGAACTTGCTCGCGACGTAGGCGGCGACGCCGGGCGGCGCGAAGTAGCCGAACATCGACGACACGTTGACGATGTGGCCGGCGCGCCGCTGCACCATCGCCGGGGCGAAGAAGTGGCAGCCGTGGACGACGCCCATCAGGTTGATGCCGAGCAGCCAGTCCCAGCTGTCGAGCGACGTGTCGAGGACGCCGCCGCCGACCGCGACGCCGGCGTTGTTGACGAGCACGTCGAGCGCACCGTGGGTGGCGTGGACGTCGTCGGCGAGCTGCTTCATCGCGGCGCGGTCCGCGACGTCGACGCGGCGTGCCAGGACGCACCGCGCGCCGAGCTCCCGGCCGACGTCGTCGACGCGCGCGGCGTCGATGTCGGTGACGATGACGCGCGCGCCGTTCATCGCGAGCGCGTCGGCGGTGGCGCGGCCGATGCCGCTGCCGGCGCCGGTGACGAGGGCGAGCTTGCCGTCGAGGGTGGGCATGGTGGGACTATGTCACCGGCGCGCTAGGCCGTGACGCCGGCGCGGCGCAGCAGCGCCTCGGCGAGGTGGAAGTTGTCGTTGTTCGCCGGGTGGAAGTCGCGCCGCAGGTACTCGCGGATCCCGCGGGCGAACACGCGCTTGGCGATGCCCTCGTCGTCCTTGCGGTGCAGCTTCATCAGGCGCCGCTCCTCGCGCAGCTCGGCGAGCGTCAGCCGGTCCTGGACCAGCAGCATCGTCGTCCCGATCACCCACCACGCCGCGAGCTGCGAGGCCGCGACCGCGAGGCCCGCGACGCGCAGCGCGTACGACGGGTTCACGCGCTGGAGCACGTCGAACGCCACCGACTTGTGCTCGATCTCCTCGGCGGCGTGCCACTCGAGCAGGCTCTTCATCGTCGGGTGCGCGACCGAGAGGATCTGCTTGTGGAACGCGTTCTCCGCCATGATCGCGGTGAAGTGCTCGGCCGCGGCGGTCGCGGCCAGGCGCAGCTCCGGCGGCATCAGCCGCTCGGTCACGTTCGTGCCGAACCAGGTGAACGCGGCGAGGAACCGGTCGATGCGGTAGCCCTGGGCGCGCAGCATGTCGTTGTAGTCGTCGTGCGCGCTGGCGTGCCGGCCCTCCTGGCCGAAGAACCCGCGCGCCTGCGCGACCAGCTCTGGATCGTCGATCTGATCGAGGAAGTGGTTGACCGAGCGGACGAAGAACCGCTCGCCTTGCGGGAACAGCATGTTGACGCCGTTGGAGATGTGGGTGCCGAGCTTGCTGCCGCCGAACCAGTGGCGCGGCACCTGGTCGAACGCGAACTTCGGCTTGCGCGGCGTGATCGTGTGGCGTGGCCCCTGGGCCGGGGCGGCGGTGGCGGTGCCGGCCGTCGCGGCCGGAGCGGGCGTGGGCGTGGGGTTCATGCGCGTCACCATGGGCTTTATTGACCACAAGTCAATAGCACCCGCGAGCCGGAGTCAAGCGCGACGTTCATCGCCGCGCAACGCCGCACGATGGCTTGCTTTCCCCTGTCCCGCGCGATACCGCTGGGCGATGCCACCGCGCCCCCGCCGCCGGGAGTCGACGCCGCGCCGCGCGGTCGCGCGACGCGCGGCGCGCCCGCGCGTGCGCCTGGACAACGACGCGCGCCGCGCCCAGCTGCTCGAGCTCGGCATGCAGGTGTTCGCCGAGAAGACCTACGACGAGGTGTCGATCGACGACCTCGCCCGCGCCGCGGGGATCTCGAAGGGCCTGCTCTATCACTACTTCCCGACCAAGCGAGACCTCTACCTCGCGGGGCTGCGCAAGACCGCCGAGGAGCTGCTCGCGCGCACCGACGTCGCCGCGCTCGAGCTGTCGCCGATCGAGCGGATCCGCACCGGCATCGACGCGTACCTGTCGTTCGTCGCCGAGCGCTCGGTGTCCTACGTCTCGCTGATGCGCGGCGGGATCGGCTCGGATCCCGAGGTGCTGCGGATCGTCGAGGACGTGCGCGCGACGATGGTCGAGCGCATGTTCACCGGCCCGGGCTCGCCGCTCGCCGTCGGCGATCACCGCACACCCCGCGCGCGCGCGGTGCTGCGCGGCTGGCTCGGGTTCGCCGAGGCGACCAGCCTCGACTGGCTGATCCACCGCGACCTGCCCCAGCACGAGATCCGCGACCTGCTGGTCGACGTCCTCGTCCCGGCGCTGCGGCTGGCGATGGGGTTCTCGCTGTCGCGCGACTGGTGAGCGGACGGAACGGTCCGTCCCGCCCGCCCCGCTGGCGCGCCCCGACCTCGTGGACACGATAGGCGCCATGCTCACCGTCCGACACGCCGACGACCGCGGCCACGCCGACCACGGCTGGCTCGACTCGCGCCACACCTTCTCGTTCGCGGACTACTGGGATCCCGCGCACATGGGGTTCCGCGCGCTGCGCGTGATCAACGAGGACCGCGTCGCGCCCGGCGGCGGGTTCCCCACGCACCCGCACCGCGACATGGAGATCATCTCCTACGTGCTCGCCGGCGCGCTCGCGCACCGGGACAGCATGGGCACCGGCTCGGTGATCCGCCCCGGCGAGGTCCAGCGGATGAGCGCCGGCACCGGCGTGCGGCACAGCGAGCACAACGCGCTGCGCGACCAGCCGGTGCACTTCCTCCAGATCTGGCTGATCCCCGACCGGCGCGGCCACGCGCCGAGCTACGAGCAGAAGGTGTTCCCCGAGGCGGAGCGGCGCGGGCGGCTGCGCCTGGTCGCGTCGCCCGACGGCGCCGACGGCTCGGTGTCGATCCACCAGGACGTGCGCCTGTACGGTGCGCTGCTCGACGGCGACGAGCGCGCCGAGCTGGCGCTCGCGCCGGGCCGGCACGCCTGGGTCCAGGTCGCGCGCGGCGCGGTCGAGGTCAACGGCGTGCGGCTGACCGCGGGCGACGGCGCGGCGCTGTCCGACGAACCGCGCGTCACGCTGACGGGCGGCCCCGCGGCCGAGGTGCTGGTGTTCGACCTCGCGTGACCCGCGCGCTCACAGCTGCAGCCGCAGCAGCGCGTCCTGGTCGGGCAGCAGCAGGAACAGCGCGCCGTCGACGATCGCGAGCTCGCCCCACGAGGCGCCCGGGATCACGTGCTCGAGCGGGCCGCCGTCGAGCGGGACGCGGATCAGCGCGTCGCCGTCCGGCGCGGCGTAGACCAGGGCCCACACGTCGTGACCGTCGAACGCGAGGGCGCGGACGTCGGTGAGCGCGTCGGGCGGCGCCAGCACGCGCCCGCCGGGGACCGTGGTCAGCCCCGCCGCGCCCCACACGACGAAGCCGTCGTCGACGCGCGTGAACAGCTCGACGTCGCGGGCGAGCAGCTCGGCGCCGTCCGAGGTCGCCCGGATCAGCCCGGGCAGCGGGAAGCCGGCGGCGAGGACGACGCCATCAGCGGCGGTGATCTGCGGGCGGGGCGGCCCACCGCTGGTGCCCCAGCCGCTGCCCTCCTCCTCGAACACGACGCGCGGCGTGCCGCCGCCGACCGGCACCGCCATCACGCGGACGCCGTCCACGTAGTACACGGTGTCGCCGTCGACCGCGGCGCCGAGCGCCTCGCTGTCGCGCACGATCGGCGCCTCGCCATCGACCGAGATCGTGCCGGCGGTCGCGTCCGCGAGCACGACGTGCGCGGCGTCGGCCCCGAGCCGCAGGTCGTCGCCCCGCGCGCGCACGACGACCTCGGCGAGTCCGCCGCGCGCGCCGATCGACAGCACCCGGTCGTCGCGGTCGGCGTCGCGGTGCGCGTCGAGGTAGACGAGGCGGTCGCCCGCGACGACGAGCCCGTCGAACGCGCCCTGGGGCGTCGCGAGCACCGTCAGCCGCGCCGGCCCGCGCCGCAGCGCGACGACGCGCCCGCGCGCGCGATCGGTCACGACGACCTCGTCGGCGGTGAGCGCGAGCTCGGCGACGTCCTGGACGTCGACGCCGCGGACGCGGGCCGCCTTGCCCGAGGCCGGCGCCTCGACGACCAGCCCGCGCGCGGTCGCGACGACCACGCCGGCGGCGTCGGCCGCGAGGGCCGCGCCCTGCCCGCGCACCACGACCTCGGGCTTGCCGCCGGCGCGCGGCGCGCGCATCAGCGCCTCGCCGTCACTGGCCGACCAGTAGACGTGGTCGCCGCGGACGGCGACGCCGACCGGGCCGTGCTGGCCACCGGCGAGCAGCTCGACCGCGCCGCCGGTGACGGCGACCCGCCAGATCGAGCCGGCGCGCGGCGCGTCGCAGACGCGCTCGAGCTCGACCGGCTCGCCGTCGCCGCGCTCGTTCCACCGGCCGCACGTGACGTCGGCGTTGGGCGGCGGGGCGTCGATGCCCTGGTCGGCCCAGTACACGTGGCCGTCGACGACCGCGAGGCCGCGCACCAGGCCGGCGCCCTCGACCAGGACCTCGGGCTCGCCGCCGGCGCGCGGCACCCGCGCGATCACGCCGTCGGGCAGGTCGCCCCACGTCGCGCCGAGGTAGACGTGGTCGCCGTCGACGAGCAGCACGTCCGCGCCGATCGCAGGCGCGAGCTCGCGCGACGCGGTGCCGTCGAGCGGGACGCGCCGCAGCCCGAACCCGGCGACGATCAGCGCGTCGCCGTCGGCCGCCAGCGCCCCGGCGTACTCGCCGATCGCGAGGTCCGCGGCCGGACCGCCCGCCAGCGGCGCGACCCGCACCCGCCCGCCGTCGCCGACGATCCACGCCACGCGATCCCCGACCACGACCGCGCCGCGCGGCTCGTCCTCGTCGGCGGCGATCGTCCGCGCGGCGATCGGCGGCCCGGGCGGGAGCGCGGGCGCGGCGCGAGCAGGCGGGGCCGGCGGCGCGGGCACGACCGGCGCCGGGCCGCACGCGGCGAACGAGAGCGCGAGCACCGCGCCGACGAGCAGAGGACGGGCGATCATGGGGGCTCCTGGGCTCACGCCATCTGCGTGAGGTCCTCGAACGCGGCGTAGTAGCCCTTGCGGAACGCCTCGAGGGTGGGCGCCGACGCGGCGGCGCGGTGGGTGACGAGGTTGCGGACCGCGGCGAGCGTGTGCAGGCGGTGGGCGAGCCGCACCGACTGATCGCCCGACTTCACCGGCAGCTTGAACAGGTTCTTCACGCCGGACGGGTGGTCGACGGCGAAGAACACCATCAGGCGCGCCCACTCGGTCACCGACAGCGGCGAGTCGAGGCGCTTGCGCTTGTGCTCCTGCAGCTCGCGCAGCGCGTTGGGCAGCGAGCGCACCGGCAGCTCGACCTTCGCGGTGCCGACCTGGACCGGGTCCTGCCACAGCCGCCCGACGAACTGCTGGTACTTCGGCCACGCGCCGGTGACCAGGTGAGCGACGTGCTCGAACAGCGGCAGCGGGTCGCGCTGCAGCGTGTTCATCCGCGCGCCGAGCCAGGCGTGGACGTAGTTCTCCAGCACCTTCATCCACAGCACGATCGGCGGCGACAGGTCGCCGTCGGGCGTGGCGGTCGCGCCGCGGTACAGCGACTCCGCGGTGCGGATCGACTTCACGAGCGCCTCGAACCCGCGGAGCTTGACGAGGTGCGCGTACGACGGGAACGCGTCGACGATCCCGGCGTCGATCACCGCCGGGTCGGTCGCGCCGCCCTGGGCGCCGCGCTCCTGCTCGAGCAGCGACACCTTGAGCGTGAGCAGCGGCTCGTACGCGTCGTCGGCGGCGTCGAGCCGGTCGAGCGCGGCGTCGACCCGCGGCAGGAAGTGCGCGACCTCGGGCGGCGGCACGACGATCCGCGGCGCGATCGCCGCGCGCACCGCGGCGTCGCCCTCGCCGCTGACGAACGCGAGCACCTGGTCGAGCGCGCGCCGGCCGCCGACCGCGAGCAGCGCCTCGGCGGCGCGCTCGTGCAGCGCCGGGTCCGGGCCCTCGAACGCGGCGAGCAGCGCGGGCTCCGCCGCGCCGTCGCCCGCCGCGCCGGCCGCGGCGATCCGGCCGAGCGCGGTCAGCGCCTCGGCGCGGACCGCGGGCACCGCGTCGGTCGTGAGCGCCGCGACCGCAGCGGGCGCGACGCCGCCGCGCGCGACGCCGGCGAGCCGCACCGCGGCCTCGCGGATCAGCGCGTCGTCGCTGCGCAGCAACGCCGCGAGCTTGCCGGCGAGCGCGCCGAGGTCGAGCCGGCGATCCGGCGGCGCGCCGAGCACCGTCGCGGCGAGCGCGCGGCTCGCCGCGGCGAGCGCCGCCGGATCGTCCTCCTTGCGGACGAGCGCGACGAGGTCGTCGAACACCGCCGGCGCGGCGAGCTCGGCGAGCGCGACGAACGCGGCGAGCCGGACGTCGGCGTGGGCGTCGTCGCGGGCGCGCGCGATCAGCGCCGGCGCGAGCCCGTCGAGCTCGAGGTTGCCGACGACGTACGCGGCGCGGCGGCGCACCGCGACGTCGGCGTCGCCGAGCAGCGCCTCGATCGTCTTGCCGACGCGCGCGCGCTCCGCGGGGGCGAGCGCCGCGGGGCTCACCGCGAGCTGCAGCGCCCACAGCAGGGCGCCGCGCAGCTCGGCCTCGGCCGCGCCGGCGAGCGCGCCGAGCCGGTCGAACAGCTCCGCCGGCTCGGCGAACGCGGCGAGGGTCTGCGCCGCGGCCGCGCGCAGCTCGACCGGCTGCGCCGCGTCGGCGGCGATCGCGCCGAGCGCCTCGCGCTCCCACGGCAGGTTGGCCTCGATCGCGCCGAGCGCGCGGGCGCGCACCAGCACCGGCAGCGCGGCGCGCCCGGCGACGTCGAGCAGGTAGCGCGTGATCTCCTCGTCGCGCAGCTCGCCGAGGACCTGGACGACGCCGGCGGCGTCGTCGGCGATCAGCATCTCGGCGTTGTCGAGGACCTCGCGCGCCGCGACCGTGCGCAGCCGTCGGGCGAGCACGGCGCGCACCGCGCGATCGCGCTCGGTGAGCGCGACGAGGAACCGCTCGCCGGCGTCGCGGTCGCGCTCGGCCTTGAGCGCGCGCGACGCGAAGCTCGCGACCAGCCGCAGCTCGGTGTCCGCGTCGCGGGCGAGACGGCGCAGCGCCGGCAGCACGTCGAGCGCGCCGAGCTCGGACAGGTAGCGCACTGCCGCGATCTGGACGTCGCGCTCCGGCTCGCGCTCGAGCGCGGCGGCGGCCGCCGCGACCGCCGCGGCGCTGCGGATCTCGGTCAGCGCGCCGAGCGCCGCCGCCGCCGCGTCGGGATCGCCGTCGACGATCGCGACGAGGCGATCGACCGCGGTCATCGCGCCCATCCGGCCGAGCGCGGCGATCGCGGCGTGGCGCAGCGGCGCCGGCTGGTCGTCGGCGAGGAACGCGGCGACCGGATCCTCGAGCGCCGGGAACCCGAGCCCGCCCGCGGCGTTGATCGCGGCGGCGACGACCGTCGGATCGTCGTCGGACAGCCGGCGGTGGACGAACGGCAACAGCCACGCGTTGCGGAACGCGCGGCCCATCGCGGCGACGACGCCGCGGCGGTCCTGCGCGGCGTCGGCCTGGCGCGCCAGGCCGAGCAGCTGGAACGCCGCGCGCTCGGCGGGCTCCCAGTCGGCGCCGAACGCGCGCCCGGCGATGTCGCCGAGGAGCTGGCACGCGGCGAGCCGCTGCGACCGGACCGGCGCGCCGTGGGCGAGCCGCGCCAGCGGATCGATCGCGTCGGCCGGCGCGAGCTGGCCGGCCTCGAGCTGCGCGCGCACCTGGCGCGCCGAGACGTCGGTCGTCATGGATACCCCCGGGGACCGAGGGTAACGCAGGAAGGCTACCGCGCGACGACGAACGTCTGCTGGTTGAGGGCGATCAGCCGCCCGTCCTCGCCCCACAGCTCGCGCAGCTCGACGGCGTAGCCGTCGCGCACGACGAGGCCGCGGCCGCGGTGGTAGAGCGGCGCCTCGGGGTCGAGGCCGTCGAGGGTGCCGACGACGGACAGCGTGAACGCGAGCGTCGCCATCGGCCGCGGCGCGGCGAACGTCGGCAGCACCGCGGGCCACCATGCGTCGGCGAGGAACACCACGTACGCGGCGTCGCGGCGCGCGCCGGGCGCGCGCGCGCGCACCCAGCCGGCCGCGTCGGCGGTGGCGTTGCCGCTGGTGAACGGCGGCGGCCCGAGCGGGCGCATCTCGACGTGGCGCGCGAACGCCGGCATCGCGCCGATCCCGGGCGGGATCGCCGGCACCTCGCGCCACGGCCGCGCGTCCGCCTCGAACGGCGGGGGCAACCGCGGCGGCGCGTCGTAGGCGGCGCGCGGCTTGCCGAGGGTGACGACGGCGTAGGCCTGCACCTCGCCAGCCTGCGCGAGCCTGACGGCGACGGTGGTGACGCCGGAGCCCGCGCGCAGCACCTCCGTCGTGAGGTCGGCGCGCCCGGGCTGCACCGGCCCGACGAGCTCGCCGGTCAGCGTGCGCAGCGTGCGCGCCGGGTCCGCGACGGCGGCGTCGGCGGCGCGCGCGAGCGCGGCGAGCACGAGGCCCCCGAACGCGCCGCGGCCCTGCTGCCACCCGTCGGGGACGTCGAGGGTGAACGCGCCGTCGCCGGCGCGCGCCGGGGTGAGCAGCTCGTCGAGCGTCCCCACCGGCGTCACGGCTTCGACCGCGAGGCCGGCGGCTCGCCGTCGGCGGTGAAGCCGGTGCGCTTGTGCGTACCGTCGCAGAACGGCTTGTTCGCCGACTGCCCGCACCGGCAGAAGAACAGCTTGTCGCCGCGCTCGACCGTGCGACCGGTGCCGCTGACGACCTCGAGCGCGCCGGTGCAGCGCAGCGGGCCGTTCTGGATCGGCGTGATCGTGACCGGGCCGTCGCGCCGGGCGAGCGGCGCCGACGGCCGCGTCGCCGGCTCGCCGGTCGCGGTGAAGCCGGCCGCGGTGTGCGAGCCGTCGCAGTACGGCTTGTTGGCGGACTGCCCGCACCGGCACAGCGTCGCGCGCCGCGCCGGCTGCCCCGCGATCGTCAGCTCGCCGTGGACCGCGAGCGGGCCGTGCTCGCGCACGCGCACGAGGTTGACGACCGGCGCGCGCTCGCCCGGGCCGCCGTCGAGGCGCTCGTAGGTGATCGCCCCCGAGGGGCACGCGTGCGCCAGCTCGGCGAGCTCCTCTGGCGTCGCGCGGTCGGGGTGGATCCACTCGCCCTCGACGTTCGGCACGAACACGTCGGGCCGGGACAGGACGCAGTGGCGGGCGTGGATGCAGCGCTGCCCGTCGAAGCGGAGCAGCACGTGCTTGCCGCGGACTTCTTCCATGGGCCGGACTGTGGCCCGGATCAGTTCAGCTCGCCAGCGTCGGCGTCGAGGTCGTCGTCGGAGGTGTCGTCGGCGAGGTGCGCGGGCGGCGCGCCGCCGCCGGCGGCGCGGTCCGGGCCGGCGCCGG
>WYBA01000194.1 GCA_011526095.1 Myxococcales bacterium | reverse complement strand
CGACGTCCCGCCGCCGCCCTCGTCGGAGCAGCCGGCTACGCGCTGAGCGGGTTCCCGTCGTCACGCCGCCAAGCTGCCATCACGCTCGGCTCGGCGGAAGGACGGGGTCCGTGCAGCGGGTACGATGCGATCACGTGCGAGCCGAACGCCGAAGTCTGCGACGACGATTCGGGCGTGTATGTCTCCTGTAATGAGTCAGGGGACGTCGACGTGTCGATGACGTGCCCACTCGGCTGCGCGGACGAGGTCGAGAAGTGCCTCGATGTGGATCCATCGAATGGGCTCGGTGAGTACCTCGACATGACCGCCAGTGCTGCCTCGATGACGGTGGGTGGCTTTGATACGGACAGCGGAGCGTGCCTCGATGCCCTCGGCACGTCCGTGACGTGCTCGAGCGTCGTCCTCGACGACATCACGGTGTTCGTATTCGATACCGTCACGGTCGGGTGCACGGGGTGCCCGGTCCCCGTGACCGGCTCCAACGCGCTCGCGATTGTCGCGGACGGCGACGTCACGATCCTCGGGACGCTCGACGTGAGTGCGAACGGCGCTGCGAATGGTCCCGGCGGTGTCCAGATGGGTACACCGGGCGCAGTGTCACCTGATCGTGGGCAGGGTGGCGCAGGACACGTTGTCGTCGGTGCCGACGGCGGTGACACGAGTGACGCGGAGTCCGGCGGGGCCGGAGGGCCGGCCTACAACCAGATCGAGGATCTCCAGCCCTTGGTTGGTGGGTCGGCGGGAGCTGGGATTCTCGGCAAGCTTGTCGCACTCGGAGGGGGCGGCGGTGGCGCCGTCCAGCTCACGACTCGTGGGCGGATCGTCCTCATGGCCGATGGGCGGATCGACGCGAGCGGAGGTGGCGGGCAGCCAGGTGACACAAGCGACGCGGGCGGTGGGGGTGGCGGATCCGGTGGCAGTATCTTGCTCGAGGCGAGAGAGGTCGTCCTCGATGGCGCGGGAGTCGTGATCTCGACGAAGGGGGGTGGCGGAGGAGCGGCCGGCCAGGTCGGAGCCGGCGCGGATGGCGGTGTGGACGCGGCGCCCGCAGGTGGCGGTACGGGCGTGGACCAGGCGAGCGGCGGCGCCGGCGGATCGTTCGAGGCGAAGCTCGTCTTTCCGATCGCTGGCGCCGCCGGCTTGGGCCCTTCGAAGGGAGGCGGTGGGGGCGGCGGTTCGGTGGGATGGACGCGACTCAACACCCGCGTCGAGGGCGACGTGTCGGTCATCAACGGCGCCGCGCTTCGAACCGCCAGATCCTTCAGCGAACTGGCTACAAGGCTCGTTCCGTAGCCCAAGGCTGACGCGGATCGATCGGGGCGCAGCCGCCGTCTCACTGCACCAGGCGTCCAGGAACGGCGTGGCTGCTGCGGCTTCGCCTCGCCTCGAGATCCGCCGCTTGTGCTACAGGCCAGTGGTCGTGTAGGTCGCCCAGCACTCGTAGATGTACATCTGCGGCTGTCCGCTCGTTGACGCGAACGAAACCGTCAGCGTGGGCCCACGCGAGCCGCTCGTGATCGACTCGGTCAACCCGCTGATGCTGAGATTCAGAATCCCGGGAGCGCCCGTGGTCGATGCCGTGTCGATGGTGCTCGAGCTGTTGTAGATGGTCATCGTGATGTTCGTGGTGGCGTCGTTGTCGTTGATGCGACAAGTCACGTCCGTAAGCGTCGACGGCGCCGGGATCCCGAGAGGAATCCTCAGGAGGGTTGTCGTGCCCGTCGGAATCGCGCAGTTGTTCACGATGCCACAGCTGAGCGCGGTACCGTCGAGCTTCGCCATTGCGAAGTTTGCAGGACCGTAGCTCATGGAGTGGGTCACGGTCTGAGCGGTGACTGCAGCAACCGCCTGTGCATCCGTGTACGTCGAATCGGGTTCGCAACTCCAAGCCGACCCGTTGTACTTCCAGACCTCGCCCGCGGCACATCCAGACGTGCTCAGGCCAATCGTGGTTCCGGAGACAGAGATACCGCTCGCGCCCGTATACGCTGCGCTCGCGTCCGGGTCACAGCTCCAAGCCGAGCCGTTGTACTTCCACACGTCACCGGAGACGCAACCAGTGGTCGCGAGGCTGATCGTCGAACCCGCGACGTTAATCGGCGACGTGCCCGTGTACGTGGTCCCGGCATCGGTCTCGCAGCTCCACGCCGAGCCGTTGTACTTCCACACCTCGCCCGCAACGCAGCCGGAAGTGGACAGGCTGATCGTCGTGCCGGCGACTGCGATCGCGCCGGCGCCGGTATACGTCGTGTTGGCGTCGGCCTCGCAGCTCCAGGCGGAGCCGTCGTACTTCCACACTTCGCCGCCGCTGCAGCCGGAGGTCGAGAGGCCGACGGTGGCCGAGTTGGCTCCGGTCGCGACCTGGACTCCAGCGCCGCCTGTGACGGTCGAGATCACGTCGTCGGGGCCGATCGTCCCGCCGAGCGTGTCCGCCGACCCGGCCGAGCCGGCGCGGATGGCGTAGGGCACGGAGTTGATCGCGATGCGAGGGGTCAGCGTCTCGGTGCCGACCTGGATCTCGAGGAACACCTGGGCGTCGTCGAACACGACCTCGTCGAGCGGGGTGATCTGGCCGAGCTCGACGAAGACGAGGCCGTTGTCGGCGCCGACGCCGTTGCGCGTCTCGGTCCAGACCGGGGAGCCGCCGGTCGCAGCGGAGAAGATCCGGAAGATGACGTTGACCGAGCCGTCCACCGGTCCGCTCGAGGTCGAGAGGCGGCCGCTGAACGTCATCGTGTCGGGGACCGCCGACGCCGTCGCGGACGACAGCAGCACGGCGAGACCGAGGAGCAGTGCAGGCTTGTTGAGCTTCATCGGCGTCTCCTTGCTCACGGCTTGATCGCCGTGTTGCCTTCGATCGTGTAGGTGGCGCTCGTCGACGGCGCCTGGCTGTGGGGGTGGCCGATCTCGACCTCGAGGGTGTACGTCGTGCTCGTCGCGCGTCCGCCACCGCTGATGATCTCGCGCGCCTCCCCGGGCGGTGGCGTCGCGTCGGCCGGTGGGCCGTCGGGTGCGGCGTCGTGGACGCCGCCGTCCTCGGGCGGCTCGCCGCCGTCGGTGAATGGCCGTGAGGTCGAGCCGCAGGCTGCGACACACAGCAAGAGCAGGCATGCGATGCGTGCCATGGGTTCCCCTCGGAAGTGACGCGAACGTAGCACGGTCGGGCTAGCCCTCGGGCGGCAGGGATCCGACCTTCTGGAGGTTCACGAGCAGCATCTCGCCGCTCTCGGTGTTCATGCGGACGCAGTAGAAGTCCGACCGGGTGTCGGTCGACGTGGCGTCGCACACGGTCGTGAACCGGCCGGCCGGGGCGTTACCCGCCGCGGTCGAGCCGTTGCTGGCCGGAAGGGCCATGTGGTTGACGCGGAGGATGTCGCCGGTCCGGGTGTCGGTGCGGACGCAGTAGAGCTGCGCCGCGGTCGCGGTGTCGCTCGACGCGCAGTCGAGCTCGTAGTTGGGAGACGCGCCGCCGCCCGATGTGACGGCGGGGGTGGCGGGCTCCTGGCGGCAGCCGCTCGCGAGGAGCAGGGCGACGACGACGGCCCGCATCACATCCGATAGCCGACGCCGACGAGCACGTTGATCTCGCGCAGGGATCCCGAGAACATCTCGTCGTTGCCGCTGTTGAGCGTGATGCCGAACGGCGACAGCGTCGCGAGGATGTTCGACGTGATCGAGTAGTCCGCGGCGACGCCGACCCGCACGCTCGGCAAGGTGAACGAGGCGGCCGTGCGGTCGGCGGTGAACGGGTTGCCATCGACGAGGCCGCTGAACTTCGTGATGCCGAACCCGAGCTCGCCGCGAACCCCGATCTTGTCGGTTGCTGGGTACGTCGCGGCGACGACGGCGCGCAGTCCGAGCAGCGTGCCGGTCTGGCTGCCGGCCATCGTGTCGTAGGGCATCGGCGAGTAGGTGACCCCCGCGCCGAGGTCGAGCACGATCGGGCCGGCGGCGAGCGGATAGCCCGCGGTGACCGCAAGCGAGGCCTGGGCCGGGACCTCGAGGTCCCCCTGGCTGAACACGGCCAGGCCGGTGGCGACGCGCGCCGACACCACGGACGGACCGGCGGCCTCGTCCGAGAGGGAAAGGTCGTCGTCGGTGTCGTCGGTGTCGTCGGTGTCGTCGACGACGGCGACCTGGTCACCGGTCGGCTCGTCACCGGAGGGCGGCTGGGCTCCGGAGGGTGGCTTGTCGCCGGCGGGCGGCTTGTCACCGGAGGGCGGCTTGTCGAGCGTGTCAGGCTGCGACTGCGCGGACGTGTCCGCCTTGGCCGCGCACTCGGTCAGCTCGTTGATGAACCGGTCGACCTCCTCGCGCTTCTTCTTCGACAGCGGCGCTTCGGTGTCCCGCTCCTTCAGCGAGCGGAACCGCTTGTAGAAGTGCAGGGCCTGCTTGCAGTTCCCGGCGAGGCGGTACGACTGGGCGATGTTGTAGAGGAACTCGTTGAGCTGCCAGACCTCGTAGGCCTTGGTGAACCACTCGACGGCTTCGTCGTAGCGTCCGAGGTTGTAGGCGGTGTCGCCCTTCTGGAAGTAATCCTGCGCCTGGGCTTGCTGCTCCGGCGTGACTTCCTGGGCGTGGGCGATGCCACCGGCGAGCATCGCCGCGGCGGTGACCGCCATCAACAGTCGGTTCATGGAGTCCCCCTCTTCTTGAACGGGTCCATCGTATCGTCTTCGCCACCCTCATCGGCAGGCCTGGTGGTCGACTTCTTGTCGGTCGGCTTGACGTCACGCGCGCGCTCCGCGCGGCGCGATCGCTTGTTCGACCGCTCGCGCGTCAGCTCGAGGTCGAGCGTGGCGGGCCCGGCGAGCGAGACCGCGTGCCGCTCGGGTTCGTGGCCCTCGGCCTCGATGACGAGCGTGACCTCCGAGTCGGCGCGGTCGCGCACCAGGTCATACGGTGTGGTGCCGAGCTCCACGCCGTCGAGGAGCACACGCGCGCCGGAGGGGCGCGAGGTGACATGGATCGTGACGGTCTGGGCGGGCGCGACCTCGGTCGTCGGGGGCGGCTCCGTCGGGGGCGGCTCCGTCGGGGGCGGCTCCGTCGGGGGCGGCGCGGTCGGGAGCACGTCGTGCTCCCCCGCGGCCGCGGGGCTCGACGAGGGCCCCTCGCTCGAGGCCTCCTTGCCCTGCGTCGCGAACAACGCCGCGCCGGCGATCGCCGCGGCCACCACCGCGGCGCCAGCGACGAGCCCGGCCTTGCCCCGCTTGCGCGGTCGGACGGTCGGCTCGACGGCGATCCGCGTCGCCTCCATCGCCTGGCCGGCGGCCCCGCCGAGCGTCGTCGTCGCCGCCGCGGTCTGTGGCGGCAGCGTGCGCGGCATCAGCGTCGGCTGCATCGCGGCGATCGCGCTGATCGGCAGCGCGGGGCTCGCGCCCATCGCCTGCATCATCTCGTCCATGGACGCGAACCGCGCTTCGGGGTGCTTGGCGAGCGCGCGCGCCACCAGTTGCTCGATCGCCGGTGGCACGGCCACGGGGAACGGCGGCGGCGGCTGCGTCATGTGCTGGACGAGCACCTCGCCGAAGCCATCGCCGGCGAACGGCACCCGCCCGGCGAGCATCTCGTACAGCACGATGCCGAGCGCGTAGACGTCCGTGCGGTGATCGACGTTGCCACGGCCTTCGCACTGCTCGGGCGACATGTAGAACGGCGTCCCCATCACGGTGCCGGCGCGCGTGCGGTGCTGGCTGCCGCCCTGGTCGCCGGTGAGCTTGGCAATCCCGAAGTCGAGCAGCTTGACGAACTCCCGCTCGCGCCCGCGTTGCACGAGCATCACGTTGTCGGGCTTGAGGTCGCGGTGGACGATGCCGCAGCGGTGCGAGGCGCTCAAGGCGTCGGCGATCTGCAGCGCGATCGCGAGGGCGCGCTCCGGGGCCAGCGGTGCCTCGCTGCGGATCACCTCGGTCAGGCTCGTGCCGCCGAGGAACTCCATGATGAAGTAGACGAGGCGCTCTCGGGTGAGCACGCCTGCAGGCACTTCGCCGAAATCGATGATGTCGACGATGTTCGGGTGCTGGATGTCGTTGACGGCCTTCGCCTCGTGGAAGAAACGCGTGACGACATCGGCCCGCATCGCGAACTCGCCGTGGAGGACCTTCAGCGCGACGCGCTTGCCGATCGTCGGGTGCTCGGCGAGGTACACCGCGCCCATCCCGCCCTCGCCGAGCTTGTGGCGAACGACGTAGTTGCCGATGGTCGCCCCGACGAGCGGATCGGCGAGATGGGGGTGCGCGGGGTCCATGGTCACGTCCTCCGACCGACGTGGGCGAATCTATCGCACGTGCGGCGGTGGTTCACGAGCAGACGTGTGGCTAGATCCGGCACGGCACCGGATGTGACATTCGTGCAAGACTTCGAGATTGCTTATATTTAGCCTCGGCCGAACAGCTCGGCCATGGTCACCAGCTCGTACCCGGCGGAGCGCAGGCCCGTGATCACGGTGGGGAGCGCGTCGAGGGTCTGCGGCTGGCCTTCGTGGAACAGGATGACCTCGCCCGGTGCGACGTGGGCGGGGGCGCAGCGGGCGGCGATGACGTCGGCGGGCGCGCCGTCGTAGTCGCGGGAGTCGAGCGACCACATCGCGACGATGTGGCCGGTGGCGAGCATGATCGCGACGTCGAGCGGGCCGAGCGTGCCGTGGGGCGGGCGGACCCAGCGGGCGAGCGGGCCATCGCCGAGCAGGCGGCGGGTGCGGGTGAGCTCGTCGACGAGGCGCGTTGGGCTCAACTTGGTGAACCGCTGGTGCATGTAGCCGTGGCTGGCGAGCTGGTGGCCGCCGGCGCGGTAGGCGGCGGCGAAAGCCGGGTGGGCCTCGAGCTTGAAGCCGGTGACGAAGAACGTCGCGCGCGCGCCGTGAGCGGCGAGCACGTCGAGGTACGCAGAGGTCAGCTCCTCGGGGCCGTCGTCGAAGGTCAGCGCGACGCGGCGGCCGGTGGCCGGGCCGCGCCAGCGGACGCGCCGGCCGGGGACGCGCTCGAGCGCGCGGCGCGCGAGGCGCTTGGCGAGGGGCCGCATCTCGCCTGAGTAGCGGAGGGCGGTGACGCCTGGCAAGGGCGTAAGCTCGGTGTGTGCTCGGCGCGCGCGACGTCGTGGTGTTCCTGGCGCGGCCGGAGGCGCTCGAGGCGCCGGCGCGGCGCGAGGCGGCCATGGCGGTGCTCGACGAGACTGATCGCGCGCACGTGGCGCGCTTCCGGTTCGAGCGCGATCGGCGGATCGCGCTGGCGTCGCGCGCGCTGCAGCGGCGCGCGCTGTCGCGGTGCGTGGAGGGCCGCGTGGCGCCGGCGGCGTGGCGGTTCGAGCCGGGCGGGGACGGTGGCGCGGGCGGCAAGCCGCGCGTCGCGGGCGACGCGATGGGGCTGACGTTCAACGTGTCGAACGCGCGCGGCCTCGTCGCGTGCACGGTGGCGCGCGGGCGCGCGGTGGGCGTGGACGTCGAGCCGGTGCCGGCAGAGGTGCCGGCGGACGTGGTCGACAGTCACTTCGCGGCGGTGGAGCGCGCGGCGCTGCGCGCGCTGCCGGCGGAGCGGCAGGCGCGCCGGTTCGCGGCGCTGTGGACGATGAAGGAGGCGTACCTCAAAGCGCGCGGGATCGGGCTCGGCGGGCTGGCGCTCGACCGGTTCTGGTACGCGGAGGGCGTGGGGCTGGTGCTGGGCGAGGGCGTGGACGACGACGCGGCGCGGTGGCAGGTGTCGTGCTGGGCGCCGACGGCGGAGCACGTCGCGGCGCTGTGCGTCGCGCGCGGGGAAGGCGGTGAGGGGGCGAGGATCGCGACGCGGTGGATGGCCGGCGACGGGTGACGCGGCGGAGACGGAGAGGAGGCGTCCTTCGACAAGGTGAGCGGAGAGACGGTGACAGAGGCGCACACGCTCACCCTGGGGATGACGTGGGCGGTCGCGGGCACGCACGCAGAGCCGCACGGAGCCAGGCGTCGAGCGGCGCGCCGGCGTCCACGTGGACGCTCGCCTGCTCGACGGCGCGCGTGATGTCCGCCGGGCCGAAGCCGAGCCCGCGCAGGGCGGCCCTGACCTCGGCGACGACGTCGGTCGCGTAGGGCGTGTCGCCGGCGCGCTCGAAGCGCAGGGCGTGCGGGGCCTGGCCGGTGATGCGCAGGTGGCCGTGATGGACCGCGGCGTGATGATGTGCGCAGAGGCAGGTGAGGTTGCGCGCCCGATGGTCACCGCCGCGCGAGCGCCACTGGATGTGGTGCAGCTCCAGCCCGCGCGTCGAGCGGCAGCCGGGCACGGTGCAGCGGTGCTGGTCGCGCGCGAGGACGGCGGTGCGCGTGCGCGCGGGGATGGTGAGCGTCGGGGGTGCGACGTGCTCGCCGTCGACGCGGCCGAGGTGGACGGCGTCGCAGCACGCCTGCTCGACGGTCTCGGGGCGGACGTCGACGACGTCGCCGGCGGCGGCCTGGGTGGCGCGGT